>LRSK01000232.1 GCA_001563325.1 Candidatus Thorarchaeota archaeon SMTZ1-83
TGACCGTTTCACAACATGCCAATCGGTATGATGAAGATTGACGGTCATCTCAGATTGGTTCACCTCAAGCTCGATGAAGCTTGCATCTTGAACCCCTGCCCAGCCACCGGTGGCTCCAGAAATCGTTCCCGGATTCAGGAAGAGCTTTCCATCATACAGGTCAATGGCTGGCTCGTGTGTGTGACCATGGACTCCAACGTCTGCACCCACGTTCACCATGATTTCCCAAAACTGTTTGATATTGCCCCGTGGTCTGAACTGTGTGCCATGCAAGAGAAGGAAGGTCAGCTCCTCAATCTCAACCTGTTCATGGATATTGAATGCTCGGCCATAGTCCATGTTGCCTTGAACTATGTAGCATTCAGGCAGATCAGGCATGGCGGCCCTCATCTCGGCCTCTCGGACAAGGTCGCCGGTCACAAGGGCAAGATCGTAGTGAGAGTTCTGAATGTGAGCATAGAATTTCAACGCTCGACCTCCTGGACCTCGAGCCATTGCGCTGTAGGCAGACCCTCAGATGTTATGTCGAGTCCCGGTGAGATTCCCTAGAATTCTCTCATATACTTCCCGCTTCTTGCCCTTAGACAGCTTTGTCAGTCGCTCAACGATGAGCTCGGGGGTGCTCCTTGCAAGATAGCCGAAGCGTGGAGTCCTGTCCACAACAAGCTCGAGATTATCATCTAGCCCTTGTGCCTCGATTCCGTCGATTCGAACAGGGGTGTCCGTGACTTCCTTGATTTCTCGTGCCATGTGACTGCAGATCACGGTGCAGCTTCTGGTATCGCGCTGCAGAATCTCAATGAGTCCTGCTATCACGTTGGCTGCGCTACCGGGCTCAGTGATTGCCTCAACCTCGTCAAACAGGGCCAGTTTGGGCTTCTCCGACGTGACTATGTCAGCAAACTGCTTCAATGTAGTTTCGAATGCACCCGCACTCACCATGCCTCTGCTCTTGTAGAAGAAGTAGATCTCCTCAAATGGAGGCATGTACGCCTTGTTTGCAGGCACTGGTAGACCAGCCTGTGCCATCGTGGCAATCTGAGCAAGTGTCTGGATGGTTGTCGTCTTGCCACCGCTGTTTGCACCTGAGAGAAGCGTACAATTCTCCCCATTCGTACCTGCTGGCTGGAAGGGGGTCTTGCCGATGGCATAGTCTATGGGCTGAACCTCGCCATGCTTTCCTCTCAACATACTCTCTGTAAGAGCCAGATTTCTGGCTCCTTGAACGCCAACTCCAGAGTATTCGGTTGAAATGGTAGGTGTTCGTAGGTCATACTCTCTACTGAACAATCCAACGGCAAGGAACAGATCGAAGTCCAAAAGGGTGCGTACTGCCTCTGTCACAGCCGGGGTCAGCTTCTCAAGTTGGCTTGACAACTTCTTGATGAGTCTGAACTGCCTGTCTGCAAAGAGCCTCCTGAGTCTGTCCTCAAGGTCATTAATCTGGCTTGAGACCATCTTCACAGGTAGAGCAATCTCTTCACTGATTATACCAGAAGCCCAGTCTGCTTCTTTCATGGTTAGACCAAGCATCTCCACCAGCTTGTCCTCAGCTTCTTGTATGGTAGAAGTGAAAGTTTCTACAATCTCAGCAGGAAGCATGTTCCTCAGTGCGCTTCCCTCTGCTCCCTCTAATTCGGCGGACTGCAGAATAGAGATTATCTGCTGGCCCCCCAAAGTCACTTCGCTCTTGGAGATTCTATTCTTTATCTCTTCATTGAGCCACGCCTCGGTTTCAGCAATTGCAGTCGGAAATGCCTTCACGGCCCTTCTGTATCGATCAAGCTCGGCATCAACATCTTCAGCTAGATCGCCCTCTTCGTTGAGGTTCTTCAGAAGCTGTCCGACCTCTTTGAGGCTGTGAATTTCGATACTCTCAATGAAGCTCCGTACAGAGTCGTTCATCGGAAGATTCCCGAAGACATTCGCGAGCTTGGAAGTCGCATCAATGACTCGGTAATTTCTGGAGTAGAACCCTATCGTCCTCTCGGGTAAGACATCGTCAATGGTCCAGTCTTTCCCCAGAATCTCCACATTGTCCAACATGTCAACAGAATCGTCATAGACTCCAAGTGGTGACATGTAGATGACTAGGTCATACCCCTTTGCATAGTCTATGGCGTTCTCACCCTCGGATATGACGTACACTGGACACCAACGGTCCACGCCCTCACTCACGAGCTTGTCAAACACCTTCTCATCATTTGTGATGATGACCCTTCCCTCAAGTCTGCGGGGCTTGATTCTTCTGTAGAGACCCCGGGTTTGACTCAAGTTCGCACGCAGGATTTCTTCCTGTTCTTCTGTGAGTTCATGAGCCATTTCGGAAGCGTCTGAGAAGTACTTCTGTCGCTCATGAATGATGTCAAGTTTGTCTGGGGGCAGGGGGAAGTATAGAATCAGCTTATCCCTAGCATAGCTAGTGTTGGTATAGCCACGGATGATGCCTAGGACAGAGTCGAATATCTTTCTCGCATCAACACTTCTCAAGATCGTGTTGGCGCTAGCACCAAATTGTACCTCAAACGCAGCTTTGACGATGTTGATTGCTTGTTTGTCCCCAATTCCTGGCACGGCCGACACGAGGTCCAGACGCGAGTCCGTGATGACCTTGAGAGCGACTGCCTCATTGCCGAAGTGGTCAACAAGCGCCTTTCTTATCTTCTCACCTACACCTGGAATGTCCGAGAGACTCTCTAGACTCAATCTTGTATCCCCTGAGTCGTGGCTGTTGTCTGCTGCAATGTACTCCTTAAAGACCTGACTCTCAGTCAACTCAAGTCGCCTCCTCGCTGAGTTAAGACCTGTTAATCTCTGAAGACGAAGATTCTCCTCCTATTGTCTACACGAGTTCATTGAAAAGCTCCTTCAAAACCATTAGTTTGGCGCGCTCAGTAGCCCAGTTGCTGTAGACGGCCTTGGAAAATCCGGGCTCATACGAGCTTGTGCGCGCAAGATTCGAGAGAGAGGGGAAGTCTGGTCCCTAAAACGGGACCAGAACACTTGGCTAGTACGATCGCGCTATGTAGACAATCTCCTTGGCGACCGCACCACAGAATGGGCATATACCCTCAGGAGTCTCCTCTAAGTCCATTCTAGTCCCGCGTATCTCGCCGCCGACTCTGTCCTTAAGCTCCTCAGCACAGGCTAGTCCTTCCATCTCTGTACTGCAGAAAGGAGTTCTAGCAATCTTGCCGTTTTCGAGCGCATCAGCAATCTCTCCTTCACTTTCTGCGTCCACCACTAGATCAGTGAACCTTGCCTCTGCTTGGGATCTCAGGGTCTGGTCTATCTCCGCTCCGAGGCGTGAGACCCTCTTCTTGAGCTCCTTCAAGCCTACGCTCTCTCGTTTCATAGTGTCTCTGCGAAAGACCACGACCTTGTTCTGCTTCATGTCCCTGGGACCGGCTTCAATCCGGATGGGGACACCCTTCATCTCCCAGTAGTTATACTTCCAGCCGGGAGTGGCATCAGAGTCATCAAGGTTGACACGGAAACCTGCCTTGCTCAGTGTGCGCTCAATCTTCCTGCAGTACTTCAAGACCTCATCTGCGCTCCTGTCTGTGAATATGGGCACGATGACGACTTGATAGGGGGACAACTTGAAGGGAAAGCGAAGACCCTTGTCGTCACCGTGAATCGATATCATTGCTCCAAAGATTCTTGAAACTGCTGGACCGTAGCAGGTCTGCCATGCATAGACAGTTTCGTTCTTCTCATTGAGAAATGCGATATCGAAGGCTCTAGCAAAGTTGTCACCCAAGTCATGGGTCGAAGGTAGTTGAATCACCTTTCCATCAGGCATCATAGTGTCAGCCGCATAGGTGTTTAGCCCACCTGGGAATTTGTCCCACTGAGTCCTCTTGAAGACGAAGACGGGGACTCCATAGTCGCCGGCCACAACTTCCATCGTGGTCTCAATGTCTTCCATAACCTGCGCTAAGACTTCCTCATGAGTCGCAAACACATTGTGGCTTTCAATCCACAGAAATTCACGTCCCCTCAAGAACGGGCGAGTGCTCTTGACCTCGGACCTGAAGATGGAACAACGTTGATACCTCTTTAGGGGCATGTCACGCCAACTTCTAACCCAGAGCGAGTACATGGGATAGATTGCTGTCTCGCTCGTAGGCCTTAGCGCCAGTGGTTCCTCCAGTTTCTCACCGTCGCCAATCTCCTTTATCCAAAACACCTGAGGTGAAAAGCCCTCGACGTGTTGAGCCTCTTTCATAAGATTGCTCTCAGGAATCACGGTAGGAAATAGCATGGGCAGGTGACCCTTTCGTTTCAGGACCGTTTCCAGTATGTCGAACATGATGTCCATAGTCATGTAGCTCCATGGTGGAAACGGAGTGAATCCCTTGACACCATATCGGATGTCTGCAAGTTCTGCGACTCTGCAGATCTCGCCATACCAATCAGGGAAATTCTTCTCTTTGCTTATATTGAAGATGACTTGTGCATCTTCTTTCTGGTCACTGCTGCTCATGGTATCTACTCCTGTGATTTGATTGCGACATAGAGCACTGGCTAGGACAGAGAAATAGCATTTCATTCCATCGGAACGTGTTCACCTAGCATTTACGTTCACCAACAGACAGTCGTTCTGTGTCCGTATTTAAAGTCTGCTGTGTACTGTCACCGCTTGGTGGTGACCTCGCCGACTTCTCGTATCCTATCGTCCAGCTTGTGTTCTTTGATTATCTTCGCAACCGAATCAGGTACCAGAGTTTCCCATTCGGGATTGTCCCAGCCAATGAGGTTTCTAATGTTTTTGGCACTGTAGGTGTTTCTCTCAAGAAGGTCTGTTTCATCCACCTCGACTCCAGCTGCCTTCAACAGACTTTGAACAAGCGGATTATGGGTATAGGCCTTCTTGAAGTATGGTACAAAACTTCTCAAGTGGGAGACCCACAGTGGATGGATGTTGATGTCTGCGAGGGGAATGATATCAATGCGGGCAAGGGGAAGCCCCTCCTCGATGAGCGCTCCCTTCATGAACATGACCCTCTCCCCGCCTGTGAAGGGGTTATTCGGTGTATGTGAATATTGAGCGCTACCTATGACAATGATCAGATCCTCTTTCTTCTCCAGAATCTGACTGACTGAATAGATGTGTCCTTTGTGGACTGGTTGGAAGCGCCCGATGAATGCAGACCTCATCTTTACCGCAACCGAACGGGTGGTGTGACGTAATAAGGCTTCGGCAGCGGTACGACGAACGGAAGTCCTTAACTGTCTGAGCCCCATCAAGGGCGTAGGGTCACCATGATGATAGAGATTGATGGCTCCTATGGTGAGGGAGGAGGACAGATACTGCGCACATCAATTGCGTTGTCAGCACTCACGATGCGTCCAGTAAGAGTCAGCAAAATACGTGCAGGTCGTCCAAAACCAGGCCTCAAAAGACAACACATGGCGGGTATCGACATCATCGCTCAATTGGTGGATGCAAAGGTGAGCGGGCTGGAGGTCGGAAACACAATCGTAGAATTCTCACCTCGAACGAGGAGAGGGGGGGACTACATCTATGATGTTGGAACGGCTGGATCAATCTCGCTAATACTTCAGGCGGCTCTACCAACTGCGGCTCTTGCCCCTGAACCTATCAGGTTGAACCTCACAGGAGGGACTGATGTTTCGTGGAGCCCCCCTATAGACTACATGCGGGCAGTCTTCGCGCATTCGCTTCGGAGAATGGGTCTGCATGTTGAGATATCTGTAAGAAAGAGAGGCCACTTTCCAAGAGGGGGAGGAAGCGTGTTGTGTACGATTACACCCGTAGAAGAACTCACTGCGCTTGATCTTGTGGACTTTGGTGACATCATAGGAGTCAGTGGCATCTCGCATTGTGTAAGACTGCCGCCACATGTTGCTAGACGACAGGCTGATTCAGCACATTCGGTGTTACGCGAGAGCGGGATAGAACAGATTATGATTGACGTGGAGTCCTATCAAAAGAACGAGGACAGACACCTAGGACCAGGAAGTGGCATTGTCATTTGGGCAGAGTCAGAAAAGGGTGCAAGAATTGGAGCTGACAGGCTCGGGGAGAGAGGAAAGCCTGCCGAGGATGTGGGTTCAGAATGCGCCCATCGGCTGATTGATGAACTCTCCACAGGGTTGGCCGTCGATTCTCACCTATGTGATATGCTGGTCCCCTACATGTTGTTAGCTAAGGGCACGAGCGAGATAGGCGTGACCAAGATCACACAGCACCTGGAAACCAACCTGTGGGTAGCTCAGAAGTTGCTGGATGCGGATGTTTCTCTCAAGGGAAAAACTGGGGGGCCTGGGAAGCTAACTGTCAGAGGGGTCGGATTCTCTCTGTGAAACTTGGGCTACAAACTCATCCACCGAATCTTGGAGAGAGACCAAGTCCACCTCTTCAAGAGCGTCGTTCATCAGCTCTTGAACCCCTTTGCCTTCGATAGCAATCATCTCATGAGCTCCTGGCACCTTCTTCCTCGCCAGCTCAAGCTGCTCGGGCGGAGTGATGTCGATCTTGTTCAAAACAACGAGAAGAGGATTCAAGGGAAACGTCCTTTGAACCTCCCTGTATAGACTGAGCTGGTCGTTGAGACCCCAGCCACAGGCCTCGGAGGGGTCCAGCATGAAGATGATGACATGAGCGAGGTACTTCAGTGCGGCAATCGCCTGTCTCTCAATCTCATTCCGTTCTGACATTGGCCTATCCAGTATTCCAGGCGTGTCAATAATCTGGACGCTCTGATCTCCAATGGTGAGATGGCCGATTATTACTTTCTTGGTAGTGAAGGGATAGTGTGCAATCTCTGGCTCGGCCGTTGAAACAGCCTTCACAAGAGTTGATTTGCCGACATTGGGGAAGCCTGCACATACTATGGTGGGAGAGTTGGGAGTTACACCGGGAAGTCGCGACATGGTCTTTTTGGCCTCAATGATGAAATCCAAGTTTGAAGCTGTCGCGCGCACAATTGACGAGATTCTACCCTTGGCAGCCCTACGTGTCTTCTTCATCTGACGGAAGTCCTCTGCGAGCTTCAATGCTTCGAGATGGTTGTTGGTTATTTCGTCGATTGGAGGCGTACAGTTGTAGACAGCTCCAAGTGCCTGTTTCAGCTTATCAATCCCAACAAGAATCTCGGTGAGCTCGTGATAGAATGGATGTAGATGGTCCAGAGAAGGAAAACCCTCCACAGCCTCCTTCAGTTTGCCCTTGATATGCTTGGTGAACTCCTGAAGTCGTGTTATCTCTCGAATCCGGGTTCGCTCCACTCTCTTCAGTCTAAGAGAGCTCTTCATGCTCATACGGGTCGACTTCTTCTGTGCAAAGTCGATAATCTCCTCTGCAGTCATTATGGTGGGGATCTTTGTGAAGGGATTCAACCACTGCATATCTCTCAGTCAATTCCTTTTCGGTCTTTGTCTGCACAAAAGGAACAGTTCAAAACGTTTTAAAAAGAACCTACCTGACCGTAATTCGGGCCAGAGCGCCCTACGGAGGACCTCTTGTAATGTCACTTCCTACTGGTGCGACCGTTGTTGGTATAAAGTGCAGCGATGGAGCTATTGTAGCTACCGACTCATTGATCAGCTGGGGAACGTTCATTCTCACGGATAAGGGTGTCAAGGCATTCAAACTGTCTGACACCATAGTCTTGGCCTCTGCAGGGCTCACATCGGACTATCAGATGCTTGTCAGTCGGCTTCAAGCAAGTATCAAACTCTATGAGCTGAATCAGAAGAGAGCCATCAGCGTGAAGGCGCTGTCCAAGATGGTGGCCAACACTCTGTATCAGCAGAAGATGGCACCTCTCTACGTACAGACTGTCATAGTTGGGTTTGACACCGACGGCCCGGCACTCTATACACTAGACATGGGCGGGTCATTGATACCTGAAGAGTTTACAGCTGCCGGAAGTGGAACACAGACAGCCTTTGGTGTTCTTGAGAAGGACTACAAAGAGGGTCTGACGGTCAAGGAAGCGGAGAAGATAGCAGTTGCAGCAGTAAAGGCTGGAATATCCAGGGATGCCCAGTCTGGTGGCGAAATCCGCATTATGAGCGTCACCAAAGACGGTGTCGCTGAGCGAGTCGTAGAGAACTAGCGCGTGTGTCTTGAGTGGGGCCTCATCATCTCATTTTCCGTACTCATTCTTCTTCGAGATATAGCGTAGCAGCACTTCTCGGTGCTGTAGAGATGGATAGTCGACTGGCTGAGTTGCAGGTGAGTGCACCATTTCAGCTGTCTGATAGCACCATTCGAAGGACAGTCGATAAGGGACCAGTACTGCTTGCTCAATCCGTGATGAGTACACAGACTGAGAGAGTGTTTCGTGAGAGTAAGAGAATCAAGGCACGGTTTGGTGACACGGTTACGCAAATCGGAGGCGGACCTCACGCTAGCGCTCGTCCTGCAGACCTCTTGGACGCTGGGTTCGACTATGTCGTAGTAGGCGAGGGAGAGAAGCTCTTTACAGACCTGCTCTGGTATCTGATGAATGATAGAGACCCTCGAGAGATTGAAGGTGTTGTCTCTGAGAAGAGTGAGTTCTATCCAAAGCCGAGAGACCTCCCCAAGGTCGAACTGGATGAATATCCCCCCTTTGCACTTGATATGAACGTATTAGGTCCAGTCGAGGTGACACGTGGTTGTCCGTTTGCCTGCAAGTTCTGCTGCACGCCTTTCTTGACCAGCAAAGGAGTAAGACATAGATCCGTAGATTCAGTCGTCGGATGGCTGAATCGTGCGGTTCAACAAAGGGGATTTCGACGTACCTGGTTCATGTCGCCGAATGCTCTCTCTTATGGAGGAAAGGGACGCGAGATGAATCTGGACAAACTGGGATACTTACTCAGGGAGTCCACCTCAGTTGAGGGCCTTGAAGAGGTCTTCTTTGGAGCGTTTCCGTCTGAAGTTCGACCCGAGTTTGTCAGCAAGGAAGCACTTGATTTGCTGCGTGACTATGTGGCCAATAGAACGCTCCAGATTGGACTCCAATCAGCGAGTGACAGAGTCCTAGATATTGCAAATCGTTGTCACACCGTAGAAGACGGACTGGATGCGATTCGATTGTCTTTCGATTGTGGTTTCACACCACACGTTGACATGATGTTTGGACTACCTGGAGAAACAGAGAAGGAACTGAGAGCCAGCATCGAGATGTGTGAAGAGCTAGCAAAGATGGGAGCGATGGTGCACGGACACGTATTCATGCCTCTTCCTGGAAGTGCCTTCGAGAACATGCCGCCAGGAATTCTAGACCCAGAGAGTCGTAGTGCATTAGGAGAGCTCTCCAGAAGGGGAGTGCTTACTGGTTCTTGGAGTGTGCAAGAGACCATGGCTGCGGAACTGGCCTCCAACGGAGAGTACAATGCCAAATGCTCATAAGACACGACGCAGTCTTGGCCGACGACACCATTGAGTCCGGAAATGCCTACAGAATTGAGAGAGAAGCTCAAGCGGCAAGGGTATCACCTCCTTGGACAGCGAGGAGCATTCAAGGCATGCCAATGGCAAAAGAAGAGTCTACTATATGGAGATGTCTGCTACAAGCAGCGATTCTATGGCATTGAGAGTCACAGATGTTTGCAGATGACTCCAGTAGTGGACAAGTGTACTCAGAACTGTGACTTCTGTTGGCGGGTGACTCCATCAGACCTTGGAACGGGATGGAATCAGACTAGCGTTACAAAGAATGAAGTTCTGGCACCATCTGACCTGCTCGATGAAGTGCTGATGGCTAACCTAAGGTCTCTAGGAGGATTCAATCCCGAAATCGGAGCTAATGTGCCAGAGAATAGATATCGTGAGGCTAGAGAACCTAGACATCTAGCAATCTCATTGGCGGGCGAGCCAACGCTGTATCCGTTCCTGAGTGAACTGATTGAGGAGGGGGGCAATCGAGGAATGTCAACATTCCTAGTGACCAATGGAACACGACCGGATGTTTTATCCAATATGACTCTCCCCACGCAGCTCTACATAACATTGGCCGCGCCAGACGAACAGACCTATCGTGCCCTGTGCAAACCAATTATACGCGATGGCTGGAAACTACTGAATGAATCACAAGAGGTGCTTCATTCACTCTCATGTCGTACTGTGAATCGACTCACAATGGTAGCTGGTCACAATATGTATGAACCGCGCTCGTTTGCCAAGCTGATTCTCTCAGGTGAGCCAGACTTTGTTGAAGTCAAGGGGTACATGTTTCTTGGCTCATCTAGGGATAGAATGAGTAGCGTCAATGCACCGTCGCACCGGGAGATTCGTTCTTTCTCTAGGAAACTGTCCGCTCTTACGGGGTACTATCTACAAGACGAGCAGGTTGAGAGCAGGGTGGTGCTTCTGTCAAGGAGCAAACAAATAAAGAAGATACAATAGACGGGGGTCGGGGACAGAAATGAAGCTATCCAAGATTCTAGAGCCTCTGAGAACCGAGATTGAGGGAGATGATGGAGTCCGCGAGAGAATACTTCCACTATCAAGGTCAGCCGTTAGAAAGTGTAGCGAGTCAATAAAGGAGAGTCACAGAGGAGACTTCGCTGCTGCTGCTGAACTGCTATCAGAGGCTCATGCGATTGTGGAGAGAGCCCTGAGGGAGGTGACGGAGAGCAATTTCATGGCTCGTTCGAGGAATCTAGATGTAGCCCATCAGGAGATGGCAGAGGCTGCAAACCTCCTCTCACTACTGAAAGATGGTCGATTTACAGCCCCTCAGCAGTACGGGATTCCTGCGAGAGCGTATCTGACTGGTCTTGCAGACACAGTAGGAGAACTCAGGAGAGCTGTGCTTGATAGCATTCGACAAGAGGACGTCGAGAGAGCAACGAGTCTGTTGGGGTTCATGGAAGAGATCTTCGATGAAATCCAGACCTTTGACTTTCCGAATGCCTTGGTCCCCGACCTCAGAAGGAAAAGCGACGTTGCTAGGTCGATAATTGAGCGCACACGTGGAAGCATAACTTCAGCCATTCAGCAGGAGAAGTTGGTAAGAGAACTGAAGGCCTTCGAAGACCGCATGAGAGATAACCAATAATAGGATGGAGAGCGGAGAGCAGACTGACATGATTGCACCTGACACTTGGTTCACACTCTATGTTCTGGCGAGAGAAGGGGCATCTCATGGAAGGACTATTCTAACAACCCGAAGACTTGGAGAGATGCTTGACGTAAGTCAACAGACCGCATCACGAAGGATTTCCTTTTGCGTCGAAGAGGGCTATGTGACTCGGGCTCACACGGCAAGTGGAATGGTGCTACAATTGACAAGTAAAGGCATCAAAGAGCTAAGCCAGATAATGACTAACTTGGAGCTTGCTCTTGCGCCACGTGAGGAGGAGATAGTGATAGATGGTCGGGTGGTGCATGGCCTTGGTGAAGGCGCATACTACGTGGAAATGTACTCCTCAAGATTCGAGAAGGCCCTTGGTTTCAAGCCTTTTTCTGGCACCCTTAATGTGAAGGTCATTGATGAGAACTCTCGCAACGCCGTCAGTAGAATGAAACAGTCACCACCCCTGATTGTGTCAGGTTTCACTCTCGAGGGGCGGACTTTTGGAGATGTCGTCTGTTATCGAGTCATGGTGAATCAGAAAGTTGATGGTGTCGTAGTCATTGCTCAGCGAACACATCACGGACAGGACATTCTGGAGGTGATCTCGCCCTTCGATCTCAGAGAGAGGCTTAAGCTGAAGGATGATGACTATGTGACGCTTTCAGTGGTACCTCTTCATAGGGTGAGAGAGCCTCAGTGACCATACTCGCCAGTCAGTGGTACAAAGGCAACCCCACCCCACCGTTTCTTGGTGACTTTCGATTCCAAGCCTTTCTCAACCACCATGAGCTCCTGATAGAACCCACGAGACCCCACAGGGATTAGCAGAATGCCACCTGGTGCCAGCTGTTCAATCAGAGGCGGAGGAATGTCGGGTGCTGCCGCTGCCACAAGCATTCGGTCAAAGGGAGCCTTCTCTGGTAGCCCCCTTCCACCATCTCCATGAATTACAGACACTCTATCGGCATACCCGGACCGCTCGAGATTCGCTTTGGCAAAATCGATTAGGCCTTTGACTATCTCTATTGTGTATACATGGCCCGGGTTGGGGGACCCCGTTGGTGCAACTATCTCTGCACATAGAGCAGCATGATACCCTGATCCGGCTCCCACCTCTAAGACATTGTGCCCCTCTCTGAGGTCCAGACCTTCGCACATTATTACACACATGTGAGGAGCAGAGATAGTCTGACCCAATCCAATTGATAGAGGTGAATCGCGGTATGAGTTTCTACGAGAATCTGGGAGTACGAACTCCTCTCGAGGAACGGTCCTGAATGCCCGTTCAACGCTCTCGCTCCTTAGATATCCTCGGCGTCGAAGACTCTGAGCGAGATTCTCGGCTTGTTTCTCGAAGGAGCTGTCGCGCATCACAATCACTGCACAATGTGGCATGCATTGATAAAAGCGTTGAGCGCAATCATGGAAGCATGCGCAGAGTGCGATTCCGAGCCTATGGACACGCAAATGTCACTGGGGATCATAGAACCACGGTTGAGATTACATCAGAGCCAACTCTGACACCATCAGGTACGTGTATTGTCGGCATTCGGGCGAATAAGACGCTCCAAAGATTCGATTCGGAGATCAAAGAACTAGCCAGATCCCCCAACACGCGCATTGTCCTGAGACTCAATGTGGAGAATTTGATTGAGGAGATTGAGGGAAGAGGGGACCCCGGGCTGACGTATTCCGATTCGACTAGCATGGTGGCTCGAAAGAGCTCATTTGTGTGCGGGCGAACTCTGATGATTCAAGCTGACAAGGCGGCCTCAGACCTTAATCGTTCTCTCATAGAGAGGTTAAAACAGCCTGAAACAGCCATTGATTGTGAGCTTCTCTTTATCAGCGAATGACCAAATCGACAACCATTTGGTACTCGTAGGGGGCACTATCCCGGACTCTTCGTATCACATCAACACTCTGTACTTCTCTGCCCGACTCTCTCACAAGGCCCTCTATCTTCTCCTGAACGCTACTTTCAGGATCTTTTCCACCTGCAAAATCGTAGTAATGCATGAATCCGTCTTCCCTCAGAGCTTTGCATGCATCCCTTACAAACTCGAAGGCACCAGTTGGATGGTTCATTATCACCCGATCAACATCTGCATCAAAACTGCTCTGAACGTAATCATGTGCATCTCCCAGTATAGGTATGACCTCACCTATCAGTCGATTGAGCTCGATGCTCTCTCTAAGTAGATCAATTGCATCAGCGTTGATGTCGATAGCATAGACCCTAGCACTATGTCTTCTGGCAATGTGTAGCGCGAAGGGGCCGACTCCAGTGAACATGTCTACCACGGTTTCGCCATCCACAACCAGATTTGCAACCCTGTTATGCTCCTCAAGCAGCCTTGGACTGAAGTAGGCCTTTGCAACATCTACTGCAATCTTGCAGCCATATTCTGTGTGAATGGTTCTTGTCTTTCTCTGACCAGCAAGTAGGTCATACCGACGGACTCTTGTTGTTCCGGTTATGGCACCTCGCTTGCCAAGAACCGTTGAGAAGTTCTTGTGCATGGATTGAAAAGCTGAACCTATCTCCCTACCAAAGTCAGCTAACTCATCAGGTAGTTCAAGAACAGCGATATCTCCAATGAGGTCATAGGCACGTGGTAGGTGTTCGAACAGTTCTGGGGGTAGTATGCCCTCAAGAGCATCAGACAACGTCTTCGGTCCGATATGTGCCGTTACAAACTCTCTCTTGCCGGTTTCGAAGTCTATGCCAGCCAGAATCTTCTTCAATTCGGCCTTGGAAACCTTGCCTGATAATGGGAAGTACAGGTCTTGGTATTCGTCTACTATCTTGTATTCTGTGTCTAGGAGTTTGGCCTCCAAGAGGGCCTTTCTGGCCGTTTCGCCATCGCCGGCCTTTGTCTTGACATATGACCTTCCGGACGACACAGGTACCCTTAGGGCGGCTTCTCCTAATGAGTCTGGTTGTCGAAAGGAAAGATTATCACTCGGCGTCATTCGCGTATCTTAAGGGACAGGATGTGACAATGCCTGAACAAGCTATTACTCTCAGAGACCGTGATCTGATTCTGACAGAACCAGGAATCTTCTTCCGCGTCTACGGATACTGGCATCCCCCAGAGGGATACGTGTGTGACCCTGAATACGTGCCTATGTCCATATTCAAGTCTGACACTCTGCTGGATAGACGAATACGTAAGAAGGGCTACTGCAAGTTCTATGGGCCCGAAGGTGTGGAGTTCGTGAATGAGAAGTATCCAAAGTTCACAGTTCAGTATCCTCCTCTTGACACTATTCTTGTTGGAGTAAGGCATCCTGACATTAGTGAGGTGCTCAGGACAGACATGGGCCTGAAAGAGATGCTTGCTTCCCCGCCTGATGACCTCCTTGCAGAACTCTTGGTTGAACTGATTGACTATCTCGTACAGAACACATCGTTAAGTCGGTCGGATCTGGGTATATTCGGTAGCCTGCTAGCAGGAATCTACCATCCACAATACTCGGATCTGGATATCACTGTCTACGGAAAAAAGACGTTCGAAGAGCTTCGGCCGCTTCTGCTTGAATGGTATTCTGAACCGGATGGGTATCTGGCCAACGAGTTTGTGGTGGAAGTGGAGCAGTTCTTGGAGAAGCCTTCTCCCTTTAAGGCGATAACTCGTGAAGAGATAATTGCGCACCATCGTCGAAAGGGAATCTACGGTATCCTGCCAGGAGTACGAGAACCCTTCCTCAAGGTGGAGTTCGAGCCTATTCGTAGATTTGACGAGATTGACAACCTGGCTGAGGATGCAACAATGACTCCGGGGGACCGGATTACTGTCAGGGCCCGCATCACTGAGCATGATGACGGCTACTACATGCCAAGCGAGTATGGAATCGAAACGCTTGAAGTGCTGGATGGCGACCCAAGCGCATCACCCACCAGAGTTCTCAACTACATAGAACAATTTCGAATGATGGCCTTCAGAGATGAGGAGGTCTTGGTTTCTGGCGTTCTTGAGAAAGTAGAGCGAAAGAGCACAGAATATGAGCAGATAGCGATAAGCTATGTATCAGGTTGGGAAGCCAATGTTCTCAAGACCATAGGTGCCGTCGAGTACTAGGTATTACTGACAAGGCGAATGAACTCCTTGCCCGCCCCCACCTTCGAGCCGACCATCAGCTGGTAGAAGATTTCTTCCCTGTTTCGTGTCGGTGTGACTCTCTGAATGATACCCGACACCTCTACTTTGTCTCCTTCTCGTATGAGTCCTCGGAATGACCCCTCATACAGCAATATCCTTGAAACCTGGTCCCCCCCTAAGATGTCGAGCGGGCGGGAACTGCCTTCATAGATTGCGGGGAGAAACAGACCGTATTTCTCGCTGGTGACCTCCATTTTGACACGCACAGGAGAGGGCGTCAATGTTGTGTATGACTCACTTCCGTGCATGATTGGAGCCTCGTCGGGGAGGAGAATAGGCATGACACCGATACTCCGTTCGCGACAGAGGAGTCCTTTCCTTCTTGTGAACAGCGTCTTCATGTCCTCAACAGGAAGAACAGGAATACGGGCAACGACTCTGGACATAGTGCGTTCCCATTCGTGGAGTTCCCTTAGGCGCATGTGTGAGTTCTGTTCTGCAACCTCATCGTAGCTATTCTGGAGGTGCCACGCGTCTTCAAAGCCATAGATGTTCATATTGATGTCAGAGAAAGATGGGTCGTGTGCCTTCCAAACGATACTGCCTGTGACACCCAGTCGTTCAAGTGGGATTCCCAGTGTGTCGTGTAGAGTCTCAGCCATCTCACCCACGCTATTCTCCAATGGGTCTTTGGCCCCCTCTTCAAGAATCTCCCTTAGTCTGATTTCAGGACTGAAGTATTTGTCAACATCATCTCTGGGCACTTCAAGAAGCTCAACACCGAAATGATCATCGAATACTAGGTAGTCGTCAGGAGCCTTTGTCATGCCTTCAGATGCTGAGGCCCCTCCGCCCCAGAAGATACGTTCGTACCGCCGTTCTCCTGAGACCCACTTACCATCAGGATGAGGCGCATACTTGAAGAAAGAGAGAATTCGACTCGCTGGTTGGATGTATCCGAGGGTGACATAGACTCTTCCATCCTTGTCGTGAAACACGTCACGGTCGCGGACGCGGTCTGGGAGACTAATCAGTGCAGGTTGTTTCACATCTCGTCGATTCACTGGCGTGTTCCTCGATAGATAGATTAGACATCCTTGATCTAGTCTGGCTAGGACTGAGTATGAGGATTCTCCACCTTTGTGATAGCCTTAACCCTGCCGGTCTAGGTGGGTACGAAGCGATACTGCATTACCTATCCGCGGAACTCGTTTCAGAAGGTCATGAGTCGTACGTAGTGACTCAGGCACCGGCACGTGATTTCTCAGACAGGATTGTTCGTTCTCACTACACACTTTTTCATCTCCCCGGAAATCTGTTGGAGGCACGCAAGTGGGAGTTCTACGCACTGTCTGAGGATGAAAGGTCTGTAGCTGCGGAGCAACTGTTCACACCAGATGACTTGGAGCAGAATGTATCGTTGCTGGTAGAGCAACTTGCCAGACTGCTTCTTGATGTCAAGCCGGAAGTGATACACGCGCACAGCAGCTACGTGGTGTTCAACCGCGTTTTGGAAACTCTACAACAGGCTGGGGAAACGACAGACATACCAATGGTGGTGTCCATTCATGGCCTACCCAAGCCACTAATACTACCAAATGGGACCAAGACAACTGACTATGCACAATTTGCTTCGCATATGCCATTTGACTTGGTTCTTGCAGTTAGCGAGAATGTCGCAGAGGCCCTTCGAGAGCATTTGTCTCCCGAGAATCTAACGGACAGGGTGACTACGCTTCAGAATGCAGTGAATCTCTCAGTATTCAGTCCCAAATCTGGTATCCACAAGCAGTGGGATGTTGCATTCCTTGGCAGACTTGAAACCATGAAAGCAGTCGACCTGTTTCCCGAGATGCTTCTTCAACTCAAGCAGCATCTTCCAGGCCTCAGGATGCTGATGACGGGAGATGGATCCTACAAGGACAGGCTGCTCCAGGATCTTGAAGAGAAGGGTGTGTTGGAGATGGTCGACTATCTTGGAGTGGTGGAAACCGAGAAAGTACCAGACCTGATCAATAGGAGCAGAGTCTTCCTCTACCCTTCAAGGAGAGAGCCCTTTGGCCTTTCAATCATAGAGGCCATGGCATGTGGGGTCCCAGTTGTGACCACGAATGTGTACGGTCCAGGAGAGATTGTCACTCACGGTCACGATGGCCTGGCTATCCCTCCGGGTGAAGTTAGCCCGCTAGTTGAAGCCGTTAGGAACCTTCTGTCAGACGAGGAATTACAATCGGAACTTGGGAACAATGCTAGGAAGACCGTGGAGAAGCACTATGACTTGAAAGAGCACACCAAGAAGCTACTCGACATATATCGAAGTCAGATTGAGAAAAAGAGAGGTTCTGGGACTTAGAGTCCCAGAAGTTCCTCTATTTCACAACAACACGTGTGGCTTGGACCGGCTCCTCCCTTAGGAACGACTTTAGGTTGCCATATTCCATCATTGAGAGAAGCCCGACTTCCAGCCCCTTCTCAATCAGAGGCTTAGCAGGAATCAATGACTGGAGTTTGCCCTTCATTGCCCCACTTGCGTCCTCCATTCCCGACTTGCCCATTCGCTCTAGAGTCGCTTCGAGATTGCTCAGATTCACGACGTCAATTGGTGCAGCATCCGGCTTCAGCTTTGGGTCGTCCTCATAGATTCCAGAGACATCGGACGCGAGAATCAGACGCTTGGCATCCAGCTCTTTGCAGATGATGACGGCCAACTGATCTCCACTGCCAACACTCCAGCCCATAACCGAGTCAATTAGGATATCGCCTCCCAATAGAGGGACCATCCCGACTGAAGTGAAGCCCTTCAATGGCTCCAGGAAGTAGTTGGTCATCCTCATCTTCTCAGAGGTCACCATTGACGATGGATACATCAGGCACACAGGGATTCCAGCGTTCTGGAGTTCTTTCACAATGATGTGACGGAGCTCAGCTACACTCTCCTGCGTTCTTGACAGAGGCAGGAGCTGTTCAGGTCCCAAGAAGCCCTTGTGTAGATTGTGCTCAAGGACTGGTGGATGGCCAAAAGAACCAACACCATGCATCAAGACCAAGGACTGGATTAGACCCTCATCAAGGCACTCTCCAATCTCTCGGGCAACCGACTTCAGAACGCCTTTCCTGTAGGTGTAAGGTCTAGTCTTGTCAGTCAGTAGTGAACCGCCAAGCTTGATGACTGTCAGGTCTTGGGCCATTCAGCACACCACGACATCTAGAACAGGCTGAACATCGGAAACGGCCAGAAGAGTCCGAGATAAGGTAGCAGTAGCACCATCACAATCGCTGCAATGGAGATGGTCAGATTATCAAGGCCCTTTGGTGTTATTGCCTCCACAATCGTGGCAACAAGACTCACAACTACGATTGGTAGAATCAGGTCTACTACACTAAAGGCTGCCACCTCAATGGAGAATAGGAACACTAGGACAAAGCTGAACAGGAATGATCCGATGAACATTCCAACAACGCCTGCAAGTGTCTTCTCAGCGCCGCCAATCCCGAACTTCCTGTCACCACCATACTTGCGTCCTATGACATCAGCGAACCCGTCACCACCAGCTAGACATCCAAAGACAACCATTGCTAGCGGAGTGGCGTTAGCCAAGTTGCCGTCAGGTGGGACATAGAACCAGAGAATCCCGATAACAACCATCATGAAGGCATAGTATAATGTACCTCCAAGAAGCTCTCTAGGATCCCCACTTCTAGACATGGATCGCACGAAGTTCTCATTCTGCATCTTCCCAGTTCCGATTGCGATAAACTGGATTACGAAGAGAAGAGGAACAACCATCGCTAGCCAACGACTGAACACTCCTCCTGAGAAGAGCAACCATGACACCGCCCATACAGGGGCTGCGAAGGTGTGGATAACCTTCCTTGTCACTACCGTCGATAGCTTGCCACTCTTCTCGATTGCAGCATTGATCTGGACTAGCATTAGAATCAAGATGAACGAGATAATGAATGCGACAATATCCCAAGCCCACTCTAAACCAGGTAAAGGATTGAATACCATAATTCATTTCCTCCCAGATGAACAGTGTCATGGAAGCTCAACTGGCATACCTAAAAGTGTGTCGAGAAACAGTCTGATGAGAAGTGGAGCATCCTGGGATGACTACAGTGAATGAGCTGGTAGCTCAGTTGAGAGTCGAACAGATGCGACTCGCAGAACGAGTGATCACGGAAGACATCCCACCGTTTAGCAGCTCTATTGTGACCGGGGTCGACGTGTCCTATACAGGAAATGTTGCAGTAGGTTGTGCAGTCGTAATGGATCTGGAGAGCAGAGAAACTATCCAGACTGAACAGAGAACGGTTGAGTGTACCACTCCGTATATTCCAGGCTACTTCTTTCTCCGTGAGGGTCCTGTACTGGTCGAGCTCCTCAGGGACTTGGATGAAACAGGACCAGTACTTGTCGATGGCAATGGTATTCTGCATCCCAGACGCCTCGGTTTGGCGTCACAACTAGGTGTCCATCTGGACCTGCAGACGATAGGTGTAGCGAAGAAACTGCTCCTAGGTGAGATGCAGCCGCGACAGGGAAATGCGGCTAGGATTCTTGATGATTACAATTGTATCGGAATGGCTCTATGGTTGAGTAAGAGAAAGAAACCGGTCTATGTTTCCATAGGACACAGAATCGGCCTAGATACTGCAGTGACGGTCGTGGAGCAGGCATCGATTGACGGATATCCGGAGCCTCTTCGAAGGGCCCATAGCATTTCAAAGGAAACGACACAGAATCTGTCGTAGAAGAAAGGGAACGCGGGGCATCGAAACCCCGCAAAGGTAATCTATAGTTCCTTCTTACAGAACCACCAATCAGTGCAGTCATAGCCTTCCTTGAGGCGCTTCTCTGCGTCTGCCTTGGTCTTTGGAGGTGGGACTATCACTTTGTCACCAGGATTCCAGTTGGCTGGAGTGGCGACCTTGTGCTTGTCAGAGGTCTGAAACGCATCAATGACACGTAGAATCTCGGCCATATTGCGTCCATTGCTCAGGGGATAGTAGATTAGTGCTCTAAGCTTGAACTCTGGATCGATGAAGAATACGGCTCTTACTGCGGCAGTGCCGCTCTGAGCGGGGTGAATCATGCCGTACTTCTCAGCAACGCTCATGCTCAAGTCCTCGATTATAGGGAAGGGGATCTCCACTCCGAACTTCTCTTTTATCGTGCTTATCCAAGAGATGTGGGAATAGATGCTGTCAATGCTAAGGCCCATCAGCTTTACGCCGCGCTTCTCTAGTTCCGGGTATATCTCTGTGAAACCGATAAACTCAGTGGTGCAGACCGGCGTGAAGTCGGCGGGATGGCTGAATAGAATGACCCAGCTGTCCTTAGCCCATTCGCTGAATTTGATTGCGCCGTCTGTTGTCACAGCCTCAAAGTCTGGTGCTTCCTCTCCGATCAGGAGCATTCTTCTCTCTTCTTTTACTTCCATTTGGTTAGACTCCTCGGAATGAATGGTCTAGTGGATAATGATTATTACTTAAGTTTTGTGTTCTATAAGTATAAAAATGTAAATGATAACGTTTATTACAATCTGAAACCTGTTAGGCACCAAGAGATGAACTCGATGGCCGAAATAGTTGAGGTTCTCAGAAAAAGAGGCTATAGGGCGACACCGCAAAGACTTGCAATATACGATGCTGTGTGGAGCGCGGGCAACCATCCGACAGTCGCCGAGATTCACAAGTCCGCAACGGACAGAGACCCCACTATAAGCCTAGCAACTGTCTACAAGGCGCTCAGACTGTTCACTGATTTGGGACTCACTAGGGAGATGGCATTCAGAGATGGTTCCACCCGCTACGATCCTGTAGTTGACAGTCACGTCAACTTGGTCTGTAACAATTGTGGTAATGTTGAGGACTTCCACTTCGAGGGGCTGGTCACACTCGCGACTGCCATCGAGGACAGTACTGAGTTTCAAGTGACGGGACAGAGTCTAGAGGTCTACGGACTTTGTTCCAAGTGTCGTTTGGCTCAGAAACAGGACTTATCTGACTGATGGAAACACCATTAGTTTAGTGACTGTAAATGGACAGGTGGAAGTACTTCGACATTACACACAAGCGACATCTGTTATGTAACCCAATGAGCCAAGAGAAGTTGGAGCGTTTCTGTAGCCTTCTCAGGCTCCCACAAGGTGCTCGTGTACTTGACATTGCGTGTGGGAAAGGTGAATACCTAGTGAGACTAGCCGAGATCTACTCCGCATCTGGAGTCGGTGTTGACATCTCGCCCTTTTGCATCATTGACTGTAAGGAGAAACACCGTGAGAGAGTGCCTGAGGCGGATTTAGTATTCTTAGAAATGGATGGTGCGAAGTACGAACCAGATGTTCCAGAGGCATTTGACTTGTCGATGTGCTTGGGAGCTAGCTGGGTCTTCAAAGACCATCGTGGTACGCTCAAAGCTCTCAAAGGAATGACCAAGCCCGGTGGCTTCGTTGTTGTAGGTGAGCCGTTTTGGTTAAAGGAGCCGGATAATGAGTACCTTGAGGCCACTCAAATGACTGAGGATGATTATAGGTCGCATGAAGAGAACGTACTGTTGGGAGAGGAAGAGGGTCTGACCAGCCTCTATACGATTGTTTCGAGCCAAGATGATTGGGATCATTATGAGACTCTTCAGTGGTGGGCAGTCAATGATTACATTCAATCTCACCCTGATGACCCAGATAACCAAGAGCTTCTTGAGAGATCTATGAAGACGAGGGAAATCTACTTGCGTTGGGGCCGGGACACGTTGAACTGGGCCATCTATGTATTCAGAAAATCATAGTTGACTCAAATGGCTCTATTGACAAGACTGCAGATGTTCTGGTAATCCAGTCAGCAATTCAGGGCTTGTAGTGTAAGGGAGAAAAAAGACAGGGCCACATCAACGACATTGGTTGGTATTAGATCAGTCAGGACGCATTCAAAACAGAAGGGTCGGTGACTGGATAGTGTTTGAACTGAAACTGAAAGGATAAATCGTCACGGATGTACAACGTCATAGGACTGTTGAGTTGACGAGGATTAGAAATGTCGATCTGTTGCTGACTTTCAAGTGTACCTCAGAATGCAGACACTGTGCCTATCGTGGCGGACCGACACGTACAGAGATGATGGATTCTGAGCGAGCCAAGCAATGGCTGCAAGAACTTGCAGACCTAGGTTATCTGGAAACGCTCACCGTTCATGGAGGCGAACCGTTCATCAACTTCCGACTCCTTAGAGAGGTGGTCGCATACGCACGCATCCTGGAGTTAGCTCAAATCGGAGTCATCACTAACGGGTTCTGGGCAAAGGACACTGATGAAGCAGACAAGAAACTCGGCTTACTCAAGAAAGAGGGGCTCACTCAGATTACATTCAGTCTTGATGCATTTCATCAGGAGTTCATCTCTTTGGAGAAGGTACGCAACGGAGTAATCTCTGCAAGTTCCATGGGGTTCGACAACGTGTGGGTGGACAGCTACTTCATTGGTGGGATAGAAACTGAGAATCCGCATAACAATGCTACCCGAAAGGCCATCGATTACTTGGGAGATATAGATGATGTGGAGTTCTCACCATATGTCGTGGATCTTGAGGGACGAGCAGTCGATTTTCTGACAGAACAGGTGGAACTGAAGGAGGTACTGCCATCAGGTAGATGCGTTCCGCCTTTCTGGATTCCGGGCGGGCTGCAGAATCCAGCTACGATAGAGATTGATTCTGAAGGCAATGTCACACTATGCCCAGGCCTGTGCATTGGTAATGCCACTGAGTCCACATTGACAGACATTGTCACCGAATACGACTATCGTAATCACCCAATCATATCACGCATAGAGGAGAGTGGGCCAGCGTCTCTGATTGAGCTAGCAAGACACCATGGCTTGGCTCAGATTGAGAAGTACCTGAATGAGTGCCATGTGTGCTATGAGATGCGAAGATTCCTGCAGCCCTTCTATCCTGAATTCTTGGCTCCGCTAGGGTGTTATCAAGGCAAGTGATACTTGCACTGTCAGCTAGGATTTCAAGCGCAGAAGTGACTAGGGAATCGAAGATTGACAGAGATTGGTGAGCGAGAGGAGGTCTGGGCAGTCTGATAGAGATGGCATTGGAAGCAGTGAGAGAGTAGTACCGACATATGTCGGTAGAGTTCATATATGCCCAGCACACTTGAACTGAGTATGCCACTCTTCGAAGTCGTCTTTAGAGCAAGATATGATAATCCCCTCAGCGAAATCACGAAAGATAATCCTTCAGTCAAGATCTACCAATGGTGCAACGACAAACACGACATAATGGAGCTAATCATGCAGAAGCAAGAAGACTACGACCAGATACGTAATGATATGTCAAAGGCAGTTGAAATAGTGGACGAAATACACAACGGTGCTAACACCCATGTCATCACCCAGATGTGTTCGTGTGGAGGGCCAGGCACCGTGCAAAACTATCTTGGCGACCCTGGTCTTCTGCTGATACCGCCTATTGCATATGAAAACGGTTGGGAGCACCTCAGACTCATCTCCTTCAGACATGAGAATGTCAAGAAACTTCTGACGAAACTGAGAAAGGATGGCTTCGAGGTGGAGATAATTAGAAAGAAGCCATTTGATGGGTACATCGCAAGTTCTCTGACGCTCACCACAGACGCACTATTCTCAGGACTGACTGAGAAGCAAATGCATGCACTCCTGACTGCCTATGCACAGGGCTACTTCAGGTTCCCGAGAGGGTCTGATCTTCAGACGATTGCATCTAAGGAGAAGGTATCGAGAACGACCTTCTTGGAGCATTTGAAGAAGGCAGAGAACAAGATTATTACTGCACTGATTCCACACATTCAGCTCTTCCGGCGGATTCCCCAAGAAAGGAAAGATGAGATGCGCCTTATAGGCGAGGCCGCCTAGTTCGTCTTTTCCAGACACCCGAAGACTTGGCGTATGGATGGGGTTCAACCGTTCGCCACTCCCAGGATTTGTCCCAAGTCATGGTCTACCGGTTGAACGACATCCTATGAGCTTCTGCAAGCGCAAGCGATTTCCGATGCTCGAATTGGCGGAGAGCCTCTTCCTGTGCCAGATGCTTCCTAAGCGCTCTTGATTCATTGTCTATGATTTTGGTGCGCTCTGAGATGCTTGTTTCCTCGCACCTGATGGGCTCAAGTGCATCCATTGGCTGTATTGTTTGTTGCTTTGTAGTGCATGCCATTTCTATCACGATCATCAAGACTCCGGAAACGGCATAACCTTTCTACCGACATTTGTCGGCATCACAGTTGTCACAGAAGGCTCAACAGAACTGAATGGCGGGCCAAGTGGGATTTGAACAGAGAACGCATCCACCTGGATGGCAGTCTGTATAGCAAACGGACATCCCGGAACGTTGCGTTGTGCAGACTATTCTTAATCTCATTCGTGTACGGTTCTTTGAACTGCTATGCAGCCTGGTTTTGGAGTTCATATTGCTCCACAATTTGGATACAGCTATGAAGAGGTGCAAGAGATTGTTGCTCATGTTGAACGTAAAGGCTACAATCTCCTGACAATTGGGGACCATCTGTTTCTTGATGAAAACTCAGCAGAAAGAGATTGCATGGAGGCCTGGATGTTAGTTGGGGCACTTGCATCTCAGACCTCGAGGATTCGGCTTGGCACGCTGGTGTCTGCGAATTCATTTCGACATCCATCGCTGATGGCCAAAATGGCAGCGACGGCCGATGTGATATCCAATGGGAGATTAGTATTCGGAATAGGAGCAGGGTGGAAGGAAATCGAATATGATGCTTATGGGTATGACTTCCCCACAGCTAGAGTACGGTTGGAGCAGCTTGAGGAGGCAGTTCAGATAATCCGTCTAATGTGGACAGAAGATGCCGCATCCTTTGAAGGACATCACTATAGGATCAGGAACGCGTTTTGCTCACCAAAACCAATACAGAAACCCCATCCACCGATTCTTGTAGGAGGGCATGGCAAAAAACACACCCTCAGGATTGTGGCCAAATATGCAGACATGTGTAATATTACATTTCAAGTTGGATTCGAGCTTGTTGATTTGCTAGATGCTTTACGACTTCATTGCGAGAAAGCTGGGAGGGACTATGACTCAATTGAGAAGACCTTCTTTGTATATTGTGCAGTCTTCGAAGAAGAACAAGACCTTGAGCTATTCATTGAGAACCTTGCTATGCAGCAAGGAACCACCTCTAAGAGATTGAAGGAAAGACACTCACAAATGCCCGGATCTTGGATTGGAACACCAGAGTCAATAATAGAGAAATGCAGATACTTGCAGGAGAGAGGTTTCACATTATTCCAAGTGCGGTTTCCATTTGGACAAGATATTCACATGTCCTCCTTGTTCCATGAACGTGTGGCATCTAGAATTTAGGAACTTCAAAAGGCTCTTGGTCTAGCAAGAGTACTGATGGCGGGCTGGGAGGGATTCTTGCCACTTCATGACAGTAGGGCTTCGTAACGAGTTTTCTGTTTCATGATGAGATTTATCTGTAGGATTCTGGTCAATGGCCAAGAGAAGTGGGAGTGAGCCGAATTATGAAGACCAAAGTAACAGAAATGTTGGGATGCAAGTATCCGATTATAGCAGGGACCATGGCTAGAATCTCTAATCCCGAGTTTGTCGCGGCTGCTAGTAATGCTGGTGCCTGTGCAGTATTAGCCAGTGCAAACTACAAGTCTCCCGATGAACTACGTGATGCAATCAAGAAGACGCAATCCCTTACTAATCAGCCATTTGCAGTAAACATCAATCTGTTCCCCGCTTTGATGCCTCAAGACAAGCTGGAAGACTATGTGGATGCTACATTAGCTGAGGGTGTGAAGATCATTGAAACGAGTGGTCACAAGGCTCCAGAGGATTTGGTTCCCAAGTTCAGAGATGGGGGCGCAATCTGGATTCACAAATGCGCTGGAGTAAGATATGCGATAAAGGGTGCATCCCTGGGTGCTGATATAGTGACGGTTGTTGGATACGAGAATGGTGGAGCTACTGGAATCCTAGACATAGGAACGATGGTAATGACGCCATCCGTAGTTGATGCTCTAGATGTTCCTGTAATTGCCGGAGGTGGAATATCAGATGGCAGAGGCGTTGCCGCGGTCTTGACATTAGGTGCTGAAGGAGTGATTATGGGCACTAGGCTGATGGCCACAAAGGAATGTCCCATTCATGACAATCTAAAGCAGGCTCTGATTGAAGCGGCGGAAACTGACACCTGCCTAGCTTTGCGTTCAGTTGGAAACACTCACAGACTGTGGAACAACAAAGCGGCACAACATGTTCTTGAGCTAGAGGCTCAAGGAGCGCCCCTTTTCAAACTCATTGATGCAGCCTCTGGAGATAAAGCAGAGAAGATGTACAAGGAAGGGGATATCGACATCGGGGTCGTATCCTGTGGTCAGGGTGTAGGCTTGGTTAAGGACATTCCCACTGTAAAGGAATTGTTGGATAGAATAATGGTTGAGGCCAAAGAGGTAATCTCAAGACTTGGCAGAATATGAAGTTAGAATGGTGGGTAAGGAGGGATTCTTGGGCCCATAGCTGAGAGTCAACTATTGTGTTTATTTCAAGTTCAGGTGAATATCCTATTGAGATGGTTGGCTGGACTATTCCTCCTCCTAAGACGCCAGAAAAGACAAGCAATGAACTCCTAGAAGAAAGAGAGAAGAAAGTCAAGTGGCTGATTCAGGAGAGGTTCTTGAGATCTGAGAGCATCATCAAGGCGATGCTCAAGGTTCCAAGGGAGGAGTTCATTCCTGAGCATTATAGGGACTACGCGTATCTTGAGGTTCCGTTTCCTCTTCCTGGACGTGAGGCCACCATTTCGTGCCCCCACAGCTATCCACTTTTCTATGAGGCCCTGGGACTAAAAGAGGGTGAGAAACTCCTAGAGGTGGGCACTGGTTCCGGCTATGGCGCCGCCCTAGCCAAGGAAATTGTAGGATCGAGTGGAAAAGTAGTCACAATCGAGATTGATGAGGACACACTGAGTTTCGCCGAGCAGAATATGAAGAAACTAGGCTATGATGTGGATCTTATCCATGGTGATGGTTCTTTGGGTCATGCGCCAGAGGCACCATATGACAAAATCTGTATCACCGCCTCATGCCCGGAAGTTCCTAGCCCCTTGATTCAGCAACTGAAACAGCAGGGTAGATTGATAACACCTGTCGGGGCTCCAGAGAGTACTCAAGACTTGATCTTGGTAGAGAAGAGTGTTGATGGGACTCTGACGAGGAAATTCATAATACAGGTCCTATACGTTCCTCTCAAAGGGAAGCATGGTTGGTTCGAATGACTCAGAGCTGTCTTGGAAGTAATGACTTTGTCAAAGCTGTTGACTCTAGTAGGCACCAAACTCAGAAAGACGACAGAGAGGGCAGTTGAATGGCTGACTAAGGGTCGCTATCAGACTCTCTTCTTGGACTTGCCAGAGGACCTGACAAGTTTCGTTAATGAGTATTCGGAGAGAAGAATCTCCAAAGAGGAATTCTGGCAAAGTTATGGCTATCTGACCGGTATACAAGAGCCATACATCAACGCACTGAGATATAGAATGGACTCTCTTCTCGAAGCTCTACCCGATCTCAAGAATGACGTTCCAGGTCTTGAGGTCTACTGCTATCAAGACCTTCAATGTCACATAGATGCCTGCAATCTTTCAGAGAAGTCTTTGCTTCTGGAAACATGTGAACGCGTTCGGAGTAAGGTCAAGACTGATGCTTGGAGGCAGTTGCTGGAAGAACAACTCGAACTCAGTGCCAAGAGACTTGCTCGTATTATGGAGAACATCAGCATTCGCATCGGAGCACATCCTTGGAATGCCATCCTTTATGGTGGAGAAATAAAGTCCTTCAAGCAGAGCATAGAGAAGATAGGGCACAAGGTAAAGGTCATTCACCTTCATGACTATTGGCGGAGCCCTCTCGAGGTGTTGGGGAACATGGCTCGGAGCTGGGGGATACACAATCTATCTGATGATCTGATATCAGGATGTGTTGAGAGCCAGTTAAGGTACCTTGACTATGTGTTGTCATCCAGGGACGTTGACTCCGCTCATGAGAAGTGGGTTTCTGATACTCTGCCGTTCTTCGCAAGTTAGGCATTCTTGGATACCGGAGTGTTGTCCGGAGTCATTTTCCTTTCAAGGCTTTGTCGGAACTCATTCTATCCTGATTCGGGAGGACTTGAGATGGCGGGCTAGGAGAGGTTCTGGTTTCATTCAATACTCTTGACTCGTCGTTTCAATAAGACAGCAATCATTACACCCAAAATGATGCATGAGGAGATACCTACACCTACGTGAATGAAGAAAAGTGGAATTCCTCCCTCTGGAAGCAGTCTTGGAAAATGGTCTACGGTGCCCCTGGATATTTCGTAGTTGCCAATCCCGTAATAGTCGCTCCAGCTATTCCCAAGACTGACTCCATCATCCCATTCGTTAGAACTCCAACCTCCATCGTGAGCATTGGCTATATAGTTCCAGCCGATATCATTCCCGTATATTCGATTATACCGAGAACTCTCACCATATCCGGTGTAAGCTTCACCTATGTAGATGCCATATCCATTGTAGGTCACTACATTGTCTACTACAAGACAATGTCCGCCATAGATGAAGATTCCAATATCATTCTCCGTGATTGTGTTCCCAATTGCTGTGGAGTTGTTTGATAGATATATCCCGACGCCTTTGTTTCTCCTAATTGTGCAATTGGCCACTGTTCCATTATTGGAGTAGATATGAGGTAGAATACCGTCAAGATTGTCCTCTATGGTGCAGTTTTCGATGGTGTATAATGGGCACTTTGAAAGGAAGATGCCTTCCTCACGACAGTTGCTCACATGGCAGTCAATGATCTTGGTCTTCATTGACCTTTCTATCGCAAAGCCTTGCCAGGAACAGTCAGTCACTGTGGTGCCAACTACTGTGCAATTCGTGCATGAGATAGTCTGTACGCCTGTGGAACAATCGATGAGTGTGCCTCCAATAACAGTCGTTTCAGTACAATTGCCAAGGATGATTTGCCCGTACTGTCCCGCATCAATCTCTGCTTCTACAAGACTGTAGAAGAAGCCGAGACCCTTACCATTTACAGTATTGTTCTGGATAGTGGGTGGGCTATCTGCTATTCGTGGGTCGAAGAACTCCATTCTTAGTCCGGTTTTGCTGAAGATATTGTTTGTCAAGGTAGTACTAACATAGTCTCCAGAAATGGCCCCATGCAGAAGACCTGTGAATGTATTACTGGAGATGATTGTGTCATTTGACTCGTGGAGAGTTATTCCATCGAAACCATTCTGGAACTTGTTCCCTCTGATTTCACAGCCTGATGTGTTGTGCATCCAGACAGATTCTTCACCATTGCTAGAGAATGAGAATTCATTCCCAACGAGAACGCAATCCACTGAGTCAAAGATAGTGATTGTGCTGTTGATAGAAGTGCAATCCAGAATCTTCCCATTTGATAATGACGAAAAGAAAATGTGCATTAGTAGCAACTGACAGTTCCTTATCACAAAATAAGAGTCTGTGTCTCGAATCTGGAGAAAGCCATGGTCTCCGAGATTCCCTATTGCATGATTCGCGAGGACAAATGGGTCCATTTCGGTACCAGTTCCTGACCAACCATAGTCTATGAAGGCACTATTGTTTCTGATATCGATGATGACAGAGTCACTTCGATGAGAGTTGTCCTTGAGTGCATATGCCACAGCCGTATCTTCTTTCCTTGGTGATACTGCAAAAACCGAGAAGAGAAGGACTGTGATCAGAAGAACTGTTACGATTCCAGATATTGACTTCATATAGTCTTCTCCCCTACGCTGCACGAGTAGCCTTCTTCCGTAAATCTGCTTAAACTCTTTGGAACTTAGTTGTTCAAAATCAAGTGGTCGGCCAGGTGGGATTTGGGGTTTCTCAAAGTCAAATCAACGAAGCATGCTTGCGCTCACTGATATCACTATATATCCTAGGATTCTGCTACCAGTGTTCATCGTGTTTGAGTGGTGACACTGCGCTATGAGAGTTGTGAGAACCGGACAGTCGAACCCGAACGCACTTGACGTTCTTGAAGAGATTGACCCACTTGAGAGAGCTACGCGCTCTCTAGGACGATTGAACTACTTGTTGGGTTTCATAGAAGACAGAGAACCAGAAGTCTTCACAGATTACGTCAGCAGTCTGACAGGCAAGTTTCAAGACCTGGTAGAAGAAGAGCAGTTGACAAATGGTACTATCAACTATGCAGAAGTCCTCTGTGATTTGCCCCATCTGGAAGCAAATGTCAATCTCGCCAAGAGCTTCCTGAATCTCTTCTTGCGTACTCTGGGAATCTCAGAAGAAGCGCTTTGGGAAAAAGGCAGAGTCAAGGTAGCCATCCGTGATCTTCTGAGATTGTTCCTTCTTCCTGCATACTATGACCTTCAAGTTCTAGTAGAAACTCTTGGCAGACAAAGGGCAATCTCACTATACAAGCGCTTCATAACGCACTATCTACTCGACACCAGAGATCCAGAAAGAGCTAGGTATGACAGTCTGGAAATCTTGTTTGAAGAGATAACGAATCCAGGGAAGGTCCCATCTGATTGGGTGGTGGTTAGTGCGTTGATAGCGGATGGAAAATTCGCCTACAGGAACGATAACTGCCTCTGGGTGGAGGCCCTAGAGGATTTGGAGGACTCCGAACTGAAGTACTACGTTTGTTGTTATGGTGACTACGAAAAGGCAAGGAACCACCACGAGAGTATAGTCCTGACCATGGAGCATACTATTGCTCAAGGAGATCCATATTGCTCTCGAGTTCTTCATGATACGCGAGTGGATTGGGACCTAAGACATCCTCCCAAGGAGTTTTGGGACAATCTTTCCCCTCCAGAAAAAACCTGAGTGAGATTGACTCGCTGAAACAAGACTGTAGTAATTGGCTTCCAGACTCTGAGGGACGCGCCCATTGATTCTAGTTGTTTCGATAGAATGAGATGGCGGGCCAGGAGGGATTTGAACCCTCGACCAACAAGTTAAGAGCCTGTCGCTATACCTGGCTTAGCCACTGGCCCACGCAGCGGGTCTTCTTCGTCTTGAGTTTATAGAGATTGTGGTGGAACCCGAGCCTAGGGGGATTTTGGTGAACCTGAAGCGACTTGAGTCGTTCACAGTACACAAGCCGCTATTCCTCGATAGCGCCGCCTATTGCACGGAGATGCTTTCGGAAGTCATAATCGGGATCGAGTTTCCTCCGAGCTAGATACTCATCGAATCGTAGCTGCTCCCTCAGCGTCCTTCCACTTCTGACCGCGTCTGCTTGAGTTCGCTCCGTTTCCCAGAGCAACTCAGCCATCTGTAGGACATCGTTGACACTCTCATACGGGACAAAAAGAACTCCGTCGAGGTCACCAAACACCACGTCGTTTCGCGTCACAGTGTATTCCCCAAAACGTGCGGACTTGAAAGCGTCAGTACTGCGTTCGTCCAGCCTTAGAGGACCAACGGGCCATGAGCCGTAGCTGAACACTGGTAAACCAAGCTTTGCAAGCTCTGTAGAGTCCCTATGTGCCCCCCATATGACGACCCCACCAAGATTGCATGCGCTAGCCTCAATGACAATAAGATCACCGATGCAGCCTTCGTTGAGCCTTCCATTGTTGTCCACCACGAGAACGTCTCCCTCCTCTGCCTCATTCAACGCCTCTAAGAATACATCAACACTACCAAAATGACGCACTGGAAAGGCTCTCCCACCGACGCGACTGTCTGATAGGACTGATTGAATCCCAAAGGGGGCAACACTGAACGACACCCCTACCCGAATACACGCATCCGCTGCGAGAGGAGTTGAGAGCTCTGAGAATCGCTCTGCTATCTCGCTGTTCTTCATGCTGAGTCACCAGACACTCTCTGGCAATAGCCACTCGTATTTCATATTGTTAGTGGTTGAAAGAAACAGGGCAGACAGGGCAACTTGCCCTTTAATTCGATTTGCTTGAATTGCCTATCGTTTCTTCACCAGAATCACAATTAGAGTGACCATGGCTACAGTTCCACCTACGGCAGCAACCAAGGGTAATGGGTCCGATGGAAGACCATCCGTCTGAGTCGTTGTTGATGTTGTTGTGGTAGTTGTTGTGGTTGTCGTGGCTGGGTTTAGCTAGAACAGCCGGGTCCACGTTCAAATTCCTAGATTTCATCACTGCTAGACGCGGCTAGAGAAATCTTTCACATGGGAAGCTATTCTTTTGATTCTGAATCTTCCATCTTTGGCACAGTAGTAAATGAAACGTGCTTTGCTATCTCATCAAGTAGCGCATGCATCAAATCACAGAGACTCTCGGGTGTGCCCAAGTTCCATCGAGCTCTCAGCGTTCCCATATCATAACGAGTTCGAATGAATGAGTTCA
>LRSK01000233.1 GCA_001563325.1 Candidatus Thorarchaeota archaeon SMTZ1-83
TGGACGGCGGCAAAGATTCCTGTCAGGGCCCAGGGATATGCATTCGATCTGATGAACTCAGGCATATAGTCTTCCTCCATGCACTTAGTGTACTTCAGTAAACTACATAGGCAGTTATGTACACCACATCTGCGTACAAAGCCGCTATTTGAAGATGTTGGAGAATGTTCTGATTTGAGTGAAGAAGAGCAACTTTGGCCATACGTGCTATTCCTCCCTGAGAATCTTGAAAGAAGATTGAGCTTTATCAGGTCAGTACTGGCCTCCAGGATTGCACCCAGTGTGCTAGGCCGTTTTGATGAGAACGGACGAGTGTTCCAGCGAGATCTTGTCAGGCAGCTTAGCCATTCCAACAAGAGCATACTGGCATTCCTGAAGACGCTGAACGACTTTGGATTGGCCAGGGCCCGTAGTGCTGTCAGAGGGGGAAAGCGCGTTGTGTTCCATGAGCTGACCAAGAACGGATGGGGATTGGCACGTTTCTTCTCGGAGGACTTACCTTCGGACCTCGGGGATTTGACAGAGTATCTACTCGAGGACTATCTTACGAACCTTGTCGCATTGTACCGTGACCTTGGTCTTGATGAATCATCAATCTTCGATATCTTCACTCGAGCGAGAGCCAAGGAGATATTGAAGGGGTCTGTTGAATATCAACACCCGGAGTACGCCCTTTTTGGTTCAGCGGCCTACTTCACAGAGATAAGGTGTGGAACGCTTCCACCCCCGGACGGTGAGGTCGGATGCGATACCCCCATCAGATATGCTGGAGGTCCGACACTCAATCTGGCTCTCGCGCTTGCAGATGAAGGCAAAGAAGTCGTTCTAGTTTCTGCTGTGGGAAATGACCAGGATGGTTGGAACGTGATTGCTTCCCTTGCATCTCGTAGGGTCGACACATCCCACTTTGTCGTTGAGGACGGTAAGCACACTAACGAAACAATCACGATTCAAGACGAAAAGAGTGCTCGAACGCTTGTGGGAATAGGAGATCTCTCAGCGCTCTCGATAACCTCGCCTTCTCAAGTCCCTTGGGATCAGATTCTAAGTGCAAAAGCTGTTTACCTCGGCGAGGTTTTTCTTGAGGTTGCAGTTTCTATAGCCTCATACGCTAAGGCGAACAACATTCCAGTGGTATACAGGTGTTCTCCGCACTATTGGAAACTCGGCTTAAGTGAGCTTGAGCCTGTTCTTCGGCAGGTAGATGTCCTAGTGGTTTCTGCGAGAGAATGGAAGGACGCTCGTGAAGCAATTGGCCCGAGCCCGATTAAGGTTCTCCAGAGCCTGAGTGATGCATCTATAGTGCTACAACACTCCAAGGATACATTCCGAGTCTATTTAGAGTCGAAAAGCAGGCCAACCGAATTCACATGCGATTCCAGTACCGACGACGTGACTCAGTGGTTCGTGGCTGGCCTTCTACAGGCCGTTGGCAAAGGCGACGATATGGTCAAGGCAGTTGAGAAGGGAGTGCTAGTTCAGAACTCGAAACTCTCCTAGTTGCCGGAAGAAGCAAGCACCCAGAAGAAGAGCCCTCCAAGAATCCATACGAACAGTCCAGCTCCAAGCACTATGCCCAGGGTTGCTCCCACAGAGGATGATCCGAGATTCACATGGATGTTCGAAAAGGCCTTGAAACCTCCAATGTACGTGGTTTCATAGCTACAGTGAAACTCCTTGTCAGTAATGCATCCGCAAATCTCGCAGACGAACCTGTTCTGCAGAACTGCGCCGAAGAGGCTGTCTAGATTGCATCCAATGAATGCAGTAAGAACAGCAAGTGGTACAATGAAGATGAGTTGTGTCATATTGGAAACAGGTACAGATCCTGGAGCGAGGACGGCGAAGAGAAAAGCGATGAATCCAATTGCCAGCCCCGCAGCAACGGCAGCTGCCTCTCCCAGTAGGGAAACCGCGCCAATTGTGCCGGGGGGTACTTTTCTGCGTAGGTTCGTGATTAATCTTGGCTTAGACTTACTGAACACACCTATCTCCGACGCGAGGGTGTCGGCAGAGGTCGTCGCAGCGGCGCCTATGAAACCTCCAAACATCCAGAATGGGTCGATTCCAAAACTGGGTGAAATGTATATGCCAATTGAGAAGATCATAGGAATCAGGCCACTTGCGAGAACATTGCTAAAGGACCTCCTTCCTTTACCCTCCTGGGCCAATCCCCGCTCCGCCTTGGCCTTGTACTTGAACTTGGTGGCGACTCCAGATGACAGAAAGAAGAAGAGGAGGATTGTGAAAGCCGGGGGGCCTCCTGTGTACCAGACAGTGAAACCCACGATGAACGCACTGATGAGTCCGGAGATATCCAAAAATCCGGCCTTGTACGCTAGTACACCAATGACTGTCATCACCAGTAGTCCAGAAACTACGGGGTGGGTCAACAGTTCCAGCACTCGGTCCACTTCCAGCTATCTTCATCCTTTTCCTAAAGGTTGACTCCACTCTTCGCAACAGCGCCATCTATTCTACGTTCATATACCACTTGGCGCTCAGTAAATTCAATTATCAAATTTCGCCTTTCTGGACCCTATTATACCTTTGCAAACTGCTCAGTCAATTGTCGAACTGAACTTCGCCTTCTTCCTACAATACTTCTACAGTCTTAGAAGAGTTAGACGGCGGTGTGATGTAATAATGCGCATTCTGACACCGGCCTGGCTAGTAGACTGTGAACTGTTTTCTGTCCTGTTTCACAGCTCGATCTGGAAGAGTCTTCTCTCCTTGGAGAATCAGTGCCTCCACATAGTAGCCAGAGACTACATCGACGGCTGGAGTTATCCATCTGATTTTGAGATCATTGGTTTTTGCGCTTGAGTCGGGAAAGGGGAGCTGAAACTGTTTAGTCACTTCTCTTCTTGACATTACTCTCACAAGGACTGATAGGTCCCTCATACCCTCTCTTGGGCTGGTTATGTGGACTGTAATCTCGACAGGCGTGAGTCTGGAAACGAGGCCAGGAATATCTTCACCCGTTTCTCTCTGAATTGAGAAGTCGACAGAGAACAACGGACTCTCTATTGCCTTGACCCTGAGCCGTTCCTTCTTCTCAGAAGTCAGATCAGCATGCCTCACTATTGCTCTGAGATGTGCTGTACTCATCTCCGCCCCTAGTGGCACTCGGAATGGAACTGGGAACATCTTGGATTCTTCTGGTTTCAGTCTTACTTGTCTTGTCAGGAGGGTTTCTGGTCCTCCTATTGACTGAAGCTCTGCAGTGAGCTCGTAGTCGAGCGTCTTGCCTGTTGTGTTAGTAATCTGAACTGTGGGGTTGATATCCTGGTCGGGAACAACGAAGGTGGGAACGCCTGCAAAAGCAATCTTCGCAATCTCCGCCTCTGGTCCCCGCGCAAGGGCAATCTCTGCTGATCTCTGGTCCAAGAGTGTCCCGTTGTATGAAAGCTTTGCGACCAGGGTTACACTAGATGGGTCCTTCATGTTTGTTGGCTTCGGAATGATGATGGACTCATAGGCAAGAGAGAGATTCCTGCCTTGTTTTACTGACTGGGTAACCATAACCTGCTCCTCCCCGTCGGGAAATACCAGACTCATGGTCAGTGTTCCGGGGTCTCCATACTCGGTGTTCCTCCTGACTCTAAGCCACCCTGAGATTCTCCCCCCTATATGGGATGAGTCCGGAGACCGTAGCGAGTCTATGTTCAGCATCACACCAAGTTGGTCTATTTGAAATCGGCTCGACTCCACCGATGTGATTCTATCGTTCCGCTCTACAATTGAAGCCCTAATCAGCCCTGACCTGTTCTCTAGGTCTACATCTAGCTGTGGGACACGCCAAGTAAACGTCGCTGACTTGTCCAATACTTCAGAGATTCCAATCTTTGAGATTTCGCGAGTTCTGCCAGAATCAGCCAAGAACTCGACTACTAGTTCTGCGGCATCACCGAATTCCCTCCCTTGGGAGAAGAGCTCGACCTCACCCATGATCAGATCCCCGGGATTGTACACTGTCCGCAAGTCCGCATCAAGAACTAGCTGCGGCTCTTTCCTAACAAATCCAACATAGAAGGGCTTGGAAATCGCCCTCGCCATCTCGTTTCCCTGTTCATCCTCAAGTCCAATTCTGAGTGCGCACCTTTCGACGCCTTGAGAGGCAGCCGTAGGAACGATAAGCATGGGGAGGTTGGAGTTGTCGAACAATACGGTTTCTCCACCCTCGATTGTCAGTGACTCCTCAGTGTCCGCAAGAACTGACTCCTTCGAGAGGGAAACGACAGCTACACTGCAGTTGACCACTTTTGTCTCTGGATAGTTGGTTTCAATGGTGCCGCTGAATAGAACAGGTGTCTGACCGTCTGCGAACTGGGTCGTGATCCCGGGTTTGACTTCGACTCTCATCCAATACGTGTTGATCGTGCTGGCTATGGTTACCTGCTTACCACCAAGTCCAATTGCCACGATGATGTTGTAAGCGGTGACGTCCTTTCTGGTCTGGAACACGATTCTCTCGACATGTATCTGTCCTTGGTCGATTCTAGAAATCGACACAATGCTCTGTTCAGACACATTCCTGTCGGTGTCCTCTATGGTACAGTTCACAGTCAGATTGTCCAGAGATCGGGGGCCCGTGTTTCTGAGTGTCAGAACGAACTCTGCCTCCTGTCCAGCAAAGACTCGATCCACAATCGGAACGATCTCCGGTTCCAAACCCTTCCACCAGCATAGCCATGTGGGCAGTTGGGGAGTTCCTTCCAACGGATCAAAAAGCCAATTCGTGCAGCACTCCCGTGTGATATCTGCAAGACTCTTCATGAGGGCTACCATGTTCATTCCGGATTTCGCGTAAACATCTAGTTGGAGATCCGCTCCAGTCGTTCTTGGTCGTGAGAGCTCGCTTCCAAAGACAGACACTAGAATCGGCTGGATGAAGGGGTTATCGACAATGTCAAGTTCCTCCAGTTCGTTTCTGATCAGGTAGAACATAGAGGCTACAGCATCACCCAAGAAGCGGTTGCGGCGTTTCTTGTCAACGGTGCCATCATCCTTAATCGTGTGGTTGTATATCTGCGCGAACTCGGAACCCGTTTCCTTCATCGGGCGAAATGGTCCCCACAGACCAGCTGAAATTGCGGATGACCTGTTCGCGGCAAGGACCTTCGCGCCCGGATCTGGTATCTCTCCACCAGCCTCAACAATCCTCTTGGCTTTCAGGGCCAAGGCCTGGAGTATCAACGCTATCCCTACTCTCCTGGGAACAGATAGCTGTGTATCTATCACTCTAAGCTCGATTGTACCGTAATCGGTGAAGGGGTACAAGTCCACCATTCTCGCTATTCCACGATTTACGTGTCTGGCAAACCCCTCTTTGTCAGAACTCTTGAGGTAGGGGATAAACTCAAACTCGTTTGACGGCCCTAGCTGTGTCGTATTCTTCACTAGCCTGATTGACCTCTTGCATCTCGGAGCTCTAGTGATGTCATCCTCATCAACCGAAACCTCATCTGTCGGCTTCTTGTTTTCAAACGGGGAATTGACCGAGATAGCAATTAGATGTGGGATGAAGTTCCTGACCATATTGTATACTGCAATCTTCAATTCCTCGCGAACGCCGGGGCTCAATATATGGTGATGTTCACCGAATGATAGGTTCCTCAGATACTCCTGAGTTGGATTGAGGCCAGTGGAGATGAGTATCGCCCGGGCGTCTTTCGGAAGAGCGTCGTATGAGATTGCAACCAGGGTCTGGGTCCACCAGGCAAGCTCTTCGATTGTTATACAGGGTGGTGTTGCAACTTCGAGAATCCAGGTGAGGCTGGTCACATTTGGATCGTGACCGATGAGAGTATACTCCCCCGTCCTCCCGTCAGGACCTTCATAGCTCGCAACAATCCTAGAGCCTCTCTCACCCTCTTCCGTCTGAGTCGACTGCTTGTACTTCTTCTTGACCGAATCTACTCTCGATGCTCGAATCTTGTTGTCCAGGTATACCTTTGCGTTTGATACAAGCTTGTCAAAGATGTCAAGGATCTCCTCTCCTCTTATCCAAGAGCCATCCTTCTTGATGACTTGGAGTTCCACTTCAATTCCGTGCGCAAAGGGGAGTGGAGTTTCGTCCTCATTAGTTGTCTTTGCACTCATCTGGCAGCACCTAGAAGGATGCGAGCTTCTCAAGCAATCTTGACATAACACCGCGGTCTGTAGCAGCTCGTCGTGACAGAGTGAGTTGTGCTATGAGTACATCACGAAACTGTCCAAATACGCGGAGGAGTTCGTGTGCAAGAAGTCCGCCCCCGTATTCTCCATCGTCAAACGCGACGGTGATTCCTGTCTTCTTCAGCATCTTCGTGAAGTTAGTGAGCTGTTGAGCTGACCCAGTTAGGTATCTCTTTCCTATCACTCCTGTTTTGCTCTGTTCAAGCGGTTCGAACATGTTGGCCCATCTGAGCACAATCATGAACCTTGGCTTCACCACGCGCTCTCGCCTGTTCTCCATTTCCCACTCGAGCAATCTGATTGTTCGTTCGGCCGATTCCATTGACTCCCCAGGGTCGGCGGCCTTGATGAGTGACGGAGTCTTGGTTGAAGATGCTGACAGGTCCTCTATCATACCACTCATGGAATCTCCTGGAGTCAACGCAGTTGGGAGAAGAATGAATCCATTCGGAGTCCCCTGTACGCACACCTCGCCATCTTCAATATCCTCTCTCTTCATATCTCTCTCAAGAGATTCCAGGGCTGTTCGGAGTCCTGATACCCTCTGAACGAGGTCCTTCAGGACGTCCTTTGCCTTTTCAAGGTCTTCAGAGAGATCTGATTTCAATGGCGACTCACTCTACTGTAGGAGAAATTGGCGTACCCTTTCCCAAGTCTTAGATGGAGCCACGACTGTTATTATCTTTGCTAGGATTCGCTTTCTGTTTCGAGGACAAGAATCGAATGTCAGGTCTCATTCTCCAGTTTCTTCTTCAACTCTGTGATTCTCTCAACCTGTATTGAGTCTACTCCCAGAATCTCGGCCAACTCTACTGACATGGAATCAAGGAAGTGAGTATAGCCAAGACACTCGTGTATTCGCGACGGGAGTTCTAGGTCCAGATTCACAGGGCTGCAACCATTTGCCAAGAAGATATCAATTGTCGCCTCGATCCGAGCCTGAGTTCTGTTGTCTTCTTCTTTGCTGCGGAGGAAGATGGGCAGGAATGGAGTCTTCGCGCAGGAGGCCGTGCCCTCAATCTCATTGTGACTCGCTTCCGGCAATTCTGAGCTGAACGCCATTTTCTTCGCGTTTTCATTCATCTGACACCGTGCCCGGTATGCAACAGGTATGAGATGTTTCCAGCCAATGAAGAGAGGAACTGCATCCTTGGCCATCTTGGCAAGGTCTGAAGGCGTAGTCGGCATCCCGGACCACAAAGAGGAAACGTCTTCAATATCGGCCGAAACAGTGTCTAGATCCGTGGTTTCCAAACCCGCGAGCGTTTCAAGAATGGGTAGTAGTCCTGACAGTATCATAGGCAGCGCAGCTCGGGGCTGAAAACCTGGCGATAGATTGTGAACCGGAGTGCCACCGGCTTCCTCCTTCAAAGCGCCTCCTGCAGTGAAGGCGATAGTGCTGCTCCCTCGTACCAGTGCTTCCCTGAAGGCGGATAGGGTTTCTTCCGTGTTGCCTGAGTAGCTGACAGCGATTGTAACCCAGCTTTCGTTGATGAACTTGGGCAAAGTGTAGTCGCGGACGCTTAGAATCGGGGTGGTCGTTTCGTCATGAAGATATGCCTTGCATATCTCGCCTGCGATTGCACTTCCGCCCATTCCTAGCAGCAGTATGCCGTCTATCCCCCTTTCATGCATTCGAACTGCTTCCTGCACTAGGTTGTCATTCGGTCTAGACGATTTCAGAAGTTGTGGAAATCCCGCGACCATTGACCTCATGCTTGAGGTATCAATACTCTCTGACCAACTCAACCTAGTGTCCCGCAGAAGATGTCACATTGATGGTCTTAAATCTGATTGGTCCAAAGAAGACGCCCCTCCCTGACTGGACACTAATACAGCGGTGCTAACTCCGCACCTAATGCATGGCAAAGAGGAATCTGTGTAAGGTGTCATAGCATGGGACTGATGAGGATAGCGGCCACTGAGCGAATCATCCCGGCAGGGATGAAGGTGTCTGAATCGCGAAACACGGTCATTCGGCTCAACGGAGGCCAGGAGAGTCATTGAAGAACGACTTGGAGCCGAAGGTCTGGGGTTCATGTCCGAGATATTCCGAAGTCTTGGGCAAGAGGATGCTCAAGCAGTAAGAGAGAGGCAATCGCTAGGAGACTCATTGAGGGATTCTGTGGCTTCTTGGACGGTCATAGGCAACATACTGGGAGCGAAGATGCATGTCCGTTGGGTCTCTGATACAAAAGCAGAGGCTGACCATTCATTGCCACGTAGGCGCTGTAGCAGAAGGCATCTGCAAAGGAGTCAAGATGGCGGTCGTACGACCAGCCGACAATGAAGCTGAGTGCATCAAAGCGCTTGTCTTCTCAGCAGATGATTAAGCTTAAGAGGGCTTCATTGTGCCAGTCCGATGGCGATCAGACAATGCTGAAGGCGGTTGTGTTCGATTTGGACGGGACTCTTACTGTCTTGGCACTCCCGCTTGATGCTATGCGAAATGATACCAAGAAGTTCTACGTGACGAGAGGCATGCCTGCTGAGCTAATTGATCCTGAGGACGGAATATCAAGTACCACTGTCAAAGCAAAGGAATACTTCCATTCGCAAGGAATCCCCATAGATGAGTGGAAGTCGATGCAAGCCGAGATAGACGGTATACTCAGTACACATGAAGGATGGGCCGCAACCGATGCGAAGCTCATCGACGGGTCTTTGGATGTTGTGCGAGAACTGAAGGCTCGTGGTTTCAAGACAGCCATTCTCACCAATAACGGAAGGAGCGCTGTCGACCTGATCCTCTCAAAGATACCAATGAGTGGCCTCTTCGACCTGATCCAGACTCGGAATGAATCACCTAGTCCCAAACCCTATCCCGACGGACTTCTGAGTGTAGTAAAGAAGCTCGGCGTTGGTATTGATGAAGCAGTCTACGTCGGTGATGCTCGCATTGACGCGGCCGCAGCTACTAGGGCCGGAATAGAGTTTTGGGGAGTCGCAACAGGAGAGACCTCCAAGGATGAGCTGTTCAAGGCCGGTGCCCACCGGGTCTTTGATTCTCTGACCCAGATTCCTGATGCCATTGACTCAAAGCGCTAGGATTCAATGCAAATGAAATAGCCAGAAAACCGCGCCAAAACCTAGTAAATTTATTCTCAAACAAGATTTGCTTAAATACTTCTTGAGACATGTCTTGGTGTGAAGGGCGTTTGGGGCCGTTCTCTCTCATACGCTTCTCTCTCCTCCTTCCAGCGTTCTCTCCGGCCCCTTTTTGCCCTCCTATTAATCTCGTCAGGAGAGATCAGGTTGTTTCTCACGGAAACTCTCAACGTCATGAGATGTAGTCTATCCTCTTAACGCCAACGACATTAGTGATTAGAAGTTAATATATCATATGGTATACGTTTATATACTAGTTATGTCTAACATATATGTGGATTGGGGGTCCGATTCCATCTCCTCTCCTCCCCCTCTCCCTCCTCTCAAAACCGCAAGTCAACGGAAACACGCGCTGACAAGCCTGTTTTTCGGACCCCCTCTCTCAATCCCATTTTTCGTGATTTAGCAGGGCAGACGTCCAGCAAGTTTTAAAGGCAGACCTAGGTCGCCATCGCACGGAGAATGCAACATGTCCAGTGCAAGAAAAGCTGTGGACAGCACTTTTCGGAGAATCCTCATCTATACAGCCGAGATTATCATGTCCATTGTTCTACTAGTCGTTCTCTGCATGCCTCTTGTTCTTAGTATCCCAACTTGGTTGCAGACTGTCCTGCTCGGAGTTCCAAGGCAAGACGTTCTCCTTGATGCCGTGACCTTGTTTGGTCAGACGGGTGCATTCGTAGTCACACTTGGTCTGACAGGCCTGAGTATGGTAGTCGGCTATCTTCTCCTTTCCAGACTCACCCCGAAGATGACCTCCGAAGAGGAAGAAACTGAGGAAGAGGAGGAAGAGGAAGAAGAAGAGGAGGAAGAGCAGGGCGAGGAAGACTGAACCTAGCTCAGACCTACTTTCTCGGAAATCCTCTCCACCAACGCCTCAAATGCTGCCGTCGACAGCGAATCTTTCTGGTTTGTTACGAAGGGGGTTCCACTGTCGCTCAACTTGATGATATCGGGATCAAGCGGCAAGCTTCCCAAATAGTCAACTTCGTACTCCTTTGCAGCGTCTTCTGCTGCACCCTCTCCGTATAGTCTGTGCGACTCCCCGCAGCTGGGGCAGGTGAACTCAGCCATATTCTCGATAATCCCCATAATGGGAGTTCCCATCTTCTTGACAAGCTGAGTTGCCCTTCTTGCGTCAAGAACAGCAACCTCTTGCGGTGTTGTCACAATGACGACTCCGGTGATGTCTGGAATCAGCTGAAGAATGCTGAGTATCTCATCTCCGGTTCCAGGAGGCAGGTCTACTACGAGCATGTCCAACTCGTCCCATCTAACATTGCCCAAGAACTGACTGATTGCCTTCGCAACAATGGGCCCTCTCCAAGCCACGGCATCATCTTCATGACGTAGTAGGAATCCCATACTCATTACCTTGATACCGAGCGGGCCAACGACTGGTTCGATTTGCTCTCCGTCGGTATGTGGATGTTGTCCCTCAAGGCCTAGGAGCTTTGGAACATTCGGCCCGTATATGTCAACGTCCAAGATGCCAGTAGCAAGGTTCCTCTCTGCGAATGACACTGCGAGATTTGTCGCTATAGTGGTCTTTCCTACACCGCCCTTGCCCGAAAGTACAACAATCTTGTGTTTCACCTTCTTCATGGCCATTTGAATCTCAGGTGGGATTGTCGGCATGGTCATAGTGATTCCTCGGTCCCCGTCCGACTGGTGGCTGGATATAAAGCATCAGATATGACGAGGCCTCTGCCAGAAGCCTCGATTCTCGTTGAATAGGTTGAGAATGCCTCTAGCTGTATTCTCGTTGGATGCTGCTACAAAGCTCATCCTTTGTTCAAGATCGATTGTGAGATTGAGTCGGCCACCCTTATGATCTACCACGAAACCTCCCGCTTCAAAGACCATGTGTGTCCCAGACACGTGTACAATCGGTAGGATGTTTCTCAGGTCGACCATGGCATCAAGGCTGCCACACGCGACCCAGCAGAGGTCGAGTAGGTTGGTCGCAGACCTCCGCATGTCACGGACAGCAGACAACACCCTGACCGTACTATCTGCGAATCTCTCATCCCATCTCTGTTTCGTGTCATAGGAGACGATAGCGTCATCAAGTGATCTTGGACTGGCCACCTTCACGCTACTGCCATTTCTCTTTACTCCCTTGCCGCTTACAGCAATGTACGTTTCTTCAGTGAAGAACGAGTCAATAATACTGATCTCAACGTCGTCCGTCTTCATACGGTCAGAGTATGGCATAGCTGAAACACCAACGGTGCAGAGCGGAATCCCTCGCTTCAGGTTTGCACTGCCATCAATCGGATCCGCGATGACTAGATACTCCGGCTTCTCCTGACCCGATATGAGTCCCTTCTCCTCGCTCAAGATTGCCATGGATGTGCTGGATTCATGAAGGGTGTCTATTATTGTGTCTTCAGCCATAACGTCCAAGACCAGAGTCTCGTCTCCAAAAGGATTGGTGCTACCTGCGAGCTCTGAAGCTGAAGACAAGTTCTCACGAACGACCCTCCTGGCAGCTTTGATGGCCCTCATTAGATCACGGACAAGTGTCATTTGGTTCTCCTTTGCTCTCCATCTAGAACCCCTCTAAAACAGTATTGACTGGTCTGTCCTCTTACGTTGTGAGATTGCGAGCACCGCGAATTTGTATTCCAATCGTTTAAATGGCAAGAATGAGGACATCACACAAGAACAAGGCCGATTACGGTGCATGCCATGGGCTTTCTTAGTGGGAAGAAAAAGGTCGATGCGGAGAGAGGAATCCTCGAGATAAAGGGGACAATGAATGCCCTCACTCTCAGAATCAGAAGACTCGATACACGAATGGTGGAAGAACAGAAGAAAGCCAAGGAGGCCATGGCTCGAGGCGACCGAAGCCAGGCAAGAGGTCATCTTTCCATTGTCGTTGATCTTGAAACCCGACGTGGACGTTACCAGCAGCAGTTTCTCACGTTGGAAACTGCTTTGCTCAATGTTGAAGAGGCTAAAGACCAGGCTGAAGTCTTGAGAGCCTTTACAATTGCCAATGACGCCCTGACAGATGCGCGTGCAATGCTGAGCCCAACCGAGATTCAGCTTCAACTTGACAAGCTCTCAGAGTCATTCGAGCATATTTCGATTGCAGGAGAATTACTCTCGGAGGACTTGTCAACTGGTGCTTCTGTTGAATCAGAAGAACGAATAGACCGTCAGCTTGAATCAATGGAGGCAGAGATTCTTCTGGAGAAAGAAGGAGTTCTTCCGGCGCTAGGTACTGAAACGGGCACGAGGACTCCAGAACAGGCCAAGTCAGATGAGAAGCGAATCGATGACCTGCTGGCCGATCTTGAACGGGAAGCCAAGGAAGAACGAGAGAGAGAGGCACAGAGCTGAAATAGAATAACTGAGCGTTCTGATGGGAGATTCCCCTATGGTAATCAGACTTGTGGTCTTTGACGTTGACGGGACACTCACAAGCCACTCCAGCATATGGTGGCGACTTCATGAGCACTTCGGAACCGAGGTGGAGGGGAAGCGATTCTATGATCAATACTTCGCTGGCGAAATCACATACAATCAGTGGGCCGATCTAGACGCCTCACTTTGGAAGGGGCAATCCGTCGAAGAGGTCATGAATGTGGTCAAAGCCACCAAGCTGGTCCCGGGAGCCACCGAGACGGTAGCTCGACTCAAGGATGCTGGAATAAAGGTTGCCATTCTCTCGGGCGGGCTTGATGTCCTTGCCGAAGACGTTGCCCGGCGGACCGGTGTTGATTATGTCCTCACAAACAGACTTCTACACTCAGATGGCAAACTGACCGGCAAGGTTGAAACAAGAGTTGGTTGGGGTGAGAAAGTTCAGGAGATACGAAGTATCTGCAACCACTTCAACGTCTCTCTCAAGGAAACTGCCTTTGTCGGTGACGGGCGCAACGATTTGAGCGTCTTCGACGACGTCGGTCTGTCAATTGCATTTAGGCCAGAAGATGACGAAGTCGCCAAGGCTGCAATGCGAACGGTCCGTGAAAACAACCTCACATTGGTTCTTAACCATATCCTATAGGCGTTCCCCAAATCAGCAGCGTGAACACATAGAGCTGAAGCAGGACAATCATCAATCCCTCAAATGTGTCAAGCTTTTGGTCGTCTGTTATGGCTCGCTTGAGGAACCATAGGCTGCCTGCGATGACAACTATCTGAAACAGAACGTATCTGTTCATCGGGATGGGAACAAAGAATCCAATGCCTCCCATCACAAGCAACAGAATTTGGAGCATGCCACCCATAAGATTCCCGACTGCGATTCCGATCTTGCCTCTCGCAGCAGCAACTAGGGCGATTCCATGTTCTGGTAGTGCGCCCGCAGCACCGAGAATGAGTGACGCTACAGTGACTGGGTTGGCGACCATTCGGATGGAAGCATCAAACTCCACCAGCAGCATCTCGACTGTTGCTGTTAGCATGTGACCAGCGACAAAGATGCCCGCAAATCCCATCAGACTCAGAATAGTGGCTTCTCTCTTCGGGTGATGAGGAATTGTCTTCTCTGCATTCTCAACTTCCTCGCCTCTCATGAGGTCAAAGGTGTAGAGAATGTAGGAGAGGAAGAGTATGAGAGATGCTCCTGAAGGAAAGACAGGGTTCTCAATCTCTGGATTGAAGGTAACGTCGACAATCCCCAGTGCGAACATACTCACAAGAGCTACGATTGTCCAACGAATGAGTACTGAATCCTTCTTGATTGCTTCTTCCGGGACGGCCATGTCATCCTTCTTGCGAGTCGAGATGATGATGGTGAACCCGAGTAGAAGCATGTTGAAACCTGCCGCGATTAGTACTGACAGAATGGCAATGGTTAGTAACTCGGGCCTATTCTGAGTGAATCCATTGAACGCCGTAAGCCCGCTCACCACAGCTTCAGGCATATTGCTGGCAAGACTTGAGAGCATCCCCGCCATGTACGCCGTATATCCCCGATGTCCGGCAACACTCTCAATGCCTTCTATTGCCCATTCCGAAGGGCGGAATGCAAGCCAGCCTCCTCCTACAAGTCCCAAGACTACGACCACAGCCGGGTCGAAATGAGTGAGTTCAAGTATGAAGAATGCTCCAACGATCAATAGCGCAAAGGTGCCCTCGATCTTCCCGGCGCCAAGTGAATCTCTGATTGTGCGATGTCCATCACCGGTTTCGTAAGTGCGTTGATTGTTTCTTTCATGGGTCAATTGGTTTCCTCCGGACGAAGGGCACATCCCTGGTCGTCCAGTACAAGTGGACTACTCAGTTGTCCTCCCTAATAGTTTGCTATCTGCGCTATCGAAGTGTAACCTAAGACTCTAATCAGTGGGCTCAGCTTTTGAGTTGTAGTAATATCTTGCCCCAGATCCAGTATTGATCAGGACAACTTCCTCATCGTAGTCAATCTCGCCCATCTCGACAAGATTCCTAAGTCCGGCCAACCCGACTGCTGCCTCAGGGCATAGGTTCAAACCCTCCATTCTGGCTGCTATTCTTCTGCATGGTTCTATTTCCTGCTCGGCCACCGCCACCGCACTTCCGCCGGATCCTCGAATAGCCGCAAGTATCAATCTTCCTGCAAATGGACTCGGCACCTTCAAACCAAGAGCCTTGGTCTGGCTATCAGGCCATGGTTCAATATTCTCTGTGTTACGTTCAATTGCTCTAACTACGGGTGCGCAGCCAGCGCTCTGTGCGGCGTATAATCTGGGCCGATGCGCATCAATCAGACCTAGAGCCTCCAGCTCGTGGAGTCCCTTCCAAATACCAATCAAGGCGGTACCACCGCCCGTGGGACAGATAATGGCGTTCGGCACTCTCCATCCGAGCTGCTCTGCTATCTCAAAGGCCAGGGTCTTCTTGCCCTCCACTCTATAAGGCTCCTTAGTGGTTGACAGATCTGTCCAGTCTGCGTTTCTCTTGGCCATGGCGGATGCGCTGTCTGAAATGGTACCTTCCAATCGAATGGTCTTAGCACCGTACGCTTCACAATCCCGGAAGAATAGCTCTGGCGTATCTGAAGGCATGAAGATGTGGCATTCTGCTCCAGCTGCAGCAGCATATGCACTTGCGGAAACGGCCGCGTTACCTGCTGATGGCATGGCGAAGGAGGTCGCACCGAGCTCAGAATGCTTGGATATCGACGCGCAGAGCCCGCGATCTTTGAAAGACCCCGTGGGATTCTGGGATTCATCCTTGACCATTAGGAGTCTGAGGCCTAGATGCTTCCCAAGTCTTCTGGTACTGAGAAGCGGAGTCCAGCCCTCCCCCAGGCTGAAGATGAAGGACGGTGAGTTTACGGGTAGAAGCTGAGAGTATCTCCACATTGAGTTGATTCCCGAAGGGAACTGGTTTGTGTGAATGTCTTCTATGACGCTGATTAGGTCATAGACTGCTGACAAAGGAGAGCCGCATATACAGTATGTCTTGGTAACATCTGCTGAGTAGTCCTTCCCACACTGTGGGCATTCGAGGTACAGCAGCTGTGATATCATTGCCTGCCCACAATTACATAGGCCCCCACCATTATTTGAGTGTGTTACTTTTGAGATTTGGAGGATGTCAAAGCGGATAGACCTCCTTCTCGATTACTTTATACCCCCCTACTAGTCCCAATTTCATCGCGCACATAGCCTGAAACACGTCTGTTGTCATAGTGAGTTAGGAGAGCCCCGAACGGGGTATCGATGAATTTCCTTTTCATGCATCAGGCACAGGGCTTGTGCGCACCCGACAAGACGAACGGAGTGCATTGCTTTGCTTCCTGGGAAGATCCCTCCTGACATGTTGAAGACGCTCGTATTCTCCCACCTCGGCAGCTATGACCCTGATATAATACTGGGGCCCGCTTTGGGAGAGGATGCTTCATTGATTCAGGTTGGTGAGAATGTAATAGTCGCAGCGACTGATCCTATCACCGGTTCTACAGAAGACGTTGGTTGGCTTGCTGTCCACATCAATGCAAACGATATCGCGACCTTCGGAGTTGCCCCTCGATGGTTTCTCATGTCAATCCTACTCCCTTCTGGGTCTAGTCCTGAGGACCTCGCTCGGATTATGGAACAGATCGATCGAGCATCGGAATCTCTCGGTATCAGCGTTGCGGGTGGGCACACAGAAATAACTGAGGGAATCGACCGCCCCATAATAGCCGGCTGTATGATGGGCGTAACTTCGGTAGGAGGGTATGTAACATCGGCCGGCGCAAGGGCTGGTGACCACATTATCATGACTAAGACGGCGGCCATTGAAGGTACAGCAATCCTTGCAGCTGAAGGCGAGGCATTCCTTTCAGATAAAATCGGTAAGAGCGATCTAAGAGACGCCTGTGATATTAGGGAGCAAATCAGTGTAGTCAAGGATGGCGTGACTGCCTACGGTACCGGCTACCTCACTGCAATGCACGACCCCACCGAAGGAGGCCTTTCAGGTGGCCTGCATGAGCTATGCGATGCGAGCGGTGTCGGATTCAGAATAGACCTTGACCGAATTCCGGTGCATGACTCAACCCGCCAAGTCTGCGAAATACTCTCAATCGATTTCATGGAACTGATCAGTAGCGGCTGCATGCTGATGACCTGCGATCCGGACCACTCAGAAGATGTAGTGAGTGCACTCCAGGTGGAGGGGATCCTAGCAACGGTAGTCGGCACCATAGAATCAGATTCACGGGAACGATTGTGCAAGTGTAATGGAAAGTACAAACCTTTGCCGCGTCCAAGTACAGATGCAATTTGGGATGCACTCAAAAAACTCAGTCAGACATGAAGTCACGCAGGTCCTCAATGCTTCGTGTATCAGCTGTTTCTATCACTATTGGTGAGAGAGATATGCTCCCCTTGTTCAGGACCACATCGGCGTCAGAGCCCTCTGGAGCGTTCTTATGCATCCCCTTCAGCCAATAGTAAGGACTATCGTTGGGATCGATTCTCTTCTCCAGCTCATTGTATATCCGAACTCGAGCCGGAGGAACAACAACAATCCTGCTATCAGGAGAGATCTTGGATGGGAAGTTTAAGTTCAATGCGTCCACGCTATCGGGTAGTCCCTTATCCAAAACTCTCAACACGAGATCCCGTGTTATCTCGCAGACTCTTGAGTAATCTCGCTTCTTGTCGGCTGAGTTGAACCACTCATTTGGTTCAACAACCAATGACACAGCAATAGCCGGAAAGCCCATCAGAGCTGCCTCTAGAGCTGCTCCCACCGTTCCACTCGTCAACATGCTTTGATACCCGAGATTGGCACCCGCATTTATGCCCGATACGAAAATGTCGATATCCTCAACAAGACACCGTGCAAGTACGACCGAATCGGCCGGGGAACCGTCATGGATAATCATCTCGATTCCATCCGTATTCGCACGTTTCTTGAGCCTAATGGGCCGGTTTAGAGTCAAAGCCTTCCCGGAAGCGCTACGTTCCCTGTCAGGAACCACAATAACCACCTCCGCATGGGGTGAGAGGATTTCTGCCAGAGTCATAAGAGCAGTGCTCTCTGAACCGTCATCATTTGTCAGACAGATTTTCGGCATTGCTGCACCTCCATTTCAATAACCCGAGGGCTCACGTCATCTCAAGATAAGACTGACGGAACCACTACGAAACACGACTCACACCTCCTCAAGAAGAATGTCAATAATCGCTTTCGAGGCATCTCCTTTTCCGAACGGACAGTCCCGTATCCCCTCCAACCCATACCCTACTTCCTTCAGGATTGTCTTTGGAAACTCTGTGGAATCTACTCCCACAACAGTAGCATGGCCTGATTCGACTGCCTCAGGTCTCTCTGTTGATATTCTTAGGACAAACACCCTCTTGTTGATTGAAGGTGCTGTCACCTCCTCTTGAATCCCCCCCGAGTCCGTCATCACGAAATCGCATCTATGCATCAGTTGTAGAAAGTCGAGATAGGATGGGGGCTCAACGATTCTTACAAGACTTGAGCTCGCCTCAATCTTGTTCATAAGATCGAATTCTTCAAGTCGCTTCACCGTGCGCGGATGAGCACAAAAGAGGACTTCGATGTTGAGAGATACTATTCCCTCAACAAGCCCCTTGAGCGTTTCTTTGTCGTCCACATTCTCTGATCGATGGAGGGTCAGAAGGGCGAACCCTTTATTTCCGAATCCTTTGGTGGGGTCAGGCCTCTGCAGGGCCGCTGGAAGCCTACTTTCAAGAGCATCAATGACAGTATTTCCAGTTACGAAGACCTTCCCTCTGACATTCTCGTTTCTTAGAATCTGCGCTGATTTTTCAGTCGGAGCAAAGAGAAGATCTGCCGCATGGTCAGTAAGGCGCCTGTTATGTTCCTCAGGCATCCTCGAATCGTAGCTTCTGAGACCTGCCTCGACATGAGCGAGAGGAACTCTGAGTTTCACGGCGGCCAGAGACGCGGAAAGGACTGCATTTGTGTCTCCCTGTACAATGACAATCTCGGGTTTTTCGTGAAGAATCTCCTTCTCAATGCCAATCAGTGCCTTGGCTGTCTGCTCTGCGTGAGTTCCCGAACCTATGTCCAGATTCTTGTCCGGTTCTCTGAGAGCCATGTCGCTAAAGATTGAGCTACTCATGGATTCGGAATAGTGTTGCCCTGTATGTAGGAGGAAAGTGTCAATACCACGTGACTCGCATTCATGGACAACTGGAGCCATCTTGATAATTTCGGGTCGTGTCCCTACTACAATGAACGGTCTCACATGCATCAACAATCAAGAAACCCTCGTGCATGTTCATAAGCATGACGGACCTGCAATATTGCTGCATCAACCTTACCCCAAGGATATCCTGAAAACATCTAAAAGAACCCTAAGTCAATCTTCTCGATGTGATGTGTACCTGAGGTGAGATTGGAGATTGAGATACGGCCTTGGAGTATCCATTGGTGCGCTGTTGCCGGGCATCATTTTCATGGGAAGCGTTTTCTTCAAGGTTGCCGGCATCGGTGTGACTGATCAGGCTGTCCTTGGCTCGATCTGGAGGATGTACATCATCTGGTTCTTGGTGTGTCTTGGCATTGCAATGGTACCTGTCATTGCTGTGTACACCCGTTGGCGAGAGAGCTTCAGGGAATTCGTGCTTTTTGAGGCCGGAGGATTCGGTCTCTTTTCACCACTTTGGTTGTTTCTGGGAACCGAGATGTCGGGCGACTCGTGGCGGTCCATAATAGATGAGGGGATTCAGAACGGGATACCCGCTCCCGGTCCAGATGGAACTATCGTAGGTGTGAACATTAGCCCGATCTTGTTTGTGCCATTGCTGGTTGCGATGATATTCACCGGATTGGT
>LRSK01000234.1 GCA_001563325.1 Candidatus Thorarchaeota archaeon SMTZ1-83
TTCGACGGAACAACATATTATGAGATTAGCTTCAATTCAAGCATTCTGAATCCCACTATGCTCGTCACTGGACACGAGATCCAGCTATCCATCGACAGAAGTGTGGGTGCACCTTACTACGCCGTGCGAAGCACTACGACCTCTGCAACGACTATCGAGCGGCCTACTCAAATCCTGTTCCCACTGGTTGAGGAGGTTCCTTACTACGACAATATCACCCTGGAACTGGACTACGTGGACTTCCTGAGTAGTCAGGGCATCGAAGGCGCCAACATCATAATCACAAGCACGAACTGGACAGTCGCTGAATACCAGATACAGGAGGTGGGTGACGGTACCTATCGAATCTACATCAACACCACTGTGTTTGGCGGCACTGGCACTGTATTCTTGGACATCGCGGCGAGCATGAGTGGAGCACCATTCTATGCGACAAGAAACACTACTGGTGTACCGGCAAGCATTCGCCCAATCATAATGACACTTCAGGCTGACGCACCAGCTCCAGGCTCAACAGCTGTGGGTGTCCCTATCCTTGTCCCGCTCACACTCACCGACTTCGACCATGATGGACCACTTGAAGGTGCAACAGTCACCGCTGACTGGACAACTCTGTACGGCACTTCCTACACACTAGTCGAGGTAGGTGGAGGAATCTACAACCTGACACTTGACATGACCGGCCTGCTTGCTCAGGACTATCCGTTCACTGTGCAAGCTCAGAAGCTCCACTACCAGACTTCATCCATTGGTGTGTCGGTGACCCCAGGAGCATCCACGTTCACCATTATCCTAGCTAAGACTGCCGTCTTTGCCCAATGGGGTGAAATGCCGAATGTCCGTTTGGATGTGCGAGAGAGTCACTACCTCAGTCTAGTACCTGGTGCCAATGTGACCATGTACTGGAATGGCACACCACATCCATTCACCGATCTAGGGAACGGAACATACTCGCTCGACCTTGATACAACGGCGGCAGACTTTGGGATCTACACACCCCAGATTACGGTTTCAAAGCAATACTATCAGACTCGACAGGCAACCATCACCCTTGTGGTATCGAAAGCGCCGGGCCACATTCTAAACATAGACCCTGGCTCCGGAACAGTTCGAAACTTCCGTGACATTGTCATCAGCACCACCACTGAAGTTCTTGTGTACCTAAACGACACAATCAGGGGGAACCCCCTTGAGGGGGCATCAGTGACCATGGAGTGGAATAACACTGTCTATCCGCTGATAGCCACTGGCACTCCCGGCTACTATAATTCGACCCTGGATACCACTGGCTTTCCGATTGGACCGTATGAACTAGTGATATCGGCCGCCTCAGTCAATCACGTTTTCCTTGATGCAGTTGTAGACATCAATGTCGTGCCAATACCTACTGTTGTCCAATTGGCAGGTGATGAGATCGCTTTGTTTGTCGTCAGGGGCGATACACTCAGCATCAACGTGGAATACAACGATACGTACTATGGTGGCCATATCCTGGGAGCTAATGTATCTTACACCCTTGGCAGCCTCGCGGGGACTCTAACTGAGCAGGCAAACGGTACATACAGTGCAATAATAGATACGAGTAATCTTCCTGCTCAGTCAATCTTCCTTCGAATAACTGGAGCCAAGCCAGGCTATGCCACGAGAACAAACACTACAGTTGTGACGATCAGACCTGTGCCCACAGCGGTCACTGCGGCTCCGTTGCTGCGCGTCGGACACTACCAAGACATAGTTAACTACACCTTCTACTACAACGACACTCACACCAACAGTCCAATTGTGGGTGCTTTTGTTAGTGTTGCGTGGGTCGGTGGGGCAGGGGACGTTACGGACTTGGGCAACGGATGGTATCTGGTTGAGATTACCCTCGATCCAATCTCACCTCAACTCTATGACATAATAGTTGGGTTCTCATTGCAGAACTACACGAGTGGTTCAGCTCTGGTCCGAGTGCAAATCCAGCCAACGCCCGCAATAATCCTTGGGCCAGCATCCTACGATGTTCCAGTTAACCACACGTCTCAGGTCATCTTCAACGTAATGAACACTCTTACCGATGAGATTATTCCGGCACTCAGCGGGATTGCATACTGGGAAGGTGCAGGTGAAGTGCCACTCGTTGCACTTGAGAATGGAAGTTACGCACTCGAGGTTCTTGACGTGTTGCCAGTGGGCTTCTATCGTGTAGAGATCGGATTCTCCACTTCAGTCTATAGCTTGGTAAACGTATTCCTAGACCTCGAGGTACGATTAGTAAAATCAACTCTGGTATTCGATGACTTGGTGATAGACACGTTTACAGGCGGCACCTTCATCATCGAGGTGCAGTATCTGGACACAGACCATGGCACGGGTATTACAGGCGTGATTCCAGATGTCCAGTACTTTTCCGACAACCTCACGTACTATCCAGACAGAATGGTGGAAGTTGAGCCCGGGACCTACAGAATGGAGTTCTATGCCAACACTGGCGGGACCTTTGAGGTAACAGTTACACTCAGCAAGGAGCTACACCAAACACAGGTCGTAAGGTTCATCATCAACTCTGATTTCTCAGCTGAACAGATCTTCACACGCAATGCTACCATGGCTGGCGGATTCCTGTTCATCTTCTTGGCGATAGGGATAGTGGCCTATGTGAAGCACTTTAGCATACCCAAGATGATCAGGATTCTGAACAAGATGATTGCGGCGCTGGCTTCTGGAAAGGTTCCGAGACCCGCCAAAGTGCCAACCAGAGAAGAAACAGTGCTCACGATTGTCAACGAAGAACTGAGTCCCTCCGGGTTGGCGAAGACTGGGGAGGATATCCCAGGTCCGAGCATAGAGGCTGTGGTGCCAGAGGTTGAAGACCTGCTTGAGCATCTTGCTGCGATAACCGGACTCGACGAATCATCTCTTGAAGCATTCCGTCAAGACTTGGCCAGAATGAGAGCAAGCGAGAGACCAGGCTTCATCAGAGAAGTGATTGAGCAGGAGGAGGCTCGCCGAGCAGACGCCCTGGCCGAGGAAGTTGACCGGAAGCCGGAAGAGGCAAAGGAGATCTTGGAAGAGAAGCCAGAAGAGCTCGAGGAGCTCAGGACAAAGCTTCGCAGAAAGGGCATGTCTGATGACGAGATTGAGATCATCATTGATCAGGCCAAGGGTCTCTCCAAGGCAGACCTTGAGGCTCTCTTGGATAGTCTCGGAATCCGACTATAATGGTGAAGACATCCAGACGCAATCGAGTCGTCTGTCTGGATGTTCCCACATTTTTGCTGGCTACCGCGAAAGCTGATAGCTCTTGACCTCTTCGTAGAGCTGACGAGCACTACCCTTCTTCTCAAAGTGACTGCGAACTGGATCAACCATCTTGTCTATGTAGATGACCATTGCATTCTTCAAGTCTAGGGGGTGAAGGTCCCCGGCGACATAGCTCTTCTCAAGCTCCTCATAGCTAGTGAATTCCATTTCGCCACCGAACTTGGGTTTCCTTTCAACCTTCACACTTGGAAACAATCTGAAGGCCATGTGCTTTGCATAGTCGAGCATTGGGTTGCCAACGACCTCCTTTGGTGGGCAGTACGCTGACGCTATCTTAGAGCGAATCTCCTCCTCTGAATCATGCACGAAAATGCTTGACGAGGGCTTGCTCTTGCTCATCTTCGTATCAATCATGTGCCAGTCGCGAGCCATTTCGTTCTCGAAGTTCCTAGGTTCTTTCGCTCCCTCTAGGTTAACTAGCATGTGGTGACTGACGACAACCGGTTTCCAGAGGCCCAGTCTTGGGCCAACCTCCCTTGCAAGCATGTTGGCTCTTCGCTGGTCCATGCCGAGTTGAGTTATGTCCGCTTCCAGGTGGAATATGTCCGCCGTTTGCATGACGGGGTAGAAGTACTGGGCCACTTCCGACATCTCACCTTCCTTTCTTCCCATGATCGTGAGCGCTCTCGTAGCCCTTGCTATCGTCGTGACTTTTGCGATTCGTACGACTCTCTCCCAGTATTTGATTGAGTCCATAGCATCAGATGCGAACAGGAATTCTACCTTGTCTGCGGGAACTCCAGCTGCCTTCCATACCTCTATGAAGTACTCTCCTGTGGTTCTAATCTTGTCTAGGTCGCCGCCCATCTTGTTGTTTATCCAAGCAAACCAATCAGCCAACCAGATCTTGAACCTAATTCCCGCCTTGATAAGGTCCTTCAGCAAGAGAGGGCGGAAAACTCCAAACGGAAGGTGAGCCAGACCTGATGGTTCAAATCCGTCGTAGGCGATGGGATTCTTCTTCTCTTCAAGTAGCTGCCTAAGCTCATCCATAGTGACAATCTCTTCACCAACACCTGCGATGAGCTTGAGTCTTTCTTCGAGGTCCATAGCTCAAAGGATTCTATGAACTCTTCTTAACTGTTCTCACCATCTGAGTTTGTATCGGTCTTCTTGGTCCTTCTCCTTCGTGTTATGACTCCCAGTGCAACGAACCCGACGATTACACTGAACCAGAGTGTCACGAATCTGATGACTATGACGGCCGCCGCTGCTATACCGGCACTCACTGCGACCAAGGCAGGAATCAGAATCCCAGCAGTCAACTCGTATCCGACTAGTCCTCCAGGTGTGAAAACGAGGGCACCTATTACTGATGCAGTTGAATGGATGAAGGTGGCACTAAGTAGAAGGGTCAGAGATGCAACAGTGAGAGACGGTAGCCCCGCGCCTGATAGAATCGAGAGCAGAAGCCATAGTTCGATGCATTCCATGAACCAGCCTGGAATGCTCACTGCTGAGGCGAGTACCATTGGTCTCGGAGATAGAGTCTTCGCCAGAGTATCCTCAATCATCTCGGAGCTATCTTGGAACCTCTTGAGGGGGCCCAAGGAGGTCACCTTTCGGAGGAAGAAGTTGTAGAATCGTGGTTGGCCCAAGAAGATGGCTCCAGCCAATACGATTGCACCAAGCAACAGCACAGTAGTAAGCTGATCACCTGTGAAGCCAATCGCAAAACCAATCATTGCAAGCAAGACCATTGCCAAAAGGTCAGTTATCCTCTCGGCAACAACTACAGGTACTGTCTTTGCAATGGGTGTGCCATCAACCTCGTTTATGAAATAGCCCTTTATCGCTTCGCCAATCTTCCCAGGACTAACTGTAAGAGTAAAACCTGCCAAGAACACGCCAAAGCTATCTGAATGTGACAGCTTCACTTCGATGCGCTCTAGATAGTATTGCCATTTGACATACCGGAATAGGTAGTTTAGCAACGAGAGCGTCATCATGGTGGGTATAACCCACCAATCGATGGAGGATATCGCCATGGCAACTCTATCGAAATCAGAGATGAACGCGAAGGCCAAGTAGACAATCATGGCAATGAGAACGAGTGCAACAAGCTTCGGCATGCTAATCGGCATACCCCACTGTTCCGATGATTCATCCTCCACTTGGTTCAAGGCGGCCACCTTCTAAACCTCTGCCATAAGAAGCCGGGGATGTGCACGTATGGAAACGAGCAATGCCCTGAAATCTGCGTTCTTCCCTTCCTCAGCTCCTCATAGATGTCCTCGACAGTTTCGATATCCTGCAACCAAGTCTTAGCATGTCCCACTTCTCTTGCGAAATGACCATCACTGCCAGCAGTCATGGGCTTGCCAAGTCGCTCGGCCAGATTCATGGCCCATGTGTTGAAGATGGGGAGGAGGCATCTTGAGTTGATGCCCTCGACAAGGTCGATATGCTTCCGAATGTACTCTGTAGGGAGCCCTCTTCTGATGGCAGTGTGCTTTCGTAGAGGGTCTCTAGGGTGAGGTACAACTGTCAGCGCATTCTGGTCGTGAATATCCTCTGCAATCTCCACGAAGGTCCGATTCTCAATCGGCTCAGTGACAAAGAGCCCGATGATTTCACCATGGTCAGATGATTTGTATTCACAGGAGTTGATGAGGAACCTCCCATTCTTTGTAATGGGATTGGTAATTGAGGGTGCCCAGTGTTCTGTCAGGGCCATTCCTCTGAGCCCCTTCCGCTTCATCAACTTGAATAACGACTTGGGATCATTGAATCCGTCCTTGGAGTATGACGTGTGTGTATGCATGTCGAAAGCAGAGAGTCTAGAGCTCATTCGATACACCTAGGGAAGAGGTGGTTCTGGCGGCGGGAATATGGTCTGGAAGAATTCGAATATTGGCACCCAGAAGAACATGGTCACAATGAGTGTCAGTATGAATATCACTACCCCTACCAGTATTCCTAGATCCATGACTGCAAGGTGTGGATTCCTTCCCACTGGACTTCCAGATTGAACAAGAAACACATACCGCAAGATGAGACCGGCTGCTATCGGGACGGTCATCATGACTGGCTGCGCAACAGGGTCGGGGAAATTGTTGAAAGTGTAAAGGGCATAGAATAGCACAAACCAGGTGGCGGACATGGTCATTCCGTGGTCTAGCATTGACTCAGTATACTGGGAGAGAACTGGCTTGTGCACCTTCGCTTCTTTTCCCAGCAGCTGAAGTTCATTCTTTCTCTTGCCAAATGCTAGGACAAGTGCGAAGAAGAAGACACCGACTACAAGCCATGAGGTGAAGGGAACCCCAAGAATGAAGGTGCCTGCGACGGCCCTGATCACAAAGCCAACCGCGATTATCACCACGTCTACCATTGCCCACTCCCGGAGCTTGTAGTTGTAGAGGTTTGCGTTCAAGATGTATAGGAGCACAGTAAGCAGGAATAGGCCGCCATACGGACTAAGACCATAGTATGCACCGACGAAGCCAATGCCATAGTAGGACAACCATAGACCAACCGCAAGAAGGATCAGGGCCAACACAAGGGCAGAATTGCGAGACGCCCCTCCGGAGGGCAGCGGTCTCTTTCGCTTTTCGGGGTGTGCACTGTCCTTATCGATATCGGATATGTCGTTGATTACGTAACCGGCGCTTGACACCAAACAGAGCGCCACAAACCCCACAATCAGAGGCGGGTAGTTAGTCCAATCAAACACAGCCGGAAGTGTAGACCACGGCCATTGATCGGGTACTTCGACGAATACGACCGCGAGGAAGATGAGTAGATTCTTGTACCACTGCCATGGCCGCATGAGCTTGATGTAATCCTTGACTGCCATTGTTAATTCTCCATCCTATTCTGAATACGATTTCCACAACTCTCCCCACTCTGTTTCCTCCAAGAACCACTTCACCCATTTCCTCCCTCTAAGAGGAAGCCATATGCCGTCATGATAGATTCCAGATAACTGAGTTGGGAGCCACATGAGGGGTGAACGGAACAAGAAGGCCTCCATCCCTGGGAATCTCAGGAATCCTCTGTTCCAGGCAATAACCGGAGACTTGCCAGGGTCCATGTGGAAGTTGGGAAGGTCTTTCCAAGACTCAAAGTCACCAACTATCTCAATCTTCTCCGGGTCAGATTCACCTAGGCCCAGCTCGCTGGCAATTTGGAGCTTGTGAACGCAGCTCTGGTCTAGGCCCATAAGGCGAGTCTGGACTGTGTCTGCTGCAACCATGTCACAAGTTGCCAGCATGATGTTACCTATCTTTGGTATCATCGTCCTGGGTCCATCTCCATCGCCCACGACTGTGCCATCAGTAAGCACGAACTCTGAATGAGATATTGTCTTTTGGAGTAGAAGCAGATCCACAAGAACTTCATGGATCTTCAGGTGCGCCAGATGACGCTTCTTGGTCAGGTAAAGGCCGAAGGAGTCCTTTAGTGCCCCCGTCATTTGTGTGTGACCGTGTGTCTTGACTGTCGGGAGGTGAATAATGTTGGTTCCGAAGATCTCCTTGGGGGCTATAATCTCACCGAACGTGTCCTCCAAGACGAGCGTTTTTCTTGGTAGTTCCACGTCGACATATTCAGCCTTGATGAGAGGGAGGAACTTGATTCTGTGGTCTTTCATGACCTTGTACCAGTTGTTTCCCTTTGTGCCAGCATAGATGTTGGTGACTACTGTTTCATTCTCCACTGCTTGTATTGTACGTGGGTCATAGCCATCCGATATCATCTTTCGTAGGAGCCCGTCGAATACGTATGGGTTAGTGGAACAAGCAGGATAGAACTTCGACCAAGACAGATTCAGCTTGATGGTCGTAGCGACATCCTTTGAGACATGCTTCTGATACTCGGCAAGGTCAAGAAGCCTCGCAATGTCTTCGAAGACTGTCTTTGGTGTCGTCTTGACTACTGCTACCTTGGGCATTGGCTACTCCCTCTAAAGCCACCTTGGGGCCGCGCTCGAGCCCCCTGGAGTTGCTTGAAGTGTCCACAATGGTGGCCTTAAGAACTTGCCTCAATATGACGCTTTGCACTAGAAAGGATTGCCATGCCGAGTAGCCTTCGCGATCTCTAGATTGGTATGATTTCGGGAACCAAGTCATTCCCCACACGAATCACCTTGGGGTTCGCTCTATGGGAATAGGACGTGCTAAACACACTGATTAGCCTACCATCAAAGAATCGTTTGTGCCCATCGAAGAACACCTCATGCGCACGAATCATCAGTCTGATGTTCAGACTCTTGACGAATTCGTCAAAAGCCATGCGCCCGAATGTCCGGGTATCTCCTCCTCTTCTGTTATACGTGAAGTGGAAGTCGCCTTCAGCAGGATCGTTCCACGCCAACTGGAACGCGATTGGGTCGTCTAGCTCCACTGTACGTCGGTTCACTGATTGGATTTGTGCCATAGAATCGACGCCTTCAGGGACACCTCCATGACAAGAGAAAACCCGACTTCTGCTGATTCCAGCCAACGGAAGGGCCTTGAAGACCTCGCAATATGCATTGTACAAATCCACATTGTATTGCGATTTAACGACATCAAAAAACCCATACATCCTAGCAACTCTGTCTGCCTCATGGTTGCCACGTAACATGAGTGTACGCTCAGGGTATTGTATGGCTAGCGCCATTACCAAGTTGAACGTGGCAACCTGCTGAGGACCTCTGTCTGCATAGTCTCCAAGGAAAACAAATGTGAAACCTGGAGATTGCAGGAATAGGTCTCGAATGGCCTGGGCGCTCTGGAAGTCACCATGGAGGTCTCCTACGTAGATTGTGTCGCCCTCAGGGACTTCTACAACGTTTGGCTTGGAGTCATACAAGTCTGTGAAGGTAGTTATCAGTTCTAGTACCTCAGCCTCTGTTAGCTTGGTCTTGCCGCCAACCACGTCCTCTGCTAGTCGCAAGGAAATGCACTACCCCCAACCAAGAGCTTCAACCGCCTTCTGGACTGCCTCGGCGGCGGTCTCTGCAGGAATCACTTTGTCTTGCCTTCTGTCGTCGATTTTGCTACCAGCCAGTCGTTCGGCCCAACCTCCAGAAGGTACGATTGCAATCACGGGACGGTCTGAGAACCATGCTATCGCCATTTCGCTCAGGGTTCCCGCAGAGCCGGCAACGGCGATCACCGCGTCACCTGTTTTTGCCACAAGGTAGTTTCTCGCATGTCCGAATCCCGTTGGGATCACCACATCCACATACTTGTTTGCATGCTCCTTGAAATCCGTTGGAAGAATCCCGATTGTGAGACCGTTAGCCTTTTTTGCCCCTCGTCATGCAGCCTCCATGACACCACCAAGTCCCCCACAGGCAAGGGCTATGCCACGTTTCGCAATCTCCTCTCCGAGTTCCTCAGCAAGCCTCAATGCAGACTCATCGGAATCTGAGCCACCCACTACTGAGATGATCTTCAAAGGCAATCTTTGTTCACACCTCAACTTGCATTAGTCACTTCACGCGTTCGAAGGAACTCCCGTGCGATGGCGTCACAGTCGGCGGGTGATAATCGTCCCTGAATGACTCTCCTGCCAGCCGCTTCGAGAAGTGTCCATCTCCTTCCCCGCTTGATGTAACCCAGTCGCATCAGTCGCTCCATCATTTCTTCGGATTCTTCTTCAGCTTGAGGAAGCTCTATCTTGGAGCAACGAGATGCTCTATGGAGCTGCGCTCTCACATGCTTCGGAAGATCGCCGGTGACTAGTCCGTATATCTTGGCCATAGTCAGCATCGCTCTAGGTCCAATGTCATCAAGTGACCATCCGGAATCCATACCGACTATGCAAATCCGAGGGACTCTGACACAACTCTTCAAACAGTGTCGACAGATAGCCGACTCTAGCCTGACCTCTCCAGTGTTGAGCTCGACCTTGACTGTACCTTCATCGAGTTCGACTATGCAATGTGTTGAAGAACACTGTGCACCCAGTGATTCGGCCATCTCCTTGATGAGCGTTATTTCCTCCCGAGAACTTAGCGGCATCGACCTTGAGTCAAGAATCGGTTCTTGGGGTGGACACTCGCTGTCATCAAGTACGGCGACAACCGGCAGAGATAACTCGCGCCCGCTCTTCTTACTGAGGCTCTTCGCAAATAACTCGATACAGTCCTGAACGCTCACAGTATGGGATAGCATGGGAGGCTTTCCGAGCACCTCTGTGATGTCTGTCAACGCTTGTTCAGCATTAGCATCAGTTCCCACGATTACGACCATAAGCCGCGTACGAGAGTGTTCAGGAAGTCTTGAGAAGAGTTGCTCGAACATCTCAAACTCATCGGGTCGCAATACAAGGATTGCTCCACGATGCCCTTTCATGAAGGTCTGAGTGATTCCATGAAAACGTTCAACCAGCGGCAGCGACCATAGCTGGAGTATCGCTTGACATCCATCTTCCAAGGCGCTTCTGGACACCCCTATCCCTACCCCCAGAGTAGAATAGAGCTGATACGCTGCGGTCCCCTGAGATGCCTGGTTTAGGAACCCCGTTTGCAGAGCTATGTCCGCACCCAGTACGAGAACCTTGTGAATAGTTCTCCCTGGGATCGGTGCACATTTTCTTGAACGAATCACACCAATACTTCCTCATCCGAGGACAAATAACTATGGGTTTGCTGAGAATTGTAGGTGTACATATGGGTTCACACGAAACAATACCCCGTCCTGCCGAACCCTCAGCTAGGTGTTGCCGAACATGAAGCGTTTCAGATTCAACCGCCACCTCTACCGAAGAGCTGCCGAGAAGCTGTTCAGGTACCACGACGACTTTCCTTTTTGGGTCCCACCGGTGAGATCAAATGAAGCTTCCACTGAAGGCAATGAAGGGCACAAGGAGTAAGGTTCTTCAGCCGGCTCTACAC
>LRSK01000235.1 GCA_001563325.1 Candidatus Thorarchaeota archaeon SMTZ1-83
TTCAGAGTCTTGCCGTAGCAGATACTTGAGAATCAGGGTAAGAACGCCCGTGGCCTGCATTCCCCCAGATTCTCCGGCTGTTTCAATCTTGACAGCACCGATTCCAAAGCCACGGTCGAAGATTCCAACTCTGCTCTTGACATTCGTGATGGTTCGGAACGGTACATGTTTCTTTGTGACTGTGATGATGCCCTTCTTCTGGTAGATCTCCGGCATGGTTTCCCCCTGCCAACCTGCTACTGAGTACTCTATGCTGTTCACCCAGAGATGTGTCCAGATGAGGGCGGGAACCAACCAGAACGGAGTAACTATCCAATAGACCTGGCTTGCTACTACCCATCCCTCCTTCACAAACCACAGATTGAGAGGAATAAACTCTACGACGAATACGGTGATTAATGGTGGCCCAAAGAATGAGAAGAGGAATACAAGGTAGATTGCGAATGAGGCCAGAATGAACTTTAGCCATCTCTTGTAACGGAGTCTGGGGAGTGGCTTGAAGACTCTCCCGTCGTAGACGTCTTCTATGGGAGGTTTGATGACGCGAGAGCTCCCCTTCGTCATAATGGTGCTCACCCTATCCTCTTTCCCGCAGCAAATCACGAATCTCATTCAGTACACCGAGAATCTCGTCTTCAATCGTGCCGCCCACCCGGATAACAGTGTCATCCTCAGGTATTACCACTTCAGTCCCTGTGACGTATGGGTCTTTGAATCTCCTCAGCTCTCTAAGAATGAAATCCCTGAGCTCTTCGTAGAACACGATTCCTTCCAGTTTCTCCTCGGGGCCAACTGAAGATGCTCCTGACTGCCCCGCTGTCTCAATCTCGACACTACCTATTCCAAACAATCGGTCGAAGGGACCGGCTCTACTCGATATGTTCGTGATTGTTCTGAAGGGCACGTGTTTTCTGGTGATATTGATGATCCCCTTCTTCACGTATATCTCGGGCATAGTCTGCCCTGATTTGGCTATCACGGAGTAGTCAATCGCGTTGATGTAGATCGGAACGGCAATCAGCGTTGGAATGAGCCAGATTGCTGTCAGAATCCAGTACCAATAGCTCACCACTCCCCAGAACATTGACTGCCATCCTACATAACCCGTGATGCCCCCACCTGCCCCGAACACAACGAACGCCAGCCACCCGATTCCTAGCATCAGACCGGCCAACATTAGCCAGATGCTTATGGCCGCGAAGATGGCAGTGAACCAGTACTTATTTCGGAAGGCCTTCGAGGGTTTGAAGACCTTTCCACTCTCAACGTCTTCTATAGGGGGCCTGATTACCCTGCTTCCAGATGTCATTGCTACTTGTCCTTCTCTCTCTTCAGTTCATCAAGCACATCTCGAATCGGTGCCACGCTATCTCGTATCTCTCTTAGAGTGATTAGGATTTCGTCTTGAAGGCTGCCTTCAAGTGAAGGCACAGGTCTCTCAAAGGGTGTGACCACTTCAGTACCAGTGACGTACTGTCCGGTGAATCTTCGAAGTTCTCTCAGGACAAAGTCCCTCACAGACTCGAAGATGTGAAGTCCCTCCAGCTTCTCCTCGGGCTTTGCTCCCGCCTGAGCTCCTCCAGAGAAACCGGCTGTCTGGATCTCAACACTGCCAATTCCAAACAGCCTATCCAGCGGGCCGGCCTTGCTAGAGATGTTTGTGATGGTGCGGAAAGGCACATGCTTCTCCGTGACTGTGACTATTCCCTTGCGCACGTAAATCTCGGGCATCGTTTCGCCAGAATGAGCAATAACTGAGTACTCGAATCTGTTCACATAGAACGGCCAAATCACAATTGCTGGGATAGCCCAGAACGCATTGATGACCCACCACCAGAAATTGACGGGCATCCACCAGTCGTTGAAGTAGGCCACAAACCCAGAGAATGGAATCCCGTCATCAATGACTATCACTATGTATCCTATTCCCAACCAGCATAGCATGGCAAGAACCCATAGGATGACAGCCGCTAGAATGACAGTCAGCCAACCTTTGTATATGAATGCCCTTGCCGGCTTGAACACCTTACCACTCTTTATTGCCTCCATTGGTGGCTTGATTACTCGTTCTCCACGGTCGTCCAATCTACACACCTCCTCTGTCAATCTTGTCATTGATTCTCCTCAAGAGCTCGCGCATATCTTGAAGAGTGGCCAGCGTCAATTCCTCCACTGAGGCATCCTGAGCAGTCAATATTTCTGTTGTCAATGCATATGAAGAGCCTTTCAGTTTGCGCATCTCACTGAGGATGAAGTTCCTCAGTTCCTGATAGAACACGATTCCCTCTATCTTCTCCTCTGGTTTGCCCCCTTCATATGGACCGCCTGAGTACCCCGCTGTGTGTATCTCGACGTTACCAATCCCGAAGAGCCGGTCGAAAGGTCCTGTTCGACTCGCAATGTTTGTGATTGCCCTAAGCGGAACGTGTTTCTCTGTGATATCGACTAGTCCCTTCCGTACGTAGATCTCTGGAAGGGATTCACCCGACTCTCCTCTGACCGAGTACTCAAACCTGTTCAGGTATATCGGTATCAGAACGAAGGCTGGTATTAGAACAGCAAGTCCTATCAACCAGAACCACATGTTCACCGGTAACCAGAAAGCATTGAACCAGATTTCATACTGCAACAAGTCGCTATTGAACATGTATACCAGATAGAAAGTGCCGAAGAAAGCTCCAGCAGTGATCACATATATGGACAGCAAGCTGACTATGGCGATGAACCAATACTTGTTCCTCAAGGCCGAAGATGGCCTGAACACCTTGCCATAACCTATTGCTTCAATTGGCGGTTTGATTACTCTTCCATTTCCGTACTCATCCATTCTCTATCCACTTCCTTCTGATCTCTTGTATTTGGGAGATGGTGCGGCTGCGACTTTGTTGAAGATGGCAATGGATTGTTCTGTCATGTACAGTTCTAGCTCATCAGGTCTGAGCTCGATGTCGTACTCTTCGATGACTGTGTCCAAGGTATTTCTGCATTCATCCCTTTTCGGACAGTCGGGGCATAGCTTACCAGCATACGAATCATGCTTGTACCAGACTATTACACCGTCCTGAAGGGAGAACACAATGTACACCTGAGTATTGGCCTGATAGTCAAAGCCAATAAGAATGCCCTTCTCGTCAAGGACACTCTCGACGTCAAGTCGATGACTCTTTGCGTGTTCCCTGAGGATCTTCCCGATCTTGCCCTTTGCCCGGTTCAGCACTCTAGAAACATACTGTGTGTCCTTCAATTGTACAAGTTGTATGCCTTGCCTCTCGGACTCACGCTTGGAATCCTCAAAGAGTCTGTAGACATATGGAGGGGCTGGCTGTCCGCTCTCATACTCACTAGCGATATCGCTGGTAATCTTTCCATGATGGTATTCCCACCAGACAACTGCCTCGTGAACAGAGAGTATCATCGTCATATTCCTCGCAGCACTAGCCAAAACCCAGCTATAAAGGTTTCGGGTTAATGTTACCTACGCTATTAGGAAAGTTTATATTAATAAGGTTATTGTTTACCACGTAGAAGTAAACAATTACACGGTGAGAACATTGGCAAAGAACGATGTAACCATCCGAACTCAACGCTTGAACAAGTCATTTGACACGGTTCAGGCTGTAAGAAATCTAGACCTAGAGGTGATGTCGGGCAGCAGGTTCGGCTTCCTTGGTCCCAACGGTGCGGGGAAGACGACAACCGTCCGGATACTCTCCGGTCTACTAAAGCAAACTAGCGGCTACGCAGAAGTCTGCGGTCTTGATGTCAGCAAAGATCGTGATGCTGTGAAGGCTGTCACCGGACTGCTTCCGGAAACACCTGGCCTATACTCTAAGCTCTCTGCTGTTGAGTTCCTAGAGTTTATTGGAGCTCTAAATGGCAGGAATGGCTCAGGCCTACACAGACGGATTGACAGTCTACTTGGTATACTCGGCCTTGAGGGCAGACAAGATGATCTTCTTGAGTCATATTCCTCTGGAATGAAGCAGAAGGTTTTGGTTTCTTCCACGCTGCTTCATGAGCCCAAGCTGGTCTTTCTGGACGAACCCACATCCCGACTCGACCCCAGTGCAACTGCAATCATCAAGGATATCATTCTGGTCCTGGCAGAGGAAACTGACACGACGTTCTTCATCTGTACTCACATGACGGGCTTTGCTGAGGATGTCTGTGACGTCATTGGTCTTCTCAATCAAGGTGAGCTAGTCACTCGAGGTTCTCCCCAAGAGATCATAGAATCAGCAGGGGCACGGAACCTAGAGGATGCATACCTCAAGATAGTCGGCGGCAAGGTTGACCGTGAGGTCCTTCTAGCTTGGAGGTGAAATGATGACACGTAAGTGGTATCACATCGCCAAGGCAGAGTTCTATGTGCTGACTTCCGGACTGAGAAGGCATCGGAGGGTGACAGTCACCCTAATGTACGTCCTTGCCGCAGCATGGGCTGCATACTTTGCTCCTATGATCATTGGTGGATTCCTAGGGGCAATCATGCCCATGGAAGTCATGCGCACCTTTCTGATGGTGATGTTCCCTGGACTTATGCGTACAGTGATGCTGTTTCTCTGGGCACTGCTGCTGCTGTTTCCCCTTTCACATGCTCTTCAGGAGATCAAGATTGGACAGTGGGAAATCTTCCTCTCAAACAATGTGAAGACAAGGGACATTCTTGCTGGGACATTTGTCGGCAAGATACCGATGTACGGACTAATCGTCATGGTATTTGCCCCGCTGCTGATATCCCCCTTCATGCTGGCCTTTGAAGTATCTCTCATCGGCCAAGCACTTGTATATACAGTGATTGCGTTGATGGTCCTCTCAACAATCTGGCTTTCGAACTTTGTCACGGCAATTATCCAAGCTAGACTTGGTGACTCTTCACGTGGAAACGACATTGCCAAGGCTCTCTCAGTGGTGGTCGCACTCATAGTCATCATACCCATGTATGGTATGATGTTTTTCATGCCACAGTTGTCTGACATCCTTGGAATGAACGCATTCCTAGTGATGCCTTTCACATGGCCAGCAGACTTGGTGAGCTGGGTCACCATCACGTTCAATGGGATTGGTCTAACCGGGTCTCAGATACTTGCCTTTGGCGCAATCCTACAACTCGACATGCTGACGAGTGCCTTGCTGATGGCTGCCTTTGGTCTGGCATTCGTGCTCATCGCAATTGCCGCAGCTGACAGAGTCTTCACGATAAGCGCAGGAGTACGGACTGAAACCGTCACTACTGTTGGGCGCGAGAACATCTTTCTCAGAGGCATCCGCAGTGTAGCAAAGGGTCCCTTTGGTGCACTCACGATTGTGAGTCTGAAGGACTTCGGCAGGAAGGCACAGAATCTCTCTAAGATCTTCTATGGAGTAGTCCTGGCCATCATACTACCTATCCTAATCCAACAGATGACCATAATGGAGGGAGAAGTGTTTGAGGCCGCAGAGATCCTACCGATGATTAGCATAATGATTGGCATAGTAGGTGTCTTCCCATTTGCTGGTACTGGATTCCTTGAGTCTAAGGATCAGCTCTGGATCATTCGGAGCGCCCCAAAGGGAGCATCGCGCTTCATGAGGGCCCGCGTTGCAACAGGGTTCTTGATGGCTATTCCTCTCAGTCTAGCACCGGCCCTTGCGATGGTCTTCATGTTCAATCTGACTCCTCTGTCAGGACTCCAAATCTTCTGCGCGGCATTCGTTACGGTCTGTGGCGCAGTCATGGTGAGCATGGGAGTAACGGCTCAGAACCCTAACTACGAGGACACGAAGTCATCTGCACATCAGACGGTCCTCATGACCTCAATGATACTGGTCCAATTCACACTCATCGGACCTCTCTTTGCAGCGATATTCCTGGACATAGGGCTTGGCTTCAATCTCTTCCGGTTCATGGAGAGTATCTTTGGTCTTGATGGCTTCATGTTGGTGGAGCTGTGTCTTGGACCCACTGTACTACTGCTCGTCGGCGGCCTAATGCTGCGTCTCGGCATTAGAAGCCTTGGCAAGGTGGAGGTGTGAGTGTGGATGAGAAACAACGGAATCTCTATCCAGACTCAGGCACTGAACAAGACCTTTGGTCCGGTTCATGCGGTCAGGGACCTAGACCTAGAGGTGGCTTCAGGAGGCCGTTTCGGCTTTCTGGGCCCCAACGGGGCAGGCAAGACCACCACAGTGCGCATGCTGTCAGGGTTGATGAAGCCCACCAGTGGCTCCGCGTCTGTCCTCGGTATGGACATTACAACTCATGCAGGGGAGATCAAGTCACTGACCGGGCTTCTCCCCGAAACCCCTGGGCTCTATTCCAAGTTATCGGCCGTAGAGTTCCTTGACTTCATCGGTGCATTGAATGGTCTTGAGGGTCCAGTCCTTGATAGGCGAATTGACAGCCTACTCTCTATGCTGGGCCTAGAGGGACGTCAGGATGATCTCTTGGATTCATACTCCAGTGGAATGAAGCAGAAGGTGCTTGTAGCATCTACACTGCTGCACGAGCCTCGTCTTGTGTTTCTGGATGAACCGACCTCTAGGCTAGACCCTAGTGCGGGGGCACTTGTGAAAGATCTGATTCTGGCCCTTGCAGAGGAAACTGAAACAACGTTCTTCATCTGTACTCATCAGACATCGTTCGCAGAGGATGTCTGCGACGTTGTGGGGATAATCAATGACGGCTCATTGGTAATCGTTGATTCTCCGGATGGTATTGTGGAGTCAACCGGGGCCAAGGATCTCGAAGATGCGTATCTGAAGATAGTTGGAGGTAAAGTAGACAGAGGTAGTTTGCTCGCTTGGAGGTGAGATATCTGATGGGGAGAGAGAGGTATCGTGCAACAAAGACTAACCATTCCTCACTCGCAGCTTGGTTCAGTTACCGTCTCAAGTCCACTGGACGATTGAAGGTAAAGTACCAAACTGAGTGTCAGAGATGAGCTTACCTGAGGATGGATAGAATGAAACTGAGATCAAGCTACAGATCCATCGTGATTATGACAGTACTAATCGTAGTGGTACTACAACCCGTGTCATCCCAGTCAGGGCTGGTTCGAACTGGCCCTGACTACCATCCTTCAAGTGAAGGATACGGTCACATATCTGGTGTACCTTATCAATGGCAGGAAATCAACGGGTTCTGTCACTGGTCCGCCCTCTCTATGGCTCTACAGTATGCGGGTACACCGCTTGACCTTGGCAGCCTGTTTGCTGCCTCTGGTATCGGTTTCTCCGCGTCCTACCTTCGATTCGAAGACTTGACGATGTTCCTTCCTGGAGCATTCTTCAAGCAGATGGAGCCTCTCCCAGTCATTGCAGACATCTTCGGTCTGAACATCAGTATCTACTTTGATACTGACGAGGGCTTCGGCAGTGTCTATAGTCAGGCCCTTAGTGGTTGGGGCATTGAGTTCACAGAGATCAACGGATGGACCGGCGCTCTTGAGCTTCTGAAGAACACCATAGATGAGGGGTATCCGTTGGAAGTCTGGACCGACCCCTATCACCTTCCTCCAAGGGACTATGACATTGCTCGGGATCTTGGACTTGAGAGTGAGGAAACAGGCTCTGGGCATGCAGTTGTTGTTGTGGGATACAACGATACAGCCTGCAAGGTCGAGATTATGGACCCTGGTGTTGGCGCGGGGGGCATTGAGTTTGGATATCCAGATGATGGTCGTTGGTACTATGAAACGAATTACACCAATCTGAAAGATGCCTGGAGTCCGCTAGGATATGGCGCAGTCATTGTACGACCAAATGGGAACGTCGTTGGAGACTTTGAAGAATCCCTTGTTTCGTATCTCTTAGACAGACTTCGCGGTGATAGAACATCCTATGCTGCAGGGTTTGAGAACGTGTTCTTCTGGAACTTTGGAGCTGATGCATATAGAGGACTTGCCGTTGATCTTACCCCGGTTGGCATCTCTGACTTTCTAGATGAGGTGAGCACAACTAGGGAAACAAGATGTCTCTATATGAAGACTCTAAGCATGGAGTTGGAAGGCTTTCTGGGCATTCAGTACCTCTCCTTCCGTGGAGCATTGGCGACATTACCCTCTCTGCTGCCTGATTTGAATCTGGAGCCTTTCACGGATATTGGCAAGGAGTCCTTCCCACATTTCGAGGCAATCAGTGACAACGCAACAATGGTGGACTATGACTATTCTGGCGGCAATACAATCCTTACTCAGACCTTCGATGACATCATCTCTGCCTATGAAACGTCAGGGGACCTGGAGGCCGCACTATCTCAGAATGAGGTGAAACTGAACGAAATACAGGACCATCTTCTGGCAATTGCTGATGCATGGACTGCTGGCGCAGCGTCGCTGGAGTCTGCATACTATGGTGGCACGGACATTCTCCTCCCTCTGATTGTGGTCAGCAGTACGTGCATTGTTGTGGTATCAGTAGTGTTCATACTCCAAAGGAGGAGGGTATGATGTCAAAGGAACTACCAAGCAGTGCCCTTGCTGTTCTTCGGTGTCTTGCGAAGCATGGTCCGTTGACACCCAGGGAGATTAGTCGACGGTCTGAGATACCTTCCCGCACAGTCACTGATGCGCTTCGTCGACTCATGAAAGCGAACCTGCTTGTCAGAGTGCCCGATCTGAGGGACATGAGACTCTGCCTCTATAGTCCAAATCGGGAAGTTCTACGGAATCTGGTCAATAAGCACGGTATGGACTCAATGTTGGGAATTCAGCTGAAGCTGGTACTGAGGGCATAGTTCTCATTGATTACAAATAGAAGTCGGCCCGGGATAGCTTCCCCGGGCCTAGCGATACCGTGTAGTGTCCGACAAGCCGTATGAGGTTAGCCCCTCATCTTGACTATGAGAGCTGCAACGACAATGACCGCAGCAGCACTGCCGCCAACCAAGAGCATTGTAGTGATGTCCAGTGGATTAGCAGCAGTGGAGAGTACACCCAGTGTTGGGTCATAGTCAAGAGTCTCGTTGCCGAAGTACTCGAATGCCAAGTAGACAGACTTGCTCTCCTGGTTCTGCTCTGTATTACCATGAGAGGCCTTCATCTGAACTTGATGTGTGCCATTCCCAGTGAAAGCGTACTTGGCACATTCCATGTAGGCATCACCGAACTCGAAACGGTAGCCTTCGGAATCTTGATTGAAGTCGGCAGGCTCACTCGTACCAGCATTCTGACCATGTTCACTCTCAGCGACGGTGAACTGAAAGACCAACAGCGAGTCTTCATACATCCACTCCCACCCCTCCAGAGAGAAGTCGAACTTCATCTGGTTGGAATTAGTCAGGTTGATATGAACCCGAATCTCAATCTCCAAGTTCATTGAGATGGGCATATCTGCCAGAACTGTGGTTACGGGCGGAGCATAGGTTTCTGAGTTCGTGAAGTTGAAGTGAACTGCAGTGATGACATCACCATCCTGTTCAGTGATGAATCCGCTGAAGTCCCAGTCAGTAGCCGGAAGTGTGTAGGGGTCTCCATACCTGTGATCGACACCCGCATCATATACTCCGTTGTCGTTCGTATCGTTGGCCTCGAATATGTTGCTGAACAGAACATGATAGTCGGCGCCTGGAGTTGTATCATTCTCATCCCAGAAATGGAAGTGGGGCACTTGGTTGTAGGCACTCACTTTCACACCTATGGTGTCAGTGGTGAGACTCACCACTCCGTTGGCGTGCTGGTATTCGATTCCAGAGCTCTGTGCGGCCACAAAAGGCACAGACGCCAAGAGGGCAGCCAGAGCAAGTGTGATAATCATTGCTTTGCGCGTTGTGATCATTAAATCACCAGGTTGGTTTACATCAAATGACTATATAATAGTTCTATTCGACATCTATGGAAATGCTGTTTCTAGAGTACTCGAACTGGCTTCGAACGGTTTCAATGCCTGTCACAATCCTTGAAAGGGAGAAAGTTGCCATTCTCGTGCGTTTCGAACCGAATGGAGGCACATGACTTGGACGCCGGCCTGCAGAATAGACATGCAGTAGTGACGGGAGCATCTGGTGGAATTGGACTCGAGGTTGCTCGAGTATTCCTCGAAGAAGGAGCCAGAGTCACAGCGACCTACAGGACATCAAATGTCGGGCTCGTTGATCTCCAGAAGAAGTGGCAGGACTCATTGACTCTCTGCCAAGTAGATGTGCGTCAAGAGTCTGAGGTTGAACAGATGTTCCTTGATGCCTGCAACCATCACGGGAGAGTAGACATTCTCGTGGCCAATGCTGGAATTGCTAACCCTGAAGGCAAGGCCATACAGGATATGAGTCTTGCACAGTGGGAAGATACTCTCGCAGTCAATCTCACAGGCTCATTTCTCTGCGCTAAGCATTTCTTTGCCAATCTTGAGAAACATCCAGGAGAATCTGCTTCACTGATTCTGATTGGCTCTACTGCTGGTTTCTTCGGAGAGGCTTGGTATTGTGATTACTCGACCTCGAAGGCAGGCCTCCATGGTCTTTTGATGAGCCTGAAGAACGAGATAGTTCATGTGTCGCGTAAAGGCCGGGTCAACCTTGTGAATCCAGGATGGACTGTCACACCAATGTCCGAAAGTGCACTCAACGACTATGGAATGGTCACAAGAATCCTACAGACCATTCCAATGCGGAAGGTCGCATCTGCAAAGGACATTGCAAACACAATACTCTACCTCGCCTCTGACAGATTATCGGGTCATGTAAGTGGACAGACTATCAATGTGGCCGGAGGAATGGAGGGTCGAGTGCTCTTCACACAGGACGAGATAGATCCTTCTCTTTCCAGGGGTTAGTCACAATGAGTTCATTCGACGAGATTGCGCTGGCCTATGACAATTCAATCGACTGGAATGCTCGCCTTAAGAGAGAAGTCCCATTTCTACTTGAGAGTCTGGAGAAATCCGAGGGCAATCACGTCCTTGACATGGCTTGTGGCACCGGTAGACACTCTGTGGAACTGGCCGCTCACGAGAAGAAGGTTGTCGGCTTCGATAG
>LRSK01000236.1 GCA_001563325.1 Candidatus Thorarchaeota archaeon SMTZ1-83
CCTCCTCTGCGTTCGGCCCACATGTCAAAACCAAGTAGATCGATATCAGGCGAAAACTCTACTATCTGCGCGCCCTCGTTGAGTGTCAGGTCTTCCACACCTGATGGTCGATTCTTGTTAATTGTGGATTCACCATCAACGCCAAGTCTACTTACTGCTTTCGCTAAAGCATCTGTTGGCCAACTGAGCTCCTCCCTTTCTGGAGCTGATGTTTCAGCTGTGATTTCGTGCTCAATCGGTTCAGCTTGCTCCACCTCCATCGGAAATGGTGCAACAGACATCTCAGAAGACACAATTTTATCTTCAAAAGGAAGCTGTTGAGTTGGTGGGACAGAAGTCACATGGCCTTCATACCCGAAACGGTCCCTAGCTGAATCTACATGAAGACGACCACATTTCGGACACGTTCTCACCCCTTCATCCAATTTTGTGCCACAATTCTTACAAATACGCTCCTCGATTCCCAATCGTCTAACATCCTCCTTCTAACATCAACTAGCATCAAGGTGCTCTAGGAACCCCCCCTGAGCGCATCCTGTTAGTGCTACAATGGCGTCAATGAATAAAGAATCTCTGGGCTCTGCAAATAGGTGAATAACGACTTAAGATTTTTGACTGTCAAGCGTAGGAATATGGAATCAAGAAGAAGCAATATAGAGCCTCCTAAGGATTCGTTGAACACCAATTATGGATTCGATGTTGAATTCTGGTTTCTTATATCTGTAGCCTTCCCTACTTCAATATCAGATGATTCTCGTCCAACTTCGAAGAGGTTTACACGAGAAGCTGGAGTTGGTGGAGAAATCAATGCATTCCTTGTTCTTATTAGAAGGATTCAACTCTGGATTGAAACAGTGTATTGAATTAGCGTTAGGTGATTTGTATGACCTGGAAGAGAATAGGTGCATTATGCGGGATCCTGAGCGGACTGTTCTTTGTCATCATAACATTTGTTGACATGTTGATTTATCCGGGCGGCTACAACTTCTTATAGAACTACTTCAGTCAGCTCGGTCTTTCAGTGATAAACACTGTAGACACTCCTCTGAACTGGTTCTTATTCGCTGCAGCAACAACATCTGCCGCAATATTCACAGTTCCATTCTATCTGACCATAAGAACCGTATTCACAGAAACAGGAGCACAGAAAGCCCTTAGTGGACTAGGAACGCTTTTGGGACTTGTTGCAGTGCCATGCCTAGCTGGCATTGGAATCTTCGCAGGTGACCTGTTTCCCTACCAGCATGGCTGGTCGACTCTGATTTTCTTTGTATTGACCGCAATTACAATCGTGATATACTCGGTCGCAATACTCCTGAAAGGCGATTACCACAATGTGTATTCTCTGGTTGGAGTCATTGTCGCAATCATATGCCTGTTACATATCTACGGCCCAGGATTTGGCACAGCACTAATGCAGAAGGCCGCAGTCTATGCATTGGTCCTTTGGTCAGCATTTCAGGGATATGAGCTTAGAAAGATGGTCCAATAGCGTTGGGCCGACCTATCTTTGAATCTCTCCGGGAAGAATGTATGCATAGTAGCGCCTGAGCAATTTTCTTCGAATAAACCGGTGTAGCCTCCGCATTCGAAGGTAGAGCTTCCAAGTCGATGCATCATCCTTGTAGTAGTCTTCCACTTCTTCATAGGTGATAGGGATTATGTTGAGAGCACGGGCTTCGGAAGACAGGAAATCATTGGCGACTTCTATGAGTACTGACACCAGCTCCGGCCGTTGCTCCTTGAAGAAGTTTGCAACAAGGTCAATGATCACCTTTCGGAAGTCGTAGTATCTGTTCACAATGTCATCAAGGTAGAATTTCTTCAGGATATATCGAACACCTGGTGGAGTCGGTCTAAGGAACAGCTCCACATCTAATTGTTCAACCTCATTCTCTCTAAATAGTGGAGTGCTGGTATCAAGATACACGAGGTCGACTCCCTCTTGAAGGCTCTCCATAATTGAGGCGGAATCTTTCACAGCCCAGTTGGACACCTGACCATCAATTGCGACCTCGACGCTCGGTTTCTCCCTTGCATTGAACTCCCACACCTTGAGCAGTTGATGCAGAATGGTCTTGATTAGAGCTTTTATCTCATGCTCAGAAGCAGTTTGGATAACCTTGTCACCAATTGATTCTGAAGGCAGCTTCCGCTGGTAGAGATAGAGAACCGATCTGTCATCATCGGTTGTCACAGCAGTTGCACCATATTCAGGCAACTCGATTCCAATCTGCTTCAATCGGTCATGGTATCTGAAGTAGACATCTTTGTACTTGTCAATCTGCTCCTGAGTGTCAAACAATGGCATTCGTTTGAACGCAATATCCGCTTGCGACTCGTGATGAATCTCAAAGACTGTACTGATCTCTCCATAGCCAAGGACTCTAGCTGGAATGGGTGAATCCTCAGGCCTAGCTGGGTCCAACTTCTCCTCAAACGCCTTCAAAAGATCCAAGTTAATCTCTATTGTCATCTCAATCATCCTCCTACATTGCCAGGCTTCTGGCTAGCTCTAGATAGTCAGGACGTTGCTTTGCATAAGTGTAGGCATTGTCCATGGCATCGATAATGTATGCAACTTCATCATCTCCAATGATTAGTGGCGGCAAGAGCTGAAGCACTGAGCGGTCATTGTCAGCATAGACTGCAAATAGTCCACAATTATAGCCTGCAATACTCATCAACGGGCCATACCCTATGTCGCTCATCTTGAGCCCCATAAACAGTCCCTTTCGCCGAATTTCAATGAGGATTTCAGAATATCGCTCTCTCAAGACCTCCAGACCAGATGTCAGGTTATTGCTTATCTTATTGACACGGCTTAGAAAGCTATCCGCAGCTGTGATCTCAAGTACCTTTGCAGCCACAGGACAACCAATCTCAGCCCCTCCAAATGTCGACACATGGATGAATGGGTGTTCATTCATGAAAGAATCAAGATCTTCTCTGTAACAGGTGGCTGTAATCGGAAACAGTCCTCCAGAAAGACCCTTTCCAATGGCGAAGATGTCCGGAACAACATCATAGTGTTCAAAGCTCCACAATTTGCCAGTCCGACCAAGACCGGTCTGAATCTCATCCAGAATCAGCAGGACATCCTTCTGATCGCATATCTCCCTGACATGCCTATAGAAGTCCTCTGGAGGGAGTGGCATTCCGAGAGTGGCTGGAATGGTTTCAAAGAGCACTGCAGCGGTCTCATCATCAATAGCCTTTTCGACGGCATCCGCATCACCAAATGGGACATCCACAAAACCAGGAGCTAATGGTTCAAAGGGCTCCTTGAAGTGGGCGTCCCCAGCGGCAAGGGCTAGTCCGGTATGTCCGTGGTAGGCGGATGTTGCATAGACTATCTTGTGCTTCCTAGAATGACCTCTGGCTAATTTTATTGAGAAGTCAATGGCCTCGCCTCCTCCTACTCCGAATACAGTCCGTGTGATTTCTGAGGGGGTGTGCTCTGCAAGCTTCTTTCCCAGCATCGCACGCTGCTCGCTCATCAGATGGTGGTTGCCAATGTCCAGCTCCTCTAAAGCTTCTCTCAAGACTTTGAGAATCACTGGATGTCGATGTCCGAGGTTGAAGACTCCACCATTGCAATGACAGTTGATGAGTTTCTTCTCACCAGTGACATCCCACATCCAAGGCCCCTCGCGCTTCCCTAGGATAAAGTTCAGGTCAACCATGCCATAGAAGTCAGCTTTACCTGACGATACATGTGCTGCAAAGTCTTTGATAATCTGCTCCTTTGGACTCTCGCCTATAGACACCATTTGCATCACTCTGACAGATGGTGTCGAGAGGGATGGTGACGTATTTCTCTTTCTGTCAACCAGAGTAAGGCTAGACTCTCTCAAAGGTCGCTCGGATAGTAGCACCGCAGTAGTTGCAGCTAGCCTCAAGGGGCCCTGTCCAATCAAGTGTACTCTGTGCTAGCGCTGCACCACAGTTAGGACACACCTTTGGTACACGAACGGTTGTGAGGTCACTCCCATCAGACCTTGTGCGTCCTCGCTGTTCCTCTGGGATAGCATAGGAGGGCGCGTCCATCGTAAAGGACCTTCGGCGACGATAATACTGCTGAGCGCCAGGACCCCGACCTCTTCTTGCCGCAAACACACAGGGAATGATGATGAAGACGAATGGCAGAGTGAATAGCAGAATCATCCAGTTGGTGGAAAGGAAGGACCCAAATCTCGCTCCAACGACATGTCCTTCATCATAGACACCAATGTCATAGAAACCAGATGTGTCTCCATAGACCGAGTTCTCCTCGAGCCTGATATAGACGGTCGCAGCTGACGATAAATCAAACTCAATTGATGGAAAATTGCCTGTACTAAGTCCATTCTCCGCAATGATGTCGGCAAATGAACTGTCAGTGGCAACTACGATTCTAATCTGAAGCCCCCAGAAGGCATCTGAGGTTACAATAACTGTCCAATGGCCAGATGTCAGACTAGCAACATATGTTACAGAGTCGCCACCCCAGAGATGCTCATATGTTCTAGCTTCATTTGGCTCGAGATTTGATTGTGCTGTGACCGGACTGACAAGAACCAGTGCTAGTAGCAAGCATGTGAATAGAAGAACCGGGACCCTACGCAACGTTCCATCTCCCTTGAGTCTGCCTTGAAAGATTCAACCTTTAAGACTTGTTAGCCTCTTGTTGATTCCTTATGCCTTCGGCCTAGTTCTACATACATCTCGGCTCCAATCATGAAGGCCTCCTTCATCCCCTCAGAAACTTCCTTCACTACTTTGCCGGGAATACCCAGGACCAGGCTATTGTCAGGAATCACCATATTCTCAGTCACTACTGAACCTGCACCAATTACACAGTCCGCTCCAACTTTGGCACCAGTAAGCACAACAGCACCCATTCCAATTGCTGTGCGATCACCAATTTCACACGCATGAATGACACTATTGTGCCCGACGGTCACGTATTCGCCGATTGTTGTAGGATTGAAAGGAGTGACATGAACTGTACAGTTGTCTTGAATAGAGGTGCCCTTCCCAATCTTCGCCTTGTTGAAGTCCCCTCTAATGACTGCAAACTCCCATATACTGCAGTCCGCAGCAATCTCAACATTGCCAATGACCGATGCGCGTGGAGAAACGTAAGCTTTCACATCTACTGATGGCATCACGCCTTCGAATTCGTGGAGTCCCATTCGATGCACCTTAGCGCGGGAGTACATCCGTTTGTCTTTAAGCATATTGAAAAGGCGTAACTGACAGGCGAGGAAGGATACAAATGCCCTTCACCCCACTGCACTATCCCGCCGGATATATTCTCTCCAAGACAGATAAACGGCTTTCTTTGCCGGGGCTTTTAGTGGGATCGGTTATTCCTGATATTGAAGTGCCTCTCATGTGGATATTCTTCCCGGGGATTTGGGACCATCTGCTTTTTCATAGCCTAATTGGCGTATTTACCGTGTGCACTCTGCTTGCAGTGGTAATCACACGGTTCATCTATCCGCCAGTCATCTCTCTCGTCTTTGGAGTAGACCATGCGAAATTGGCAGAGGCATGTCGAGTGACTCCCACTATGATAGTTTCCTGCATGTTGGGAGCATTGTTTCATGTATTGGTCGACATACCCATGCACCCATTCAATCCAACATTATGGCCCTGGGTGCCCCCCAATGAGATTATAGGCTCAGTAGTCCTCTTCTTTGGAGAGGGTAGTATTCTCGTGGGATTCACCAGAGCTAATACTCTCTTTTCTGTCATCATGGGGGTATTGGGAGTTCTGATACTTGTTGTGAACATCAACAAGAACCTCTGGGAGGAAATATGGCTTGGATACTCCACTCCAAGAGATAATCAAGACCTAACAGGCACGAACCACTCTTCTAACGAGATTTGAGATTGAGTGTCAAGAATATCCTCATTCATGTAGAGTCTTCTTAGAAACTGATTGTATCCTTCAATACTATCTGTTCGGACTGTCGCAAAGAGGCTGTAATCAGCGCTTGTCCGGTGGAGGTCCCAGACCTCATCCATCCTGCTCACCACCCGGGCTGTTTGTGCAATTGTGCCAGGCGTTGACTTTATCTGGAGAAAGAACTTGATTGGTAGACCAATGTTAGCGAATCTGATGTGTGCAGAGTAGCCAACAATCGCTCCACGTTCCTCTAATCTTCTCGTTGCTTTAGAAACAGCAGGTTGACTGAGGCATGGCTCCATCCTATCACCAATCTCACTCTGTGACAGAGGAAAAGGCGAATCCTCATTTGGGGCTTGGCGGTATATTGTCCGCAGCAAATCCCAGTCCTTTGAGGACACAAGTTGTGGCCGCGCTGATTCACTCTCTAATCTGAACCCGTGGGTCTTATACGTAGTGAGGACTTGTACAAGCTGGTATTTGTCAGCCCTAGACTTGGAAACAACCTGATCCACATTGTCAAGAAATTGGACAAAGGTCCCGGACCCTCTGAATCGGAACAAGCCTAGGAGAGAATAATCTCCGGAAATACCATCCAGAGACTCAAGCTCGGGCATCGCCAAAAGACCTGTGCTAACATCGAGCTCACGCGGATTGGTCTTCATGAGAAGGATAGTGTTACGTTCGGCATAGACCTGTGCAGGGTCAAAAACTGTCACATATGCGAGGATAGTGCGGTCGCGTACAAGCTTCCTAATCCTTCGAGCGATCCAGTTCCTGTTTTTCCCTATCTCTTGACTGAGATTGGCAAGACTTGACCTTGAGTTCTTCAACAACCGCCTTAGGAGCTTCTGTTCACTCTCTGTAATATCTTGCACCTTTTCTTCCTCGCATTTGTGCAAACTATTCGCCAGCAATATGTAGGATTCATATATGTCCTCCTCTCCTCACATGCTCGTGATTTAGATGACTGACTATAAGGTCAAAGACATTGGTCTTGCCGAAGAGGGCAGGATGTTGATTGAGTACGCTGAGAAGCACATGCCTGTACTGATGCATCTCAGGAAAAAGTACTCTGAGAGTACGCCTCTGAAGGGGATGAAGATAGCTGGTTGTCTGCATGTAACAAAGGAAACCGCAGTGCTGGTCGAGACTCTGCGAGCAGCGGGCGCGGAGGTCGCTTGGTCCGGATGTAATCCGCTTTCCACAAACGACAAAGTAGCCGCGGGACTCGCTGCGAATGATGTGCCGGTCTATGCTTGGCACAATCTAAACACTGAGGAGTACTACTGGTGTATCGAGCAGACACTCAAGACTGAGCCCACTCTGACACTTGATGATGGTGCGGACCTCATCTTCACTCTTCATAACAAACACCAAGAGCTGATACCCAATCTCTACGGCGGTTCTGAGGAAACCACCACTGGTGTGATCCGTGTGCGTGCGATGGCTGATGATGGAGCTTTGAAGTATCCAATCATGGCTGTGAACTATGCTGACACAAAGCTCCTGTTCGACAATGTATATGGAACTGGACAGAGCGTCTTTGAGGGTGTAATGAGAGCCTCTGCGATTCTTATTGCTGGAAAGACCGTGGTGATTGGTGGCTATGGTTACTGTGGTCGCGGAATGGCGGAACGAGCTAAAGGCCTTGGTGCAAATGTGATTGTCACTGAAGTTGATCCTGTTCGCGGACTGCAGGCACGGATGGATGGATTCAGGGTCATGCCAATGGATGATGCCGCTCCTGAAGGTGACCTGTTTCTTACTGCTACTGGCATGAAAGATATCATCACTAGAGCTCATTTCAAGGTCATGAAAGATGGCGCGATGTTTGGCAATGCGGGGCACTATAATGTTGAGATTAATGAACCCGATCTTATTGCGCTCAGCAAGGGCCCAAAGAAGAGGGTGCGTCATGCTCTTGACGAGTATGAGATGATGGATGGGCGCCGACTCTATCTGCTGGGTGAAGGTCGACTGGTGAATCTAGCCGCCGCTGAAGGTCATCCCTCAGAAGTTATGGACCTTAGCTTCGCAAGCCAGTTGAATGCCATGATTTGGATGGCAAAGAACGGCAAAGACCTCAAGCCAGCCGTGTACGAGTTCCCCAAGGAGCTTGACATGCAGACTGCGATGGCGAAGCTTGAAACCATGGGCATCACCATTGACAAGTGGACAGAAGAACAGGAACGCTACGCGCGAGCTTATGCAGAGGGGACATAGAACAAGCAGGTGGGAGTTCAAATCCCACTCATCTCTTCATGCTTCAAAATGCGTCAAATTCATTATCTCCAATTGGCTCATCTAGGATATGCCCCTCATTGAGATTCCTCTAATTGGTCTAGGAACCTTGGAAAACAAAGACCCAAGTAAAACACCAGCAAGCATTGCCAAAGCAATTGAATTAGGCTACCAACACATAGACACCGCTCAATTATACTTCAATGAGGAGATTGTTGGAAAAGGTATCCAACAATCTGGCATCTCGCGTGATGAGATCTTCCTCGCCACAAAGGTTTCGCCCGTCTTCCTTCAACCTGATGATGTTAAGCGGACAACTAGAGAGAGCATAGATAAGCTTGGAGTGGAATATCTGGACCTTCTGTACATTCACTGGCCTGCAGAAACGTATGAACCCCAGTCTACTTTGGATGCATTCAATGAAGTCTTGGAAGAAGGACTCACTAAGCACATTGCTGTGAGCAATTTCACTCCTCCACTTCTCGATGAGGCATCTGCAATATCTAAGGCGCCTCTGATTGCCAATCAAGTAGAGATGCATCCATTGCTTAGACAAAACGAGATGCTCGAATACGTCAAGAAACATGACATCTATCTAGTTGCCTATAGTCCCCTTGCTCAGGGTCAAGTATTCGAGATTCCTGAAGTACAGGAGGTTGCTGAACGCAGGGGCATTTCTGAAGCACAGGTGAGTCTCGCATGGCTTCTCAGTAAGGATAACGTTATAGCAATACCAAAGGCAACGAGTGAAGCACATCAAAGAGCAAACCTTGAGGCAGCAGAGATCAAGCTTGCTCCCGATGACATCAAACTCATTGATTCCATTGAGGACGAAGACCGTATTATGGATCCATATTTTGCTCCGGATTGGTAGTGAATTGGGGAGTACAATTCTTACGGCACCCTATTCTTACCTCTTTCTATTATGAGGGCAGCCGCGTTTCAGTATTTCAGACAGACCTTATCGGATATTAGCTTGGCAAAAGCTCAGACAACAGATGCAAGCATTCTTACCGGTTGGAAACCACGGAATATTGGAGAGATTACTATGAAAATCGTTGGATATTTCGACGGAACTGACTCACTCTTATTGACCAAATTGGTGGCAAAAGGGATTGGGACAATACCAATAGCAAATGATTGGGATGGAGCAGGCAAGATGGCTTCTCACCTAGAACCGGGAGATGTCGATCTTATCGTAGGATATTTGCACAAAGTAATTGCCCCAGTCCGTGAAGTAGAAGAAAAGACGGGAACAATCCCCAAAATGTATCGAGGGCTTACCGCGTATGATTTGCTTTACCGTGCAAATACATTTGATATCCCCACCCTCATCATTGCTCCGAAGACGGATCATAAAGCTGCAAAAAAGGCGCTAGCAAAAGCTGCTGGCTTTGTGACGCTTGTTACACCCGATGAGGTGGAAGAGAAGATATTGGGAATTCTAGCTTAAACCAAAGAATTCAACCTATTGGAGGATTCTTATCAAAGCTAGAAGATAAGCCAACTGATTTATGTGAGGGGAGATTCTCTGTTTATTTGGTGAGCCCTTGCCTTGGAGATTGAAGGTTTCTTATTTCCATCCGAGCTCTACTATCACCCTGACCATACATGGGCTAAGGTTGAAGACAACAATGTGCGAGTAGGCATTACTCCATATGCAGTTCATCTTGCTGGCGAAATCAGGGCAATCACTCCCCGCCCAGTGGGAAAGAAAGTCATGCATGGAGGTCCTATTGCAACGCTTGAGAGCAATAAGTGGGTAGGACCGCTGAGAAATCCGATATCAGGACTCATTGTTGAGTCAAACTCCGCACTTGCAGGCGACTCTAGCCCTCTTGTGAATGATCCCTATGGAGAGGGCTGGATTTGCGTTCTAGAGCCCCTCAGTCTTCAGGAAGACCTGAAAATGCTCTTTCATGGGGAGGAGGCATTGAGTGAGTGGATTACAATGGAGATTCGAGGAAAAGATGGCTGAAGCTCAGCTTTATTCACGTTCTAGTACGCCGGTCAGACATCCTATGCCCCCTGCTGCCTTTGTCACCTCACTAATGTCAACCAGATGGCACTCTAATCCCAGATCTTCATAGAATGCCTGCGTCTTAGGATTGCCGTCTGCAGTCAGAATTTTCTTGGGTCCCAATGTCACGAAGTTCATTGACAATGCGAGAGCGATTTCAGACTCATCAGGTGCAAAATGGGTAGAAAACCCATGTTCATATAACACTTCAAGAGTCTTATCAGACAAATGGCCGTGCCTACAGATCGCGAGATTATGGTCTGCAAAACGAAGATTCCCCATGAGATGCATCGAGCCTGGTGGAAGCTCAACTGTGATCGATTCAACTCCCATCTCGTTCAAGAGACTAGAAACTTGCTCTGCTCCTTCTTTATTCGTTCGAAACCCTACTCCAATCATGATCGTATCAGGGTTCAGCCATGCTGCATCAGCACCCTCGAATGTACCAGTACCTCGAACGATTCTCAGAATGGGAATGCCAAGTTTGGACAACTTCTCCGCGACAAATCGTTCCTCGCCAGCTCGTACCGACGAAGCGGGGCGGGAAAGGATTACCCCTTCAGGTGTGACAAAGAGCAAGTCTGCCACGAACATCAAATTGGGAGGCGGCTTTTCTGAGGGTTCCACATAAGACACTATGACGCCAGCATTCCTGTATGCCTCAGCCATTTCATCATGCTGTTTTGTGATTATTTCTATGAATGGAATTTCAATCATCTGTACCTTGTCTGGGTCAGAGA
>LRSK01000237.1 GCA_001563325.1 Candidatus Thorarchaeota archaeon SMTZ1-83
CTCACCGTATCGAGGAGCATGCTCGGCCTGCCGTCAAAACCAGCTAGTTCATCCACTCCCAATCCCTCGAGCAATCCACGTTGCGCATGGAACCATTTCGTAATAGGAGTCCTTTCAAGAACTGTGCGAATGCGGTTGATAACTACCTTCCAGCCGAATCTTCTGATGAGCTCCGGGTAGTCAATCCAGATTATTATCGGTGTAGCGGTCCAGGTTGAACGATCTGTCCTCACAGAATGATACCTCTTCTTCAAATCCTCCGGGCTGGTCACGTACTTGAGTATCGAGTCTGCAGTAAGTACCACTGTTGAGTCAGTTCGCATCTCCTCACAAGTGAAGACGGGTGTGATGTCGAGAGTTCGTAATCGATTGCTGCAAGCGTCGACTATACGTAGGTCGCTACAGTTCACAAGCGGCCAGAGGTCGAGATTGGTGAGTCGGTTGTCTTGAAGCAGTAGTCGCTTCAAAGTCTGGGACTCTTGAAGAGGACCCATATCGATTGACTCAACGAGATTATGAGAGACATCCAACGTTTCGATTCTGTCACATTCTGCAAGCTCGGACAAGTCTATCGTCATAGCTGCTCGCATTCGAAGGTCAATCACTGATGCGTCTGAATTGAACGATCGCTCCTCCTGACGACCATGTGGACTTGTGTATTTGATAGTGATTTCTTTCAAGTTCACCCATATCCGATTTACAATTGGCATCCTTTGAGTACGCACTATGCTTGAGGAGTAGATAAGCGCTACTGCCCTTTTACAAACAGGTCTGTGCCATCCGGTAAGGCGACCTTCAGATGATCAGGCACTAGGCCGTAGGTCCGAGAAGAATCTATGACGGCTCCGCAGGAGGAGGGAGCCTTCTCTCTCCAGCGATCAGAAAGCCGCCGTCTATGGCCTCAAGCACCATCTCATGGGCCTTCAGCTCACTATAACCAAGAAGAATCACTGTCTTGATCATCGCCTCAGGGGTCACCCCATAATCAATACTCATCGAATGAAATGCGTCAGCGACTGGGGTCAGATGCTCTGGGAGGTTCTTCCTGACTCCGACGTACCTAGCCAACAGCGAGCCATCGAAGTAGCTGTCGAATATCGGATCGAAGGTTCGCACGAAGGCCTCAGAGAGTTCGGGAGTGTGGAACATCTGTCTGATTGTGTGGTCCTCATGATCATAAAGCCCGCCGACATCACGGCCAAAAGTTTCGAGCTGTTTCTTCTGCTGCTCCGAAGCTTGCTCTACAGTCACAATCGCGCAAATGAGTACCTCGGTCTGAACAGCAGTGATTACTTCAGTAATCTGTATTGCTGACCAAATCGGTTCGTCCCAAGAGAACTCTGACCTAAATTGGGCAATTGCAGCGATGAATGAGCTGATCATCGACTCATCAAAACCGCCCTTGAGCACTCTCGAGTATACTGGTAGTCCGATGTTTCGATGGATGACTAAGAGGCTAATCAAGTTCTTGGCGTCCTCAAGTCGTCCTTTCAGGGTTAGGAGCTCCATGGTTCTACGGGCAGCCTGAGTTGAGAGAAACCTGCGGCCTACCACCCCAATAATGACTGCAGCGCCCAATGCAAGTGCTCCGATTACTCCCGCTAGAAGAATCGTGACAGTAAGTGCCTGGGGATTCGTTTCAGAACTTAGCACTATGTCTTGGGTCCAAGTTTCGTGGTGGTCCTTTTCGACTGTAATTCTCACCACATAGAGACCCGGTTTTGGAACCGTTATGTTCGCAAAGTAGACACCACCAACGTAATCGAAATCAGTTCTGTTCAACAGCTCCCCATTCGTTTCAAAGAGAAGTAGTCTTACCGATGCTCCAGGAATCAAGTACCCAGTATCAGCTGCAAGAGGCTTCAGTTGAAGCGAGAGTTTTGAGCCTTCAAGCTTAGTGTATGTATTGTTGAGTGCAAATTCGGGATCAAGTCTGATGGGAATCTTGCCCACCATCATGTCGAAGCTAAACGAGCCTTCTTGATATCCTTCAATCTCCAACCAGAAGGTTGCGTTCCAATTGCCACTCATTGGAGTGAGCGTAAAACGATACCAGCCATCGCTGGATTCTGCAAAGCTGAAGAAGTCACGAACAGCTGTCGAGGGAGTAATCCTAGCGCCTGTAATTCCATTCTCAAACGTTGAGTTGTAATAGACCTCAAACTCGTATGTCCGGCTCTCGTAGTAGGTTTCTCTCAATCCATACCCAACAACCGTCGTTGGGATTTCTTCGACATCGAATCCGAACGAAGTATCCGCAAACGCGAACCCCTGCTTGTAGAACCTCAAGAACACGGCATATGAACCGACATCTGGAACTCTTATCGAAATACTGTAGAAACCTTGCCCTGCATCTATCCATTCCACAATGGACACAGGATTGTAGGTCACATTCACTGTCGCGCCCTCGATTCCAACAGATTCTATTGTGCCATAGAATAGTGAGAATGTGTAGGTCTGATTATAATACAAGACTCCTGGGAGTCCAGCTCCTGCAACTTCAAGTTTTGTCGATACAGCCCCCACGATTAGATAGAGCGAAGTGGCAGCAGTAGCGTGGTTCTGCTTTGCACCAGTGACTGTTATGACGTAAACACCACCGAACTCACCGGTGAATCGGATGGAGTAATTGCCGGGTTCACCAGAAACAGGTTGTGTGTCATTGTACTGGAGCCCTCCAAGGGGACCAGTCCATGAGAAGACGGACACATTTGCGTCCATGATGCCTGTTCCATCCAAGAACATGAATCTGAAAGTGGCCTCGTATGAACCCCCGGGACTGATTTCCACGAACTGGTTCCCAAGAACTGTCATGACTGTTAGTGTAAGAACATCAACTGTTACGGTGCAGTTGGATTCACTATGATAGGGCATAGTGGCGTTCACGACTATGACGAAGCTACCGGCTCCAGTAAGAGACGTGTTGAAGTCAGCCTCATACCATCCCTTTGCCAAATTGGGGCTAAACTGTATCTGCATTCCCGACCAGTTGCCAACAACATTGGCCCCGCTCAAGATTGGGTTTCCGTCATCTTGGTCATGAAGGTAGACTGCGACGGTGAAGTTCTCATCAAGCTCAGCCTCCACATGTGGAGTATAGGAGAAGACCGTCAGTCGGTGACGAACTTCGAAGCCCGTTGAACCAAAAGCCACCTCGGTCCCATTTGTCCAGAAGGCACTGACCAACCATTCCCCCGGTGTTGCGTTGAATGGACCGAGTGTTCTCCCTACACTCACAATGACAGAACCTGTCATATTACTGTCTACTTCACTAGCCCAAAGATTGTCAGATGGGCCATACCATTCCACTTCTAGATCCGAAACTGAAGATGGGGATACAGTCTGAGTGCCAACGATGACTTTGCACCTTATCCTGTTCCCGCTCCAGAAGACATAGTTGTCCTCCCAGGAACCGACGCCGTATACTTGGGTTGTGATGGTCCTGGCGTAGTTGGGTCCGTTCATTTCCACGGTCCACCAACCGACAGAGTCGACTGCGCCCATAGGAATCTCAATAGAGCCTAAACCTACTATCGACTGGCCAGTAACCTCGGCTCCAAACGGGTCTTTGATTGAAGCATTCTCCCAATCTGAAGGATGATGGATGATGAAGCCAAGATTCTTTGCTTCGGGATATGATTGGATATAGGTGAAGAGAGATAGGTTCGAACTTTGATCAAGTTCAATGAGATATGCAACTCCCAATGAGTCCAAGCTTGTGGAGAATGAAGAGTTGTACAATCTAGACATCCTACTGACCCTGGCAGAATACTCAAATGAAACCGTAGTGTTGGCCCCAAAACTAATGGCTATAGAGGCTCTTCGCCAGTAGGAGTAGTTCAGCAAAGCATAGCCTATGCCTGAGTCTTCTGTAATCTGGGCTGGACCAGTTTCGTCAGAGTTGACAGAGAGACTGACGCTTTCACATCTTGGTGGCTCTGCAGCGGTGAGAGAAACATCATCCACAAAGAGAGTTACGAACTGACCGTTTGCATTATCTCCGTCGAGGTCGGGGTCTGTTATGGGAATCTCAACATAGCTAGAGTTCATGTGGACTTCCAAGCTTAGTCTTGCCTGGAAAGTTGCAGGAGCTCCAGGAATGCTCAATGCAATCGGTCCTGCGCTGTACCAAATCCCTCTCTGTGTCATGTTCACAGGATCTATCGACCAACTCCATAAGACGGAGGATCCATTGAGAATCTCGAGCCCGAACTCAAAGACGTTACTATAGTTGGTGCCGATGGGCCCATGCTGATAGTAGTATTTCAGGCTGAACACAAAATCCTCCGTAGAACCATTGTTCTGTACGTCTTGGTACCAGTAGATTATGGTGTCATTGTAGTGTCGGTATCCTTCAGGTGTCGATACTGCGTACCCTTCATTCTGCAGGACAACATATTCCGGGTCGGTGCTGACATATGCAGCCCGTTGGTATCCTCTCCATTCCGTATACTCTCGACGCGCAAGCCATCCGGATGCGTAGTACGTTCCATCCCCACTCCAGTCTACATTGACACCAGGATTCCCATTCTCGAATGTCCCGTTAAGGACAACTAGCCGCTTCAAGTCTGTGACACTAACGGCAATCTGTTCAGCAATCCATCCGTTCTCTGCAGCCGGGACGTCTCTGCTGTAAGAGTAGACTCCCTGTGGAGTCAAGTGGGTACTACCGGCGGAGTCCGATAGATCATCTTCAAACTCATAATAGTGCGTCAGATGAGGTTCTGTTCCTGTTAGCTTCTCTCTGTAGTCACTTGTCAGATCATTTCGACCTCTCTGTATATCGTAATATCTGAAATCATCTACACGCCCCTCAACTTGAGTAGTCCTTCCTGCTGAGTTCATTATGTTGTTCTCAGAGTGTAAGCCTACGATGGAGTCGGTCCAAGTGCTTGTTGACGCTTCTTCGATGGGCTCTGTGATCTCGTCACCCCAAAGGACCTCAATACTGTCCGAGTTTTCATCCCATGTGATTGCAATGAAGTACCAATGGTCAGGCTCCCAGTCACTCTTTGAACCTTGGAGAGTTGTGTCCCCGCCCCAGTCTAGCACAATACGACCGCTCGCCCATCGCGTTTCGAAATCATAGTGCTGTCCCCAGAACCGTCCATTAGGTGCAGTGCCATCCCACTTGATCCACATGGAGATTGTACCCTCTGATGAACCAAAGTCCGCCGAGCCACCTGCACCGACCAAGAAGTAGCCTCCAGAGCAGTCTGCAGATCGAGTGTTACCAGGGCTTCCTGCGGGCAACCATACCTCAGATTCCGGGGTAGATACAGTGTCGGTTCGTGCGTTCAGGTACTCAGTAGGACCGGATGCCTCACCTATGTGCTCTACAACCACAGGACTAAGAATGCCTGCTTCAGTGTCAGACTCCAAGTAATCCCGAACCGGAGACTTTCCTTCATTTCCGACTCCCTGATAGCATATGTGATTCCATCCATGTAGTATCGGAATGGCCAACGGCATCCAGACTAGAATGAGTGCCATTAACGGTATAACCACTGCACGGATTCGAGGCAATCTTTCGCCTCCGGAAGGACTGAGAAAGCGCCGTCAACTGGAAGAGTTCATCATTGGATTCCCAACTGCAATGAGCCAAGTCAGCAACGGCGCGGCTTTCTCCGCTGACCACATGGTGTCATGTGTATTTCAGCAATTGTGGTCTGAACAGACTCAAGATAGGCGATATTCTTTACTAGAATGACTTTTCTAGAGAAGGCCAACCTTCTCGTTGAACTCAGTAATGAGAGAATCAATCTTCGGTACTAGTTCATGGACTCTCTCCCAGTAGCCAGGGTAGTCATACCACTGCGCGTTTAGCTCATCCAGATTGAATCCCTGCTGCTCAATCCAGGTGAAGTATTTGAGATGATGGATACGCTTTCGGTCGTAGTGATTCAGTTCAATCATGGCATCCGTCTTTTGACCCATCAAGTATCTATGGAAGTCTTTTATGGCCTTCCCTTTTGTGTATTCTCCAAATGATGTCCTTGCCTCGATAATGCGGGACTGATACATGTCCATCGAGTCAGTAAAGACTGTGAGAACGACATCATCCTTGGTCAATTCATAGTACTTGGCGAATTTAATCGACATCAGTAGGTTTGCTATGCTAGAGATGCCCAATAGGTCAAGCCTATTGACCAAGTCTGGCGAAACACCAGCCTCTTCAATCAAGTAGCTTCTGCCTGCAGGCTCATTGAAGAGCCGCATAAGATTCATTGTATCTTCATCGTCTATCGCGATTATCATGTCCGTGTTTCGTACATTGTGAATCCATGGCACATGCTTGTCACCGATTCCCTCAATCCTGTGTGCGCCGTAGCCATTGAGCCAGAGTGTCGGACACTGTACTGCTTCCCCGGCCGCTATCTTTGATGTGGGATAGATTCGCTTCATGAAATCGCCGCATGCAATAGTGCCTGCGGAACCGGTGGTCAGACAGACACCGGCATACCTGTCACCACCCAGTTCCTTCTCAAGAACTTCTTTCATTGCATTTCCGGTCACATCATAATGATAGAGACTGTTGCCAAACTCAGAGAACTGATTAAAGATGAAGATGTCATCCCTCGTTCGTCTTAGCTCCCAGCACTTGTCATAGATCTCCTTGACGTTACTCTCTGAGCCTGGCGTCTTGATGATCTCGCCAGCAACCGTGGCAAGCCAGTCAAACCTTTCTTGGGACATCTCTTCGGGGAGGATTGCTACGCTCTCACAAGCCAATAGAGTCGCGTCATACGCACCACCGCGGCAGTAGTTTCCGGTGGATGGCCATACAGCCTTATGCTTAGTCGGGTCAAACTGCCCGGTCACCAGTGGAGGTACGAGACAACCGAATGTGGCTCCAACCTTATGCGCTCCCGTCGGGAACCATTTGCCTACCAACGCTATGATCCGAGCCTCAACTCCTGAAAGCTCAGGTGGGATCTCCATGTAATTGGCTAAGGACCTGAAGAGACCCCCCTTCTCCTTGGGCTCATTCTTCCAAGTGATTCGAAACAGGTTCTGAGGGACTATATCCCAGAGCCCGATTTCCTTGAGCTCATCATTGATTCTTCCTGGAGTCTTGGAAGGCTCCTTTAGCTGATCGAAGGTAGGGATTACAATGTTTCTCTCTTTGCAGCGTTGAACGGTGCGCTTCAGCTGTTCTTCATTCATGGTGAGGTCGATCATTGTTCTTGCCTCAGGTTTTGTCACTCCCGGGATGCAGGTCTGACAGGTCACTCAGAGAGAAGGCATGTTCCTTTTAACTCTAGGGACCAGACAAAGCCTCGTCAAACGAAGAGTGGTTTTTGCCAGAGGGACACATTAAAAACGGATGGAAAGGAAACAATCGACAACTCATCTAGATGAGCCGGTATCTGTTGATTCCAGAGAGATTCGCTCCGAGCGCTGTGCGAATTGAATGGGGCTGCGCGGCTTTGATAGTCTGACAGTTATGACGGAGAAGAAGGTAGATACGTTGGAAAAACGCGTTTACAAATTCGGTGCAGGGAAGGCTGATGGAAAAGCGGACATGAAGAACGAATTGGGGGGAAAGGGTGCTTCTCTGGCAGGAGCAACTCTGTTAGGGTTGCCAGTCCCGCCGGGATTCACAATCTCCACTGACGTTTGCAATGATTATCTTGAAACCGGAGGGCTTACAGACGAAGTGAAGTCCGAAGCCAAGAAAGCCCTTGCTTGGGTGGAGAAGATACTTGGAAAGAAGTTCGGTGATCCAAAGAACCCCCTCCTAGTATCCTGTCGGTCTGGTGCAAGACAGAGTATGCCTGGAATGATGGAAACGGTCCTCAACGTTGGTCTCACGACTGAAACGCTACCTGGACTGATTGAAGCATCAGGGGATGAGAGATTCGCCTACGACTCCTACAGACGTCTGATCATGATGTATTCTGACGTCGTGATGGAGAAGGCGGAGGGGATAGAACCCGAAGAGGGTCAGGGTGTCAGACAGCAGCTGGAATGGATACTCGCGAAGAAGAAGAGAGAATCAGGTAGACTTAGCGATACTGATCTTACAGTCGAAGACCTGAAGGGACTGTGTGTCGAGTTCAAGGAGAGAGTCAAGCTGACATTGGGGAAGGAATTCCCTGATGACCCCTACAACCAACTTTGGGGTGCAATTGGAGGGGTCTTCAAGAGCTGGTGGGGCAATCGTGCTGTTGCCTACAGGCGTATTGAGAATATCCCAGATGAGTGGGGGACGGCTTGCACCGTGCAGTCGATGGTATTCGGCAACCTTGGTGAGGATTCTGCCACCGGAGTGGCGTTCACAAGAGACCCAGCCACGGGCGAGAATCTGTACTATGGTGAGTGCCTATTCAACGCACAAGGAGAAGATGTTGTTGCCGGAATCCGAACTCCGAATCCGATGAACGAAGAGAGCAAGAACGAACAGAACAAGCACCTGCCAACTCTTCAGGAGAGGATGCCTGGGCTCTATGCAGAACTGTGTAGCATACGAGATACGCTTGAAGATGATGTCAAAGATATGCTAGACTTGGAGTTCACTATTGAGAGGAACAGGCTCTTCCTGGTTCAACACAGAGTCGGCAAGAGAACGGCGACTGCCGCTTTGAATATCGCAATGGACATGCTTGACAGCGGTATGATTGACAGACCGACTGCAGTCATGAGAGTACACCCCGAACAGCTTGGTCAGCTCCTTTATCCTGTCATAGACCCCGAGGCAGAGAAGGATGAAACTCCAATCGCCCAAGGTCTTCCTGCAGGCCCAGGAGGGGCCGTCGGCCAGATTGTGTTCACACAGGAGGACGCTGTAAAATGGGCGAGTCAAGAGAAGAAGGTCATTCTCGTTCGTGAGGAAACCAGCCCTGAAGACATCGAAGGAATGCGGTCCGCGGTTGGCATACTCACCGCACGCGGAGGCATGACAAGTCACGCAGCACTTGTCACGCGGGGTTGGGGGAAAACCTGCATCGTTGGTGCGTCAGCGTTGGAGATTGACCCCTTCGACAAGAGTATGTCTGTTAATGGTGTGATTTACAGGCAGGGAGACACGATTACTCTCAACGGTACTAGGGGCCTCGTCTACAAGGGCGAGCTACCGATGATGGACTCGACTAGAAATCCCAGACTTCTTGAGTTCATGGAAATGATTGATCAATTCAGAAAGATGGGAGTCAGGGCCAACGCTGAAACTCCAGAGGACGCCCGGACTGCTCTGGACTTCGGAGCCGAAGGGATAGGACTCTTCAGGACAGAACACATGTTCTATGGGGAGGGCTCCGATGAGCCTCTCTTCCTTCTAAGAAAGATGATTCTGAGTAAGACAAGGGCAGAAAGGAGAGCCGCGTTGGATGAGCTATCACCCTATGTGAAACGCGACATCAAGTCAACCCTTGAAGTGATGGACGGTCTGCCCGTCACGATAAGACTTCTTGATCCGCCACTTCATGAGTTCGTGCCTCAAAGCCGAATTGGACAGGAAAGACTTGCTCACTCATTGGGGATAAGCGTGGAAGAGGTTCGAACAAGAGGTGAGGCCCTTCACGAGAGCAATCCAATGATGGGTCATGAGGTTGGCAATCACATACCCTGAAGTGTACGAGATGCAAATCCGGGCCATTTTGGACGCAGCCGTCGAACTCAAGAGGGAGGGCAAGAAAGTGCTGCTTGAAATCATGATTCCAGTGACCATAGGGTCCGCTGAGCTTAAGCACATGAAGATGCGTGTAGATGCCCTATACGAGAAGTTCAAACAGGAAACCGGGGAGGAGGTAGATTTTCTTTACGGAACCATGATTGAGATACCTAGGGCGTGCATGCGGGCAGGTGACATGGCAGAAAGTGCAGAGTTCTTCTCATTCGGCACCAATGACTTGAGTCAGATGGGATTCGGCTTCAGTCGTGACGACATCGGCTCTTTCCTGCCAGACTATCTGGATGGCCACATCCTGAGGAATGACCCCTTCCAGAGCATTGACAAGCGTGGCATTGGACAGCTCATGCAGATTGCCATTGAGAGAGGCAGAAAGACCCGACCAGGGATGAAGATTGGAGTCTGCGGTGAACACGGGGGAGACCCCAGGTCTGTTGAGTTCTTCTACAAGATAGGTCTGGACTATGTTTCATGCTCTCCATATCGCTTGCCGATTGCCCGGTTGGCGGCTGCCCAGGCCGCCATAAAGGAGGAGCGGGGGGAGCTCGAGTAGAGGTCCCCCAAGCTTTTTATCTGACCAGCATCGGCCCCTGCGCAAGTTCAGAGCCCTTTGGAGCCTATTATATCGTGTAGTTAGAGTCGGTGAGTCAAGTAATGAAGCGAATTCTTGTAACGGGAAGCTACGGACAGATTGGAACAGAACTAGTAGGAGTCTTGAGAAAGAAGTATGGCAGTGACAACGTCATTGCGACAGGCAGAAAGAAACCGCCAGAGATTCTGACACGTGACGGCCCTTACAAGCGACTAGACATTCTCAACACAAATCAGCTACACACGATGCTGGTCGACTTTGACATCGACATTGTCATTCATAATGCGTCGGTGCTCTCAGCAACTGGTGAGAAGAACCCACAGCTTGCCTACCGGACCAACATCGAAGGAACCTACAATGTCATGGAAGCAGTTCGCATCCTAGGGTTAGACCAGGCACTTGTGCCGAGCTCAATCGCCGCATTCGGACCTTCGACTCCTAGGGAGAACACTCCTAACGAAGTCATAACAAGACCGACCAGCATGTACGGTGTAACTAAGGTGTTCGTTGAGTTGTTTGGAGAGTACTACCACCGACGCTATGACGTTGACTTCAGGTCTCTCAGGTATCCTGGCGTCATAAGCGCGGAGGCACTTCCGGGCGGTGGCACCACTGATTACGCTGTCGAAATCTTCTATGAAGCTCTGAAGAACAAGAAATACATCTGCTTCCTTGGGCCAGATACAAGACTCCCCATGATGTTCATGGCGGACTGCATCAAGTCAACGATTGACCTCATGGAAGCTGACAACGAGAAACTCAAGAGCCGAACCTTTAATGTGACCGCCTTCAGCTTCACCCCGGCCGAGCTTGCGGAAGAAATCAAGAAACACATTCCAGAGTTTGAGATCACATACGAACCCGACTTCCGTCAGGCGATTGCAGATTCGTGGCCGATGTCTCTCGATGACAGTGTGGCCAGAGAAGAGTGGGGATGGTCCCCAGACTATGACCTTGCAAGAATGACCAAGGAGATGCTCGCCAGGCTCTCGCAGAAACTCGGCTTGAAGTACTAGTATGGATGCTACAGGGATTACATCAAGAGAGTTCTGAATTCCAAAGAAAGAACCGTCAGCCTTATCACAAGCGCCTCAACCAGCGCCTGTGTCCGAGTCGCTAGACGAACCCAAGAGGTGAGTTGACTATGGTGGCGGATAGACGCATTCTCTACTACAGCCTGCTTATCCTATCCATACTACTCGCATCATCGCTCTACCTTTCATGGACGGTGGATAGAGGGCTGGGGACACTCGATGTAGAGAGAACCGGGGTGGAGCCAGAGCCTGGGCGCTCAGTGAATTTCACGGTCTATTCTCCAAGAGAAGAGTATCCTGGTCTCATGCCTGTCGTGCTGACAATACACGGTCTCGGCGGGGCAAAAGAGGCCATGTATGCATTCAACATTGAGTTGGCCCGAAGGGACTTCACTGTAGTAGCGATAGATCTAGCTGGTCATGGCGACTCGTCAGAGTCATTCGACATCGATAACTATACCAGAATGGCGGAAGACTGCTATGCCGTACTTCAGTATGTGGGATCGAATTATACTGACGTGAACCCAAGTCTCTATGGAGTTGTGGGCCACTCTCTCGGAGTCCATGTTGGCCTAGCAATGTATGAGATGGCTGTACAACCAAAGGCCATTGCAGCAATAGGCCCAGTTTGGTTGGAAGACTCCATGCCGCTCCCCGGGAATCTGCTCCTTGCCGCGGGCGAATTCGACGAGTTGATTCCTAGAGGCAGCCTTCTTGAGCTAATTAGAACCCTCAGTGGATTCCCGGATGCAATGGCAGGTATAACCTACGGCGGCTTCGACGGCGATGCAGCTTATCGACTTGTCCTATCGCCGACAAATCATATAGGCGAAGCTACTGACATGCTTATTGTATCCGAAACCGTTTCATGGATGCTTCAGGCACTTCACAATGTCGAGGAACCCGATCTATCGGGGATACAGGTTCAGCTCATATATGAAAGGAAGACTGTTGCCTATGTTGTAGGAGCGGCTTCGCTATTGTTCTCACTCATACCGCTGCTGCTCATCTCATTGATTCACCTGCCAGAAAGGATTCGACCACTGTCCCTCTCCAATGATACAGAACCAATGTCGCTCAGAAGAGAAGCGGTACTCAGCAGCATGCTCGCCGTGATATTTGTCCTATTCTATCTACTTTCAGGCCTCGCAGGAATCGCTCTGGAAGGCATGGGCATTGAACTATCTCTCAGCATGCTAGGTACTGGACTCCTGTTGTTCTTCATCGTATGCCCAGTTCTCTGGGTTATTGTCATGACATTGATGGCGGGGAAACAAAGGATGCTGCGGTCTTTGGTTGCATTGGGTTACAAGAAACCACACTTGAGAAGCTTCCTGTTGAAGGTAGCCAGAGCCGTAATCCCTGCGTTGATCTGCATGGCGTGGTTGCTGTTTTGGGCCGCTTTGGGCGGATTACCCGGAACAACAGGTCCAGTCATTGTCTTTCCTCTATTCAGGTTCCCAAATGACGAAAGGATTGTAAGCCTGCTAGCGATGACCTGCCTGGCTCTGCCATTCTCCATATCGGATGTACTATGGACTCGAGGCCTACTACTGGCAGAACGTGATTGGGGTGACAGAATGCCTTATGCCAGGAGATTCGTGTCTGTCTGGGGAATGAGGGTAGTTCCCACTCTCAGTCTAGCAATCGTTGCCGTTTTGGGTAGCGCAGCTCTTGGCATAATCGCTGCCCCGGTCGTACTTCTTGGGCTTCTTCTGCTTCATTTTGTCATAGCTTCGGCAGTGGTGTCGATGCTGGTCATCTTTGTGTCTGTTGAGCATGGCAATCCATGGCCTGCGACCATCATTGGCGCATTTCTATACGCATGGATTCTGATTGGGGCGATCCCCCTTGTCTAGTCCTCATAGAGCTCAAAACGAAGCCCTGCTTCATTGAACATGGACAACATACGTCTCACAGCCGACTCATCTGGAACTTCCAGGACCATCCTTAGTTCGGCCATGTTGGGAGCAATGTCCGGGTCGAATCTATCTTGGTCAATCTCAACAACACTCACACGAGAAGCTGCTACAATCTCTAGCACCTGATTCATGCTTCCCACTCTATCCAAGATTGTTCCTTTCACACGCACTGACCGGCCTAGCCTAAATAGCTCCTTCCCAACAACCCTCGACAAGAAACTCATGTCGATGTTACCCCCGGAAAGCAAAGCCACTGCGTTCTTGTTCTTGATGTCTATGACTCCGTGTTCGTAAGCTGATAGACCAACACATCCGGCCGGCTCTACAACTAGCTTTGCACGCTCAAGTAGATGGAAGAGGGTCCTTGTGACCTCGAGCTCCTCAACAGTTACAACATCGGTGAGAAGGTCTTTAACAATCCTGAAGGTAAGCTTTCCAGGCATTTTAACAGCTATGCCGTCACAGACTGTGCTCATTCCCTCCACTTTCACGGGCTTCCCCTGTTCAAGTGATGCCTTCATGGATGCTGCACTTGCAGCCTCAACTCCATAGACATTGACCTCTGGCTTCTGGTAATTGATAGCCACCGAAATACCACTTGCTAGGCCGCCTCCTCCCAAAGGCACGGCTACATTATCAACATCAGGCAGCTCATCAAGAATCTCTAATCCGATTGTGCCTTGACCGGCAATTACGTTCTCATCGTTGAACGGATGGAGAAAAGTGACACCGGTGTCCTTGGACGTCTTGAGTGCATGAGCGAGTGCATCATCGAATGTGGTGCCGTGCAGGATCACGTTTGCCCCGTAGCCCTGAGTGGCTTGAATCTTCGCCACAGGAGAGAAGACTGGCATCACGATGGTCGATTCGATTCCCAACCGTGTTGCAGCATAGGCCACTCCTTGTGCATGGTTCCCAGCTGATGCTGCAATCACTCCCGCCTTCTTCTCGGCCTCCTTCAGCTGTGACATTGCGTATGCTGCACCCCTCACCTTGAAAGAGCCCGTCTTCTGAAGGTTCTCCAACTTGAGATAGACATTGCCGCCACTCATTCGGCTGAAGGTTGTGGAATGATCAAGTCGTGTCACGTGTTTGATGCCTCTGAGTACCTCTCGAGCGTCCAAGATCTTCTCGAAGAGTGCCTTGTACTTCTTCATAGTAAATCTCTAAGCAGGTTTGTCGTCATCTCTGATAACACTTGCCTCGAAAACCTGTTCTGAATGGATGCTCTAGAAGACTCTCTCTTCTATCTCGATGCCCCGTTTTCTCATCTCCTCAATGAACTCAGATGGAGGAACTGCTACTTCTGGGGGAAGGACTCCTCGGTCGCCAATCGACCCACTGACGCTCATCGTGGCTACCGCAGAGGCTGGGAATGCTGTTGTTCGCATCATCGAGGTCAGATTCGATTCCTCATCAAACAAGTCAATGACTTGGTACTCCACGATCCTGGAGTCTCCATTTATGTCACCCTCAACAGTCACCCTGATGAGAGTGGCATCCTTCCCGGTGGGCGGGAGATTACGTTCAAGGAGTTTCTCAAGCACTGTCCGCGGCGCAACTCTAGCTCCGTCAAAGTCCTCCTCTTCGCCACTCATCAGTCCGAGCTTAAGGAAGGCGTACATCTTCTCTGCGTGTCCAGGATAGCGGAGCGTCTTATAGTCAAGGTTCTTTATCTTGCCTTCGTGAGTTACAGGTAGCGTCGAGGTGCCGCCGCTTGTGTTGAAGGCCTCGAGCTTCCCAAATGGCGCGGGGAAGTCCAGATACTCAATCCCGACGAGGGGTTCCTCAAGGACAATCTTTCCGTCACGCAGTACTCTACAAGGTTCCACATATTCGTTAATTAGACCCTCAACTGAGAAGATTAAGGCATAGTCGAGAGGTGGTTTTGGGTCCTGCTGAAGGCCTCCCACTCGGATCTTTACACTCTCTACATTTGTGAGTTGGTCGATACCAGCTTGGGCCAGAACGTTGGTCATTCCTGGTGCTACTCCACAATCAGGAACAACGGTAATTCCGGCATCCTTCGCTCTATCACTCAGCTCCATCTGCTTCTCCACGACCCATAGGTTTCCGCCTAGGTCACACATGTGTGTGCCAGTTTCAATAGCAACCTCTGTATGAAGCAGATTGACTGTGTAACTCACTGCGCTTACAACAGAGTCCACCATTGAGAATACACGCACTAGTTGATCCCGGTTTCGAGCATCCAACTGCTCGGCTGAGAACTTTGAGCCCATCTCTCTTGCCAAGCTCTTTGCTGCGCTGCTGTCAATGTCTGCCACAATCACGTGCTCGACCGATTCATTCCTTGCAAGGTCGAAGGCAGCGCCTCTTCCCATGAAACCTGAACCTACTATTAGGACCTTCAATTGGGGGCACCTTTCTACTCTGATGGGCCATCCGGGATACCGCTTGGTAAAAACACTATCGACTGGTCTATTCATGATCTCCCAGTTTTCTCGTCGTCAGACCTCACGTGAGAATACGGGTTGGGCAGATACTAGTTTCGGCAACAACAGCCTCTGCTTGGGGGCAAAGTTGGTCTTCTCTGCTATCTCCTCAGCAAGCTTCCTGACCGTCATTGATACTTGGTCGCCCTCCTCTCTTCGCCGAACGGCCAGCTTGCCAGTATTCTGTTCCTTCTCACCAACGACACAGATGAAGGGTACCCACAACTTCTCAGCCGCCCGAACCTTCTTAGCGACAGTCAACGGCCTGTCATCTATCTCATACCTTATTCCATACTTGTCAAGCTCCATGCCGATTTCAGTAGAGTATTCAATCAGGCTCTCATCGACAGGCAGCAGTCTGACTTGTGATGGAGTCATCCAGAGTGGCAGCTTTGGTTTCTTGCCCTTCATCTTGTCCTTGTATGCCTGTTCGAGAACTCCGTACAATATCCTCTCGATTGAACCAGAAGGCGATGTGTGGAGAATAAGTGGGAATTTCTCCTTGCCATCCTCGTCCACGTACTTGATACCGAATCTCTCCGCATTTTCAACGTCGATTTGACACGTAGCCAGACATCCAGACTTTTCTTGGGAGTCCACAATATTCCATTCGCCCTTGAAAATGAAGTAGGCGTATCTCTCTTCGAAGAGCTCAATCATGACCGGTTTCCCTATTCTCTTAACTACCGCTCTTGCGAACTCCTGATTCTCTTCGAAGAATGAGCTTAGAAACCTAAATGAAACCTCATAGTCCACTTCCAGCTCAGTAGTCAGCTTGTCTATGAACTCTAGCTGGTTCATGACTGATTCTTTTGCCATCTCAATGTCTGCGACAAACTCATGTATGTCAGGCATTGTGAAAGCACGAAGCCGCCTCATTCCTGCCAGCTCGCCGCTCTGTTCCCTTCTGTAGGATGGCGCAATCTCAAACATCTTCAGTGGTAACTGTCTATGCGAAACCACTGCCTGGGAAACGAGGAGAAACTGGCCAAAACATGCTGAGAACCGTGCGAAGTAATCACGGTCGCCAGATCTCACGACATATTGGCGGGATGGGAACCTTTGAAGGTAGGACTTCAGTGATGGATGTTCATAGTCATAGATTAGAGGAGTCTGGACTATCTGAGCCCCGTAGTCAAGCATCTCAGCCGTCACCCGCTGTTCGATAGCTCTCTTGAGGGTAAGCCCACGTGGTGGCCATCTGAAGTTTCCCGGATCAGAGCCTGGCTCGTAGTCGACAAGCTCAAGCTTCTGCATCATCTGGATATGTGGAGGAGGCTCCTTTGCAGTTCGATCCTTGGCGGTCTCATACCTAACATAGAGCTCGAGCTCCCGTTTTCCGGAGTAGTCGTACCTTTCATAGTCAGTCAGGCTGCCATCGGGTTCCATGATATGGAAACTCGACTTGGCCGCTTCTTCGGCCACAAGAGCAGTGAGGTCCTCACCCTCCGTGGCGTCCCTGATTTGGACTTTCTTTGTTTCTACATCAAGGTCTAGCACCTTCGAGCGTTCGGCCAAGGGATGCCCTTTGCAATTGAGTGAGAATGACTTGTACCAACCAAATGGAACTCGAACTACGCTGTAATCGCGTTTCTCGAGGTCAGTGGCCACGCTCTTGAGAAGTTTCAGAGCGGAACCAGGTGGAGACGGGGTCTCTGAAAGGTGCACCCAGGGGTAGACTACTATGTTCTTCTCCTTGACTTCTTCGGCCGCTTCGGCAATCATGTCGGCAGTCATCTTTGAAGCTGTCTTGAGGTCCCTCTGATCACTGACTTCTGCCGCAATGAAGTTGACAAGACATGAGTCCTCAGTGGAATAGGACTTGGACTCAACCTTCTCGGCGTTCTTGATTGCCTTTCTCTTGGCTTCATAAGAGAAACCATCGCTATGAATCTGCAGCATTCGCATTTCTGAAGCCTCTTCAATAGGACACGCTCGTTCAGCACTTAAGCTTGGCGAAGCGTCGACAATGATTCAGCCGATGTAAGGGTCATGTTTGCAACGGCAGACTTATGAGTTTCACTATAGTTAAGGCGGTTCATGAAGAAATATGATTTGATTGTGATAGGGTCAGGTGCGGGTCTGAACCTTGCCTCTCCTGCTTACCAGACTGGGATGGAGGTGGCCATTGTGGAAAATGGTCCGATGGGAGGAACATGCCTGAACCGAGGTTGCATCCCTACCAAGATACTGACGTATGTCGCGGACATGATTGTGCAGACTCAGCAATCTGAGCGCTTGAACTTCAAGGCCAAGATCGAATCGGTTGATTTCCGAGCGTTGATGGAAAGGATGCGCAACCATGTTAGAACAGATGCCCGCAACATCGGTGAATCAATCAATGCCGCCGAGGGCTATGACTGGTACAACACCACTGGCGAGTTTATCGCCGACTACACCATGAAGGTAAATGATGAGAGAATCAAGGGCGAACACATTCTGATTGCTGCGGGCTCTAGACCACTGATTCCCAAGCTTAGGGGCATCGACAAGGTTGACTTCATGACCAGCAAAGAAGCCCTGCAATTGACTGAGAAACCCAAGTCAATGATCATTCTGGGCGGTGGATACATAGCGGCGGAATTCGGACACTTCTTTTCAGCAATGGGGACTGAAGTCACTATCGTTGGAAGAAATCCATACCTTGTGAAAATGGAAGACAGCGATGTTTCAGAGCTTCTGAAAAGGGAACTATCGAAACGAATGAGTGTCCTAACAAATCATGAAGTAATATCGGCTTCTCAATCGAATGGAAAGAAGACTGTTGTGGCAAGAGATCGCAACTCGGGTGCCGACAAAGAGTTCAGCGCAGACAGTCTGCTTGTTGCGGCCGGTCGTAGGTCCAATGCCGACTGGTTCAAGCCAGAGAAGACGGGCGTGGAGACTGATGAGAGAGGCTTTGTCATCGTTGATGACTATTTCAGAACCAGCAAGAAACGGATTTGGGCCTTTGGAGATGCGATTGGAAGGTACATGTTCCGTCATGTCGCAAATGAAGAGAGCGGGATTGCTTGGTACAACTGGCGAAAGTCCCTTCAAGGTGGAGATGAGAGGGACTTTGTCAGAATGGATTATAGTACTGTTCCGTGGGCAGTTTTCTCATATCCTCCGATAGCGACTGTAGGCATGACTGTGAAAAAAGCGAAAGCATCCGGAAAACGCCTACTTGTCGGAAGAGCGGAGTACTCTAGCGTGGCCAAGGGCTTTGCCATGGGCGACCCAGAAGGTTTCGCGAGAATAATCGTGGACGCAGACACCCAACGGATTCTTGGTGCATCGATTATCGGTCCATATGCACCCATGCTAATCCATGAGATCATTGCTCTAATGAACACTGATGATGCATCCTTCATCCCCGCGAGGAGAGCGATGTATATCCATCCTGCCCTGTCCGAGGTAGTTAGGAACGCCTACGATAACCTCTCGCCGGTTGATGGAGGTCACGTACACCATCATTAGTGAAGGAAATCGAATCGATTCTCTTACTTGAAAGATGGAAACTCGAACACATCCCGTAACGGGTCGACCTTCACTCCATCCCGACACCGCTTCCCGCATACCTGTCCATCCGGCCTGTGACTGCCAGCCAGGAAACGAGGAAGCTAATAGTGACCAAGGCATACGCTGGGTCAACACCGGGGAGGTTCAGTAGCATAAAGGGTATGCGAATGACAAGGAAGAGGAGAACCCCTAGTCCTATGCCCAGTGGTCTTAGTCGTCCAGGTGCACCAATTTTCCTCATTCGAGACCATACCCGTGTGAATAGGGCAACTGGAATGAGAAAGAGAATGAGAAGCGGGATCACCAACCAAATGATGGACAAGAAGACTTCCTCTAGAGGCGTCGGAAACTGTTGAATGAACAAAATCAATAGGGGGACATACAACACGAGAGGCACTAGACCAGCGCTTCTGTATCCTGCAGCGTAGATAGCAGTCGCCGACAGCAGTGTCAGTGCCAACCCTATTGACAAGAACTCTATGTAGATGGCTTCGTCTGTGGGTATGTTACCGAAGTTCCCCAACAGCCCTGAAACCTGACCCAAGGCGAACAGCCCAAAAGCGAGAAGCATCAAGAGCGTCGGTAGTTGTCGGGACTCTCGGAATCGGCCATACAGATATGCAAACGTGCCTGTTGCCAACATTATTGCCAACGAAGCGAACGAAACAATGAACAGTAGGATGAGGTCAGGGATGAAGGCTTGGGTCTGGAGTCCTGATATTACCAGAATTGGGCCAGCAAAGCTACCACCGTATCCTAGCAGCTCAAACGAAACTACCTGTTCCGGCCTCAAGAATGTGAAGGCCACCATGGCCGGGCCCATGAGCGTGATGAAGAGTATGATAAGAATGACAGAGTAGGGCAGACTGAATCCCTCATAGTACCCTGGATCCTCAAGAATGGTGCCATATAGCTCTGGCAGATTGGCGATCTGCGAGAGCAGTGCGAATGCCATTGCAGCGGTTGTGCCCCTCCTTGTATCGTAGGCAATCCATAGGAAGATTGCCGCTACACCGGCCAGCATGAAGGATCGTACGAGAGACCCGAAGTCAAAAAGGAAGTTGGCGAAGATGCTGACTCTTGAAGCAAGAGTGATGTTGATAGAC
>LRSK01000238.1 GCA_001563325.1 Candidatus Thorarchaeota archaeon SMTZ1-83
CATGAATCTGAAGCCCGTCAAGCAGTGGTGGCTCTGGGGCCCATCCTGGAAGGGTAAGAGTGCTTGGCTCTGTGGAGAGCCGTGCCCCCAAATGATTTGAAAGGAGCCACAGAGTTCCAGGGTTTGCAGATTCTGGAAAGTACCAACGAACCTCCACGTGTTCCCAGTCCCCAATATGCCGACCTACGCCGAATGGAGCAGGGAACCTGTTGTAGTTGTACCAGAACCAGAACTTCATCTGAACCATGTCCGGTTCTCTCCAAAACTCATAGTAGCAGGGTGTAGAAGGATCGAGCTCATCCGGGGACAGGTCATCCTGAAACTTGCTCCAGTCCGAACCATACCTGGCATACACTTCCTCCGCATCTGACGGGAAGCAACAGTATTCCCCCTCCTCCGGATGGAAGTGTAGTATCGGGGCGAAGCCGCGGACAAACGTTTCCGTGTCGCCATTGGGGTCGAGCATGATGGATGCGGTTCGCATATTTCTCCTTATGGTTGTGTCGCCCCGCCAAGGCATGATATGATTCCTGCTGTTATTGAGGCTCAAGAAGAATCGTAACAATGTGTCGAGAGGGTATATCAATCTCAATTTCATTCTCATTCTTCAGTTTCAATGATTGAGAATCATCGACTGTTTCATCCAAGCGTGCAACCTCTGCTGCATTCACTGGAAAGCCCAGTTTGATAGTACATGATTCTGATTTCTCTGCGATATTCCATACTCTCAGAACAACACTCTTGGAGTCCTCGGAAATCTTGAATGCAGACAGCCTGATTGTGTTCGGCTCTATTGAGAGGAACCCCCTGCCATGAGTCACCCCATCCGAATCGCCCTTTGGCACGAATGTCCCAAACATCTGATTCAGGTACTTGTCTGATTCAATGTAGGACTCACTTTCGAACCAGCTGCCGCTTTGCGGGATGATGGAGTAGTCGAACTCGTGACTCCCCGGACATTGTGCCCCAGGAATCTCCAAAATGGGACCTGCGGCCTCCGGTCTGGATTTCATGGTGATTCTAGATAACCAGCCGACTGACCTTAGAAGGGTCAGGGCCAGGGTTCCTCCTCTCTCCTTCAGCAGCTCGTACTCCAAGAGACCCTTGGTGGCTATTGTCAGACCCCTCTTCTTAGAGCTCACCGAAACGAAGCTTCTCAGGGGGCATGTCGGTGCGGCTGGCTGTTTCCAGTCTTCTCCATCTTCTGGTTTCGCTGGTCTTTCTACGACGTCAAACATGCTGTCAGCAGAACTTGTTTTGGACGCGGTGTCTGAGGGGAATAGGACCCTCAGTCTGTGATCATTTGCTTCATTCTCGAATCCTGTCGTGATGTGGAGTATCGGGCTATCAGCAAACAATGTCAATTCATGGTAGAAATCGCACTCCACGAGCTCCTTCGAACGCTCTCTTGAGTCAGGTGTTGCAGATTCGGGGAGCACTAATGTTCCATCAATGCGAAGCTTACCGACCAGACCAGCGAGATCAGGTTTTGTGTCTGGCTCTGCGTCCTCCGCCTGGTGCCAATAGGACTCGACCGTAGTCCTGAGTTTCCTTATACCTGCTGATCGAATCGTGACTGAATTCTCGGCTGGACAATAGTCATAGGAGTCGCCAACATCCTCAGTGTCATCAAATTCGAGAAGTCCCCTGTAGACTTCTCCTGATCTCTTGTCGGTAAGCGTTATTGTCCCATTATCCTCAACAGAAGCAAGGATCAGCTCATTTTCCAACGTATTGTTCGAGAATCGAACAGGGACCGGTGGTTGAGGTGCCTCAACAGACTCCTCAGCCAACTCTATGTCATATCTCTTGAATCCCATACCTTCCACATTGTCTGCATAGACTGCGATGGTGACATTGTCTTCAGGATCTGCTACAATGTGTGCTCTCGGGTTTGTCCTATATTCAATACTCAGGATCTCCGATGGAACTACCCTGCCTTCCTCGTCCTTCACGACAATATGCCCACTAGTCAAGGGTTCTGCATCGAATTTCCTCCCCCAGACTTCTACAACTTGATTTCTTGAATTGACTCTCACTCTATAGGTCGTTGATACATGTCGTTTGAACTTCTCGAAGGCTGGGAACAAGAGGGCGAACGCAGAGAAATCAAACTCGAATTCAGTCAAGCGCTCGTTTCCAATCACAATCTCCCTCTTGCCAATTGGAGTCATGTCGAGCCCCCAACGCTTCACTGTGGCAATGTGAATCTCGTTCTTGGCGGCTTCAAGAGGAGTCGTCGGAGTTAGAAGCGGGTTCTCTAGTCGTACCTCCCCATAACGTGTGAAGCGAAGATCTGACAGAAGAATGTCCACGAGTGCAATTCCACTCCTCTTCTGTGGAGTAGGATTAACAATCATGATGCCTGGTTCAGTCTTGGAGCAAGTGCCAGCAAGGCACTCCAAGGCTTGGTTGGTAAGAGATTCTGCTATTTCTCCAATCCATCGGTACCTCTGCATCATATCATCGTGAACTTCATCAATACTGCAGCCGCATATGTCGTCGTGAGGATGGTTCTTCAGAAGATACTTCCATGCTTGTCTGATTTCGTGGCCGGGGTATCTGTTCCCCAGGATAGTCGAAACGGTGCAAAATGGTTCTACACGTCGCTCAAGAGTGTTCTGCGCTGACTCATTTGCTTGTTTTAGAAAGACTCGCGCTGAATAGACACCTGAGAGTAGGTTCTGATGCTTCGATCTTCGGAATTCACCCTTGAATCTCTGTAGCTGTTCACGCCTCTCTCTAACGCGCGCGATGAACATCGGCAGTGTTCCCATCACTATGCTCTTCTGGTTCTTCGAGTTGTATTTCCTAATCACCTCGGGGACATGTCTTTGGGGCTCCAAGTGATCAGAGCCATTCATCAATAGCATCAATCCGATACGTGAGTGGGGTCTCAAATCCTCCATTACCTGCTCGATGATTGATACTGCATCGTCTACATCATCTGGAAGACCTGCTACATTCCCATATGAAAGTGGCAGCCAATGAGCGAGAATCTCGCTTCCATCACTCGCCTCCCAGACAAACTCGGCTCCCAGCTCATCGGTTTCATTTCCTGTTCCTCTTGCGAAGATTACCGAATCGATTCCAAACTGAGAGAGAATCTGGGGAACCTGACTTACATGCCCAAATGGGTCAGGTATGTATCCTACATTCATTACGTCGCCGAACTCACTGGCAACCGCTCTTCCCGTCAGAAGATTCCTAATCATGGATTCGCCTGATATTAGAAACTCGTCTGGAAGCACGTACCATGGTCCAATCAGTATTCTGCCTTCTTGAATCAATCTCTGAAGAAGGTCTCGTTTATCAGGCACAACCTCCAGGAAGTCTTCCAAGACCACTGTCTGACCGTCAAATGTGAAGTAAAGGAACTCCTTATCGGTTTCAAGAATCTCCAGAAGGTTGTTTACCAGCGTGACAAGCCTTAGCCTGAACTGCTCAAAGGGTAAATACCATGCCCGATCCCAGTGGGTTTCACTGATTAGGATGGCCTCGATCTCTTCTTCTACCATCGCACTTCACAAATCCTGAATGATGATAGCAGTCCCTAGGTCAATATGAATATCTCGAAAGACCTCATGATTCTCCCTTGAAGTCAGGTGACTGGACGCAGGCTGTGTCAACTAGACTCATTTCTTCTGCTAGGCTCTTGGGATTGTAGACCATTTCACCTTCAAATGCATCTAAACAGCTTCTCTAAGTTCTCTTGCAGTCTCCTCTGGGATTGTGTCATTAGTGTATATCCCAGTGCCAATCTCCAATCCAGCAAGGTGTTTCATTTGCACTCGGCTTCCCCGAGTTGGGTAGAACTCTACGTGGAAGTGCCAGTACGGATGCTCCCCGAAACTTGGACGTGTGTGAAGGACCATAGTATACGAGACTTCGTCAAAAACCTTGGAGTAGCGCAAGATAGTGTCCCTGATAATTTGACCCAACTCTAGGACGCGGTCTTCTAGCTCCAGCAGGCTGGGGACGTGGTCTCTTGGATAGATATGCACCTCATAGGGTAGTCTGGCCGAGAACGGTACGAGGGACACGAAGTGTTCAGTTTCAGTTATGATGCGTGATTCCAATGATTTCAACTCGTTCTCAAGCATCTTGCATACCAGACATGTTTCATCTCTCTCCCAGAAGTTCTTCGACTGTTCAAGCTCCCTTGCTAGCCTTGGTGGAATGAAAGGCAATGCATAGGCTTGAGCATGTGGGTGTTCAAGGTTCATACCTAACGCCGCACCTCTGTTCTCGAATTCGACTACGTATGAGATGCCCGCTGCTGAATCAAGCTCTTTGAAGACTTCCAGATACTCCATGAAAACACGTTCTAGTTGCGTGTCACCCATACTCTCAACTTGCTCCTGATGATCCTTCGACAGCAGAATGATCTTACAGAAGCCGTATCCTGGGGCATCCATCACTACGTTCTCGTTCAATGGAACGACACCGGATTCTGGAGAGAGAACAGGGAACTTATCTTTCAGTGTGAGAACATCCCAGTCATCCTCTGTTTCTCCTCCAGGACAAAATGGGCATCTATCTTTCCTTTCCTGAAAGGGGCCGTCGTTTCTCATCGGACTTACAATCACCCACTCTCCAAGTTGCGGGTTCCAGCGTAGTCTACTCATCGCTCCATCAACATCCTTTTCGGTTGCTTCGACGACAAGTAGCCAAATCAATCTAGCGGACAAGACATGTCGTACGTCTTGCCTAAAAGGTGAATAGTGAATTGAATAGTCGCTCTCCCCAGTATACAAGAATCAGAGAGATTGAAGAAGTGGCATTCAAGGCCTGGCCTGCCTTGGAGGTTGTAGAGTTGGGAGGCTGGCTACTGCGGGCAGATGTTGGAGTTACTCGTCGTGCCAATAGCGTCCTTGCTCTTGGAAACCCCTCACTTGCCCTTGAATCGGCGATTCAACACGTGGTCGATTTCTACCGAGAGAAAGAGCTGATTCCTCGGTTTCAGATTAGCGCTGTGAGCTGTCCTAATGGTCTAGATGATGCCTTGGCTGTTGCTGGTTTCCAATATGAGATGAAGACATTTGTACAGACTTCACCCCTCGGTCAGCTGACCTTCGCGCAATCTCTTCATGAGGTCCACCTCAGTTCGCGACTCACAGAGGAGTGGCTTTCGGCCTATGCCCGGATCGGCGGCATTGACGATCATTCTTTACAGGCACGACGAGGGATTCTGGACCGTATTCCCGGAAGAACGAGATTCGCTTCGGTTTATTTGAAAGAAACTATCGTCGGTGTATGTGTAGGCGTTGTCGACAATAGCTGGTTGGGGATATTCGGTCTTGTAACTGACAGAGAACACCGACGTCAGGGGATAGCCAATTCCCTTAATCGTGGACTTGTGTCTTGGGGGATCGAATCGGGAGCAACCACAGTCTACCTTCAGGTTGAATCTCAGAATGAGCCTGCCCTTGCGCTCTATTATGGACTGGGGTTCAGAACAGAGTACGAGTATCACTATAGACAGCTCTTGGAATAGAGAATAGATAGGCGAGTGAACGCAGCGATCTGCTGCCTTCTCTCTTTCGTGAGTCTTCTCGGGTGACCTACAGCTTGCCGACCCAACTCTCGTATTCTGACTTTATCTTCGCGGCTTCATCCGAGTCTCCAAACTCAGCGGGTTCAATCATGAGACTGTCTCCCTCTTGGATTGCCTCAATGACCATGACTCCTGGTGCCTCAATCTTCACTCCCATCTTGCCATCTCTTTCGAATCGCTCTGTGTACACAAGATTCGAGTTCTTGACGGCGGAGTAGATTAGGTATGCAGTTTTCTGATCGACCACCGAATCTGACGTCACTTCGATTGGCTCGGGAGTCGGCAGTTCTGGTTCAACAGTGGTCGCCACGACGGTGGGCGTTTCTGGCTTTGCAAGCTCTGCCGGAGCAACTGGTTCGGGAGCCTTCGCTTCTGTTGGCTCAAATCTTGCGTCATATGCTAGGAATCTGTCTTCAAACCTCCACCTTCGGGTGAGCATTTCTTTGAATCTAGCAATCTCCGCGGAGATTTCTGGGTCGCTGTCGTCTTTCTCCAACATCTCTACCAAGTTTGCAGATGCCATCCCAATGTTGGTGTTTCCAATCGTGTAACCTGACTTCCGAAGACTTTTCGCTAGCCTAAGGGCATGCATTCTTGTAGGCATGTCCACAGCTCTTCCGATGAACACCCAAGTTGTGTCATTGATTTCATCGAGGACGATGATCGCCTTGTCTGAGCTTGCTAGCCCCGCATCAAGCACGACTGGTGATATCTCGCCCGACTCATCCTCAAGCATCAGCATGAAGGGTTTCCTTGATAGGCCTTTTCGTGAAATCATTGGCGCCTCCTGTTGCGTTGGCTACAAGGACCATTTTGCTCACTCCTTTTTAACAGATATTCGGACAGACCCAGCTCGCGAGATTCTCGGTTACTGCTTTCACTCATTAAGTAGCAACCTAGGCATCAATTACTAGAAGCGTCTGAGTGTCTGTGAGTCCATCTATTGTTCTGATCTTGGTGAGCAGGATGTCAACAACAGCCTCTACGTCTCGCGCGGTGATCTCCAACACAATGTCAAAAGGTCCGAACACTTTGTGTGCCTCCTCAGTGACAGACAGCTTGAGTAGTTCCTTTAGCACGAAATCCTCCTTTCCACTCGCCGCCTTGATCAGTATGTATGCCTTGACCATCGTTTGGCGCCTACCACACGCCTCCCGTGTGGAAACAGATAACTCTTGCTCAACTCCAGGAAGATACCGGGATATGGTTCAGCCCAGCTGGGGTTCATCCCTATAACAAGGGCTTCAAGTGAGTCTGCGCCTAGGACATTGCGAACCTAGGACACTTCTCTTTGGTTATCCCCGGAGTTTCGCAAGGCTTTTGCATTCCGGTGTAGAATTTGAAACCATCAACCCCGCATTTGCCATTCTTAGCGTCGTATTCTGGACAGGTCATTCGATAGTTCACCAACACGGTCATCTACATGCCCGGTACTCACACGAGTGAGTTTCGAGCGACTTCGATGACAATCCTCCTTAGGGAGCATATTAAGCTATTCTGCCTCTCCCGTAGCTAGTGATTCTCTGCACCTTTGACTGTTAACGCTCGTCAACATGAGAAAGATCGAGTCACAACAGACCTCTCTCACTTAACAACTGGCGCATGAGAGCCGCCTCATCCGTGAATATGCCATCAACGCCAAGGTCAATCAGCCATTCCATCGTTTCACTGTCGTTTATTGTCCAGACATGGACTGCTAGGTTTCGTTTGTGTGCTTGTTCCACAAAACGTCGGCTCAGTACGGTAATACTGCCCAACTTGACAGGGATTTGAAAAGCTCTGTATGCAACGCTTCTGCAAAGCAGCCCTATTGCCCGAAGCTTTGTTCCTATGAGGAACCTCCGAACTTCACGTGGATGAGCAGATGTCGGAACGGAAGGCATGATTTCACGGAATCTCTCCAGAGTTTCAGGGATGAAGGAAGCAACAACCACAGAATCTTGACGCTGATAATCTCTGATTGCCTCAGCTAGTTCTACCGGGGCCGCTTTGTCATCGTCTTTCATGTCAATGTTGAATCTGGTATCGGGAAACTCTTCAAACGCCTCCCGAACTGTCACCACGCGAAGTCCTTTGCCTCTGAATGGAAAGTCAGTCCCATTTGGTGAGAATGAATGACCCAAATCCATGTGGCGGAGTTCGTCTAGGGTTAGCTCTCTCACTTTGCTCTCCTTACCTGTGGTTCTTCTCAGGTCGTCATCATGAAAGAGGATTAGATGGCCGTCCTTAGTGAGCCTAACGTCTGTTTCAAGAGAGTCCACACCAATCTCCAAAGCCCCCTTCATGGCCTCAATAGTGTTCTCAGGAGCCCGGCTAGCATCACCACGATGTGCCATGATTAGAGGGCGATCTCGGCCAAAGAACCACTCCACTGTCATCGAGTGTAATGTATACAGAGCACTGCTTAAGTCCTACTTATCGAGATTCATCCAAACGATTGTTTCTCATACTCGCCATGGAACCTAGTAGGCATCTCTCTGAGTATCTCGACAAGCCGGTCTGTTGCCTTAGCCGTCTTTAGCAACCTGGGCATGTTTCCCTTTATCTTTAGCTTACGAGTGATGAACGCCCTATTCGCACCTATGTTCCCCAGCAGAATGTCAACCCATACCCGATAAGGCGCGCTAAGTATGTATGATGTTTCCCTTTCGCCTAGCCAGATATCCGTCATCCTGCCTTCTTTGATCTCAAAACCCACTACAAGCGTATCATCGACTCCTTTGTCTGGCTCCGCCTGAAGCACTAGCGTGTATGAGTCAACAACAGAGGAGGCGAGTTTGGCGTAGTCCTCGTCCTCGTTTAGACTCTTCTTGAAACTCTCTAGATACTCGTCACTTCCAAGTTCGACTCTCTTGCTCATTTTACCTACCTCCTTTCATATCTCTACAAGGACCTTGACATCAGATGAATCACTTCTTGTCGAGGCCTCAAAACCATCCTCCACAATCCGTTCCAGTGGTATGATTCTTGTTACCAGCTGATGGGTTTGAATGTGCCCGTGAGCGAGGAGCTCAATCGCCTCAGGGAACTCCGCGTACCCAAGATAGCTGAACTGAATGGTAAGCTCATTTAGTACACCAGTCATGAAGTCTGCTTCCACTGGCTCCTCCGAGATGCCCAGAATCAAAATTGAGCCTCCTCTTCTTGCTAACGAGAAAGACTCAGCTGTTGGTTCAGGCGCACCTGTGCATTCCACTACAAGGTCTACTCCAGCTCCGGCCGTGAACTCTTCGAGTCTAAGTGAGAGTGATTCTCTCTCGGGGTTCACCACAACATCTGCACCCACTCTCTTGGCCGCTTGCAGTCTTGGCTCTCGCTTTTCCGAGGCGTAGACCCTCGAGGCGCCCCTGAACTTGGCATATTGAATGCCAAGCAGTCCAATCGGCCCTGTACCAAGTACCAGTACGTCCATTCCCTCCCTGAAATCGACTCGATGGAACCCTCTGATGGCGACTGCGAGGGGCTCTACGAACGCGCCCGCTTTGAAGTCCACAGTTTCTGGCAGAGTATGAAGTGTAGTCTCTGGGAGTGCTACAAGGTCTGCCAATCCGCCGTTCATTGATATCCCAACCATCTGCATATCCTCACAGAGTGAATGTCGATGGTTTGTGCAATAGCTACAGGTAACGCATGGAATCAAGGAGTTGGGCACAACTCTATCGCCCACCTTCCAATTGCTGACTTCATCACCTACCTCCACTATCTCACCTGCAAACTCATGCCCCAGTACCAAGTTTCCTTCGTACATACCATACTCCCATGCACTCAAGTCTGTGCCACATATCCCAACATACTTCGGCCTGATCATGACGTCGCTTGGGCCCAAGGTGGGTTCGGGGATCTCCTTAACTTGGATGTCCTTTGCGCCATCATATACTGCTGCTCTCATCTAGTCCTCCCCTGGAAGCTGACAGCCTTCGAGCCAGACAGATGCAACAGATGCGAAATCTGGCGGATCGAGATTGACCTCCGGGTCAACAACGACGTCCAGAACCGCAGGAAGTCCTGAGTCCTTCGCCTTCTCCAAAGCAGGCCGAATCTCATCAGGTCTCTCCACTCTGGCTCCGAAGCAACCCATCGCCTCTGCAAGCTTGTCATACCTCACATCAACGAAATCGACGCCTACGTAGCGTTCCTCATATAGGCCCTTCTGACCTGCCTTTATCATGCCATATGCCCTGTCATTTGCGACAATAACTATGAATGGCGTTCTGAGCCTCCTTGCTGTTTCTAGTTCCTGAATGTTGAACATGAAAGCGCCATCGCCCGAGATTACATACACGTCTTTCTCAGGATATGCAAGCTTGGACCCAATGGCGTAACCGGTTCCTACGCCAAGGTGACCCGAGTCTGTGGCCTGGAGATACCTTCTTGGTTCGTATACCCTATTCAAGTAGATTGACCAAACAGCAATGTTTCCACCATCCACAATGGATATTGCATCTCTTGGGAAGAAATCGCGTACTTCCTGGACCATTCTCAGCGGGTGGATCGGGACTTGGTCTGACTTGCCCTGGCTTACGAAGTCAGTAAGCCATGAGTCTTGAGCTTCTCGGCAGTCAGCCATTTCAGGCCTCGGTTTCGCCTTGGGTTTGCTCTTCACAATCTTGAGTAGTTCAGTCAGAGTGCTCTTTGCGTCTCCCACAATCGCGAGGTCAACAACTCGATTATGGGCAATCATCTCTGGCGCTATATCAATCTGTATCAACCTTTGCTCGGCACAATCCCCCCATCCTGGGGCTCTCCCCCAGAAGTCAAGGTCGCCGAATCTTCCTCCCACAAGCAGAACCAGGTCAGACTGACACTGCGCCCCAATTGCTCCAAAACTGGCTGGCACGAGCGACAGCGGGTGGTCTTCAGGAATCGCACCACGAGCACCGACTGAAGTTGTTACTGGGGCTTGGAGGTGTTCGGCAATCTCAATCAGTTCTTTAGCTGAGTCTGAAGCCAAGACACCACCTCCCGCATGAACAAGTGGAAATGCGGCACTCACCAGCATGTCTGCAGCCTTTGAAATCAGTTCAGGGTCGCCTACCGGTGGTCGAGTCATACGATACTTCTCAGCTGGTAGGATGCCGTCTTCCAAGGTGGACTCGTCACACTTCATGTACAGGACGTCCGATGGAACGTCAAGAAACACCGGTCCAGGTTTCCCAGACAGTGCTTCTCG
>LRSK01000239.1 GCA_001563325.1 Candidatus Thorarchaeota archaeon SMTZ1-83
CTCTAATGCGATCCCGAAGGACTGCATTACAAGCTGCTTCTACCTCTAAGAAGTAGAAAACTTAGGAGGTGATTGATGGAAGACGAGAGTGACTCTCATCCTCTTCCATCCGCAGCTTCCGCTACGGATACCTTGTTACGACTTCTCCCTACTTGCGACCCCAAGATTCGTCATCGCCCAATGGACGACACCTCACCCCAAAGCCGCTCGCATGGAGCGACGGGCGGTGTGTGCAAGAAGCAGGGACGTATTCTCCGTGCGATAGTGACACACGGATACTAGGGATCTCCCGAGACCAGTCGAAATGACAGGTCTTTCCAGGTTCACGGGGGTGAGTTCCAACCCCCGATCCCAACTACGACGAGGTTTCGCGATTGACTTCACCTTTCGGTGTCGTGACGCATTGTCCTCGCCATTGTAGCACGCGTGTGGCCCCGCCCATATCGCGGCATACGGACCTACCGTGGCCCCCACCTTCCTCCAGCTTTTCGCTGGCGGTCCCCCTAGTGTGCCCCGACGGAGCCGAAGCTCCCGGCTGGCAACTAGGTGGCAGGGATCTCATTCGTTGCAGCACTTAAGCTGATACCTCACGGCACGAATTTACGATGGCCATGCACCAGCTCTGCACTTAAGCTGATACCTCACGGCACGAATTTACGATGGCCATGCACCAGCTCTCAGCTCGTCGAGCAAGATCATCAGTCTGGCTCTCATTCGGCTGTCTGGGCGGGTAAGTTTTCCGGCGTTGAGTCCAATTAAACCGCAAGCTCCACCCCTTGTGGTGCTCCCCCGCCAATTCCTTTAAGTTTCCTGCTCCAACAGGCTTCGTACTCTCTGAAGTTCGCGGCGCTTTACGGGATGCTCTGAATCAATAATCTTGATGAATCGAAGCAACGACTTCTTCTCAGAAATCGCCATCCGAAGCGTGCCACTTTTCTTGTCAATCACGTGCGTCTTACCCGGATGTATGTCGAGAACCGAAAGGAATCGCCGGGTCTCTTCAAGGAATGTTCGATTCTTCTGACTGATGCCTACGTAGGCAGTTTTGCTGCTTCGTGGAGATACATCACCTTCTGTATCGAACACGCCCCGGATATAGGACGCCTTAACGTGTGAGTTAGCGGACTTAATCTCAGATGGAACGTTCCAAGAACCTTGGCCCTCTCCATCTTCAGGAAAACCATAATCCTGTTTCCACATCTCGTACAAATCTTTGGACGATACATTCAGTCGGAAGTGACCGGGAGTGTACTCCTCGATCTTGCCCTTCTTTCCATCCGTGGACTGATGGATTCTTCTAGCCACTCACGATGTTTCTGATAGTACATCGTGAAGTAGTTCCGACTTGCTTTGTCATAGAAGACCGAGCCATCACGTATTGCACCCAATAGATAACCAAGACTCTCGTCGTTAGACTCCATCTTGATTCTTGAGCGCACCTCCTCTCGCGCTTCGCGCTCACGAGGAGTGAAATGTTCTCTCATCGTCTTCTAGTTAATGGTCATCCCGTATAAAGCCCACCCCTTCAGATTTCCTCAAACCTGGAGGAAATTCAGTCTTGCGACCGTACTTCCCAAGCGGCCCGTTTATCGCTTTCGCTACAGCACCGCAGTGGCTCGTGGCCAATGCAACACTTAACGGGCATCGTTTACGCCCAGGACTACTCGGGTATCTAATCCGATTCGCTCCCCTGGGTTTCGTCCCTCACCGTCGGGGACGCGTTCTCGGCGACCGCCTTCGCCACTGGTGGTCCTCCATAGATCATTAGATTTCACCCTTACCTATGGAATACCGTCACCGTCTCCCGCTCCCAAGTAAGGCGGTATCCCTACCAGGCCGACCGTTGGGCGGCCGGATTTAAGCAGGGACCTACCAAACCGGCTACGGACGCTTTAAGCTCAATAATTGTGGACACCACTCGAAGAGCTGGTTTTACCGCGGCGGCTGGCACCAGCCTTGCCCTCTCCTTTCTAGCGCTCCTCCCTACGGATGCGCCACAGATGGAGTTATCCCCCATCACTCGGCTTGGCCCACTCGTGCTTTCGCACATTGGTGAGGTTTCGTAACTGCTGCACCCCGTGGGGCTAGGGCCCTTGTCTCAGTGCCCTTCTCCGGGCCACGACTTACATCGCCCGTTCGGGGCGGCGGAGAGCCCAACATACCTAGGGCACCCATATCGGAGCAACATCATTTCCAGAACAATGCTCCTACGGCGGATTAACGCCAGTTTCCCGGCGGTGTCCGCCTCCACAGGGTAGGTTAGCGACACTACTGAGCCGTTCGCGACGGACTCGGATGCGAGCCCGTTCCACTTGCATGTCTTAACCCCAAGCCGATAGCAGTGTCCTCTAGCAGGATCAACTAGAGTTGATCACAATCATGCACCTTGGCAAGGTAGATTGGAGTAGTATCAACCTAGTGCACGACCTTTTGACACACTTGAACTTAGCTTGATGAAGTACAGGCGTAACGGGGATAGTTGGTGAACTTACCCAATTAATACCTGCACACTGCTGAGCGTATCTTAGACACGAGGGGATTCCGGCACATTTGCACCGGTCTATCTCACGTCCGCATCTTGTTTTCGCGCCTGGAAATCGCGGGCCATCATCGCTTGGCACTCGCCGACAGCATCAGGCCTGACACCGTTAGGGCGCGAAGGCAGAATCAATCCTGAGTAATTCCGATAAAAAGCTTTCCAAGGGACCGAAGGAAACGGTGAAAGGGAGTCCCAAACTGGCTCGTGAGTCGGTCACTGACCACCAAGCGTCCTGCGGAACTTCGAGAGTCGACTGTCACCCCTCAAAAGCCGAAGGAAGTTGGACCTTGCTCTGTCACTGACTTCTTCTGGAGTTGTGCTCCTCAATACCGCTAGGTTCTCTATGACCTCTCTTAGTGAAACTGAAGGCATTCTACTAGGCGGCCTATTGGGCCCATCAGTTTCGACGAGCATCAAGTCATCAGGAACGATTGCTGATATTTTGCGCCTCTCTTCCCATCCTGGTATCTCGGATTTGTATTCGTCCCGGTAGCTCCTATCAAACGAGTAGAAGAAACCGCGGTCAATGATCTTATTCGCCAATTCAAGGGGGCCATAATAATCATGGAATATCACTCTAGACACCGAATAGTTGTCAAGTATTGATAGTACCTCTGACTCCGCCCCTGCGACATGGAGTGTCATTATTGTGTCATGCTTTTGAGCTGCCTCGAGAAAGGTTTCAAGTAGATCCACCTGTAGTGGGTACTTCGAGGCGTCCTCTTCATAGAGATGGTCTAGCCCAATTTCACCCAACATAAGTGCCTTCTCGGCGATGGCTCCAATTGATTCCAATTTGCTCATGTGTTCTGACGCCACTGCCGGGTGAACGCCAAATGCAGGCAATATCAAGTCTGAGAGCCCGGCAATCTCCAGGGTCCTCTCATACTCTGGAATGTTACAGGAAACAGCTCCGACCAGGATGCCCTCGTTTGTAATATCCTCCAAGGCATCATCAAAGTCCTCCACATACTTGTGGAAGTGATTGTGAGTGTCAACATACATTGCCAAGCTTCACCTAGGCTCTGAAGTCCAGAATAGTCTGGATATGACCTTTCTTTTCGACGCATGGGGGCTATTGATTGTCAGACGTTAGTGTACTACCACATTCAGCACATGTAACACGGTGACCTCGTTTCAGCTTGACCAAGTCCTCGTGTGGGAGAGTAGAGAGACACCAAGGACACAGTACTCGGTGTTCACTGCTTGAGGAGGAAACCGGAATGGTCTCGCCCCAATCATCCATTTGCGGGAGCGTATCCGCTGCATAGGAAGGGCCAGAGTACGTATCACTGGTAGATGAGTCGAGCTGCTTCTTCAGACAAGTGAGGCATAGCCGCACCGGGCTTAGTCCCTGCCGCTCCATCCTCGTGATGGCATTTCGACGTAGTCGCTCTATTCGGCGGCCGCAAGACTCGCATGTAGCACGTTCTGAGGCCCTTCGATCCATCTCCTGCAACATGCAAGAATCGCATAGGAGTGGATACCGTCCTTGGCCCCTTCGGTAGACCTGCTCTGCTGAACGGCTCACAGAAGCGCCACATCTGGAACAGAGTGACAAAGAGGTAACTCTCACATTTCTAACTCAGTATTCTGTTTTAAGACATTGCAGGCAATTGGCAAGAACAAGGTGATGGAAGGGCGGGGGAAGCCCCCGCCTTTCTTTCGCAGAGGCAGGAGATAACTGTCCACTGCGTGCAGCCGTCGAATTCTTCCATCTGTGTGACCAAAACTACGTACTAAGAATATAAAGAGTGAATGAACGATGACTCTGTATGATTCGTCTAGAAAGACTCTCCGCAAAAGAACCAGAGAGTGAGCAGGCACCGCTCTGGAGTGTAGGATTCACCACCAATTCACTCAATTGTCATATATGAATCATCCAATCACAATAAAGACGTAAGGGCGAAGTCTAGGAAAGGCGTACATCAATGCAGCCAGAAGCGTTCCCACTAATCAGACTCGACCTAGCATTCGAAAGCATCAGCGGCATCATCGCCTTGATAATCGCATATTACGCCACAAAGGCATACAATCTGACAGACCAGAAGAGACTTGCTGATCTTTCGACTGGCTTCTTTGTACTAGCAATTGGGATGTTCAGTCATGTGATCGGAACTTGGTATTTCTATGTCAGGCTTGGCATAGAAGGTGATATCGTTCCTGAGGTCAGGACCACAATGACGATAGTCACCCTCGTCTATCACTTTCTCCAGATAATGGCATACGGACTATTTGTCCTTTCCACCCGGAGGGGTGGAAGAGCAAGACAGCCTGAGATGGTCACGTTGATGGCACTACCCGTATTGCTTGATTCCAATCTGGAACTCATCACAATCTTGTTAATGCTGGTTGTGGTCGTACAGGCGTTGATGAACTACGCCACTGTGAGGAGTCGATTCGCACTCTATGTTTTTTCAGGATTCTTCCTCATCTTCCTGAATCATTTGGTCCTCATGACGGCGGAAGAGAATGTATTGAGATATCTTCTCAGTCAGGGATTGCAGTTCCTAGGCTTCATAGCGCTCTTGTTAATGGTATACAAGGTAGGCCGAGAGGAATGAGTAGAAAGCGGGCGTATCGCTCCAAGATGCGCATCCTCGCAGACATGATGCGCACCATCCAGAGTGAGGGTGAGGACGGTGCAGGCCCGACAAAGATTCTCTACAGTGCCAACCTTTCACATGATCGACTTACTCAATATCTTGAGGAGCTGATTGAGAAGGAGCTCATCCGAGAAGCCGAGGAAAATGGGAACAGAGTTTACTTGTTGACCGAGAAGGGGCGGGATTTCTTAAGAGAATTCGTCAGAATCGAGAGGTTCTCAGAGGCATTCGGAATCGAGATTTGAGATAGGTGTGGAACAGACTGAATAGACAAGATTTTAAGAATCACGCCTTGGTGTGTCCTGTCAGACATGGGCCGGTAGATCAGCCTGGTAGATCGTTCGGTTCGCAAACCTAGTGGATTATTCCGTAGGTCGAATGTCCGAAAGGTCGTGAGTTCGAATCTCGCCCGGTCCACCATCTAGATTTGTCAGACGGCAATGCATTTTATCAGTTCCTTTCCAGTTCAAGATATGCCAGAAATCTTACGTAAAGAGACGAAGATGAGTTTCGAGGATACGGTAAAGAGGGTTGAAGCACTCTCTGAGGAGGAGGGCTTTACAGTACTGTTGATCAGGGCCATGCATGGTATGTTCAAGAAGAAACTCGGTATTGATGATTATCCGAAGAGAACACTCATACTTGCATGCTCCGCAGATCTTGCTAAGAAGGCGATGGATGTGTCGGCAGACATGTCGCTCTTGATGCCATGTAGCTTCGTAGTTTCTGAGGAAGACGGCAAGGTGATTGTTTCCCATTCTTCCATAATGAAGATGGGCGTGGAGCTTGGTTTCGCCCCAGAGGGGCCAATGAAGCCGGTCATAGAAGAAACAGGAGAACGTGTGCACAAGGTCTGGGACAGACTATAGACAAAGAGCTAGACACTCACATCCAACGAAACTTACACTGGATAACACACGACGAAGAGTATGACGGTCAAATAGTATGTGATGACGGCCACTTCGTGTATATGCAGCGTATCAGGTTCTCCCAGGTTCTCAGAGTAGAGGAATCATCGCTTGGGAAAACTTGAAAGCCCGAATGTAGAGCAGTTCACAGACACTGCTAAGAGGTTGACATAGAATGGTGCTGAATCTTGATGACTTGGATTACCTAAGCCTCGGGAAGCGGACAAGGCTTCACAGGCTCATGTACGAGCATGGTCCCGGCAATGGCCGCATGCTAATCCTTCCAATAGACCAGGGAATGGAGCACGGACCTGTATCGTTCTTCCCGAACCCTCCAAGTGAAGACCCCGAGTTCCAGTTCAAGCTCGCACACGAAGGCGGCTATTCTGGTATTGCTCTTCATCTAGGTTTGGCGGAGAAGTATGGCGCCAAGTATGCCGGAAGAGTTCCAATTGTATTGAAAGTGAATGGTAAGACCAAGATACCCTCTGATACCCATGCACTGTCCCCCATGACAGCATCGGTAGAGGATGCTGTGAGAGTTGGTGCCGATGCCATTGGATATACTCTCTATGTAGGCAGTCCCAGACAAGTGGAGGACTTGAATCAATTCAGGAGAGTAAAGGCGGATGCGGACCGTTATGGCATGCCCATCATCCTCTGGTCATACCCTCGTGGAGAGGCCGTCGACAAGAAGGGCGGCAAGAAGTCACTCTATGCCGTAGACTACGCCGCCAGAGTCGCCAATGAATTGGGTGCTGATGCTGTCAAGCTAAACGTACCGGAGGACAATCCTAAGACGCGGTCCAAACAACCAGAGCCATATGACACCTTGGAACTGGACTATGAGGAGAGGGTCAGGAAAGTCATCAAGTCCGCGGGAAAGACGCTGGTACTCTTCTCAGGAGGCAGCATGCTCAACGATGAGGACCTGATATATCGGGCAAGGACATGTCTTGAACAGGGTGCAGCAGGTCTGTTGTTCGGTCGCAACCTCTGGCAGCGGAAATGGGAAGATGCCCTAGAGATTACCAAGAAACTGAAAGAGTTGATGCTGGAACTGTAGGTGAATCACGTTCCCAAAGCCTTTTCCAGTGGTTTCAATGTAGGCAGAGTGATGCAAATGGGTGAGGAACCGAAACTCTACGACGTTACTGTGGTCTGGGACCCGAATAAGGGCGGAGAAGTCCAGCTTGAAGGCAAATCGAGCATTAAGGTTTCGCGACCCAAGGGTGAAGAGAGCTCTCCGGAACTCTACACACCAGAACACCTTTTCGTGGCCTCCGTCACGGTCTGCTTCATGAACTCGTTCATATATTTCACCAGAAGAATGCACATCGATTTCAAGTCGTTTGAGTGTGTAGGATCTGGTACGCTTGAACAGATTGGTAAGAGCTTTGAGATTACCAAGATTGAGATCAAGTCAAGGCTTGTTATTGACTCAGAAGAGCTGAGGTCAAAGTTTGAACGAGCATTGTATCTTGGTGCCAAATACTGCTTTGTTGGTAACTCTATGAAGTCCTCAATCGCTCATGAGAACGAGATACTGGTAGGATAGGACTGACCCTTTTGCTATTTTGAGAATCGCAGCAATCCTGGTGATTGAGATGAGTGAGGAGTCACACGAGTATCATGTAAGAGTGGACTGGACCCACAACAAGGAGGGCAATCTTATTGTTGACGGGAAGCCAGAAATGAAAATCTCAACGCCGCCTGAGTTCGGCGGACCAGATGGAATCATCTCCCCTGAGGACCTCTTTGTGGCGGCTGCGACAGCTTGCCTAATGACCACTTTTGTCACATTCAAGGAAAAGATGAGATTCGATTTCAAATCCTTTACATGCAAGGGCAAGGGCATACTAGAGAGAGTTGAGAAGGGCTTTCAGTTCACAAGAATCCACCTAACAACCACAGTGACAGTTGAGTCAGAGGATCTTGTGCCAAAGGCGGAGAGGGCTATGGAACTTGCAGGGAGATATTGCCTTGTGTCGAATAGTATGAAGTGTCCTACCGAACATGAGAATCATGTCTTGGTGGGATGATTCAAGGATGATGGTGGTCGAATGAAGATGACATCCTCAGACTCTGGTAGGGGAATCTTTACTAGTCCCTCATCTTTTGGTTCTCCGAGATTCAGATTCTCAATCCCGTGCATCGCTTGAAGGTCCTTTCCCCATGGCTCCAGTTCCTTCGCTATCCAAGCTTCTGGAAGACCTTGGCGTAGTGAGAGTCCGTTCTCACGTTTGAACTTCCAGAAACCTCCATTCGTCTTGAGCAGCATGTCCGTATATTCTGTGAGCTTCGATTTCCATTCGTCTTGGACTGAGGGATACAACTCTCTGTGAATACCGTTCTTATCATAGAGCTCACGGTAGATCTTGTCTGTGATGTAGGGTGTAATCGGGGCCAGTGCTTTCAGTAAGACCTTTAGGACCTCATGAATAGCAGACCAGGCGGACTCTTGCTCTTCTCGAGAGAACTTGCTCTCAGTATTGAAACATCGTCCCTTTAGCAGCTCAATAATGTGGTCTGCGAAGAGATTCCACGTGAAACCACGAATCTCCATGGATGGTCTATGGAAATCAAGCACGTCACAGTCAGGAAGTATCTTCTCAATTAGCTGGTTAGTTTCCGCAAGGATCCACTGGTCTACAGGTGTGAGTTTCTTGAAGTCAATTCTCTCTGGAACTGGGAACATAGAGATGAATCGTGCAACGTTCCATAGCTTCGTGATGAACTTGGATACCCCAGCCAGTCTATCTTCTGCGAATCTTATGTCACTTCCAAGTCCGGCCTCCATCACACCAAAGAGACGCATTGCGTCAGCACCATACTTCTCCACGAAAGGCATAGGTGGTGGCGAGTTGCCTTTTGACTTACTCATCGTTTCTCCCTTCTCGTCTACCACGTGACCTGAGATCCACATCTCACTGAAGGCAGGTTTCCCAAGGAGCTGGTACGTTCTGAGGAGAGAATAGTATAGCCAAGTCCGCACTATGTCTTTGCCCTGCGGTCTCATGACATTACCGAACAACTTCTTGAAGAGCTCATCATCATACAGGTACCCGGCCACATACAGACCACTGATTGACGAGTCCATCCAAGTATCGAAAGTCCGGACCTCACCTGTGAATCCCTCGTTAGACTTGCAGTTCGGGCACTTGGAGAAGGGAGGATCCTCTCTCCAAGGTTGATAGTACCTAGGCTCGCCGGGCTCTGGTAGGACCGGCTCATTGCATGAGTTGCAGTACCAGATTGGTAGCTCGGTACCGTAGTATCTTCGTCTGCTGACAGGCCAGTCTACCGTCACTCTGTTGAGCCAGTCGATGAGAACCTGCCGATGATGCGAGGGGAAGAAGGTGCCATTTCTAGCGATCTCGAGAAGGTCATCCACAAATTCGGTTTGCTTAACGTAGTACTCTTCCATCGCGATGAACTCGATGGGTGTCTTGCTGCGCCAGCAGAGTGGGACCCTTTGAACTGACGCTTCCTCCTTGTAGAGCAAGCCCTTCTCCTTCAGATCTTTGATTATCTCCTTCCTAGCGTCTTCAATCCTCATGCCGGAGTACTCGCCAGCTGCATCAGTCATCGTCCCGTCTGGAGAAATGGCTGCTATTGGTTTGAGTGCGAAATCACGAAATGCCATGATATCTGCTTGGTCTCCGTAGCTACAGACCATGAGAGCGCCTGTCCCAAACTCCATCTGTGCAGTGGTGCTCTCAATGATTGGCACCTCTAGATCGAAAAGTGGGACCTTCGCTTTCTTGCCTGCATATCCTGTATAACGTGTGTCATCCGGGTGAATGAACACTGCCCCACAAGCGCAGAGAAGCTCAGGACGCGTTGTGGCAATCTTGATTGGCCCCTTCCCCTCCACATGGAAATGCAGATAGTATAGAGTGGTTGGACGTTCGGAATACTCGACCTCTGCATCTGCAATGGTGGTTCCACAATCGAAACACCAGTTGTTCGGTCTATAGTCGCGGTACACGAGACCCTTGTTCCAGATGTCAATAAAAGTCGCCTGTGTCACAGCTCTGTATCTGGGACTGTCGGTTCGGTAGCTGCCCTCATCCTCGTAAGTATTGAAGCCAATACCAAGTCGCTTGAACCCTTGGACTACTATCTCTTCATCCTGATCAAGCGTTTCTTTGCACTTCTGAAGGAAGAAATCACGAGGTGTTTCATGCATCTTAAGACCAAGCTGTCGTTCCACCCTTACTTCCACAGGGAGTCCATTTCGATCAATGCCTAGCGGAAAGTTCACCTCAAGACCCTGCATTCTTCTAAAGCGGGCGTTAATGTCAATCTGCGTGTAGTGAATTACCTGTCCCACATGCATTGGACCTGAGAGGTATGGTGGAGGGGTGTCCACAGTGTAGACTGTCTTCTCTGAGTTTGGATTGAAAGCGTACACATTCTCTTTGAACCAGAGGTCAAGTAGCTCTTCCTCAGATTCTGGTTTCCATCGCTTTGATTTGATTGCAGGCTCGAGCTTGGACAAAACATTCATTCTCCTTGATGTCAACAAGGGGCGGACCGTTTCCGCACTCGAGTTCGAAATGCGATTGTCCTAAAAGACTTGTGGGCAACCCGATTTATCCAGTGTACTGTGAGAGGAAGAACCCGCATGCACACTTCCGGGTGTTGAACTATGGATTGCTCAGGGTGACAACAGGGACTTATTATCCCCAACGCCGTTTACCTATGGCAAGACCTGCTACGAGTGCAATTATCCCAGCGGCTCCAGCAGCCACAAGAATTGTACCAAGTGCAGAGTCGAATACGATAGGACCACCCAGACCGCTGGTCCTCGCAATACTTGTGGTGACCGTTTGATCGGATGTGTAGTTCTCGTTCTGTAGATTCAACTGGGCGGAAAGTGACCAGGAGGACATTATGCCATCTGAGTCGTAAGCAGCAGAGAATACGAATGTGTGAGTGCCATTCACATCCTGAAGTGTTCCGCCCACGTCTACGTTGTCTTCAACTTCAACAACAATTCGGAAGGAGAAACTACCATCTCCCATGTTGTGGGTGAAGGAGGACACGGTTGGATCTGCTTCGACACCCGTCGCAGCAGAACCCCAGTCTGTTTGATGGGTGCTCCAAACCGGGTTTACAAATGCATGGCGACCGTGATGCGTAAATGACCATGTGGGGTATACTGTAACATCTGCAGATTCAGAACGGTTGTCTGCATCACCATCGGTCGTTGTAAGATCAAAGTACGCCTTGTTGTCTTGAAACTCAACAGTATCGTTGTGGTCTACATGCACTGACACGCCAACCCAGTCAAAGCCATTGTAGTTGTACTCGTAGACGTCTTCACCGCCAACCTCAGTCACATTGTACACTGTAATCTTGAAAGCTCCTTCTGACTTGGAATGGTAAATCGGGCCTCCGTTCTCTTGGAACGCTTGGTCAACCCAGGTGCCCTGGAAGTAGTATACGTTGCCGGTAACCGATGCATTCGCAGGCAAGGTCACAAAGGCAAACATCAGAAGACCCAAAGCAACCGACATGAACCAAGCCCTTTTGCGTGTCAACTAGCTACACCACCAAGGTTAGATAACTACTCCTCCTGACAAGTGCATAAAAGACTTAGTCGGTCATCTACTCTGAGTTTCCCTCCGAGCAGGATCAGATAAATGGAAACACTTAACTCAGTGTAATTAACAATAGTTTATGTATGAGGCGCAGGAAACTCGGACGAACAGGTCTTAGCATATCCCGCCTGGTTCTGGGAACTATGCAGATGGGGTGGATAGTCGATGAGGAGGAAAGTCGCAGGATACTTGACGCCGCGTTAGAAGCTGGCCTCATGACCATTGACACAGCAGACATCTACTCAAAGTGGGCAGAAGAGTCCTATGCCGGGAAGTCAGAAGAGATCATTGGAAGATGGATAAAGGACCGCGGGGTGAGGGATGACATCCTACTCGCCACCAAGGTTAGAGGAGAGATAAGTCAGACACCAAATGACCAAGGCCTCTCAAGGAAGCACGTTCTCGAGTCTGCAGATAGAAGCTTGAATAGACTGCAGACAGAGTGGATTGACTTGTATCAGAGTCACTGGTTCGATGAAGATACACCACAGGAAGAAACACTGCGCGCCTACACAAAACTCGTGGATGACAGCGTGGTCAACTACATTGGTGCATCGAACTTCACTGCCGCAGAACTTGTGGAGTCTTTCTGGATCAGTGACAAGCATGGACTCGCAAGGTATGAATCACTCCAACCTCCATTCAGCCTTGCGAGAAGGAGGGACTACGAGAAGCACTTGGAGCCGGTTGTCCGGAAGTACGATCTTGGTGTGATAGGCTACAGTCCACTTGGTGGAGGATTTCTCACAGGCAGGTACACAAAGGATGCTGCACCCGAATCGAAGAGGGCAGAAACTATCCAGACCAGATATGCAAAGGAGAGGAACTTCAACATCGTGGCAACTCTGAGGGGGATTGCCTCAGGTCATGATGCCAGTATCGCGCAAATCGCGTTAGCATGGGTCCTCAGCCGCGAAACTATTACGGCTCCGATCATCGGAGTCAACTCAGTGGAGCAGTTGAACGAGAATTTGGGTGCGCTTGACATCAAACTCTCCGATGATGACCTAGGAAGTTTGCACGAAGTGTCCAACTGGGAGGAGATGGACTTCCTAGCACG
>LRSK01000240.1 GCA_001563325.1 Candidatus Thorarchaeota archaeon SMTZ1-83
CCTTCTTCATGCTAGCTCAGGTCTATATTGGCCCTGCGTTGATACCTGGACTTATGGCAGTTGGGCTTATTGTCCTAGCAATAGGGTCTGTGAAGCTCATTGGCGAGTCACTGACTCGAACAGAAATCATTGGAATCACTTTGATAATGGCTGCAATCTTCACAATCACCTTCAGTGAGCTGGTCATCGATATCGTAGTCTTCGACTTCCTGGAAACCGGATTCCTGATGAGAGTTGCAATCTTCACCTTTGCAATCATTGCGATGATACTGGTTCTTGAGGCTTCACACAGGAGATGGATTAAGATACGAGCAGTGGCAAGAGCTCTCATTTCAGGACTGTTCATTGCAATGACAAACTACTGGATTGCAGTTCTTCTGGCAACGATTGTGCATGTCTTTGAAGGGACATTCGTACTCCTCGAGCTCGGACTGTTTGCAATCTCAGCTGTCATCCTGGTCCTAGACAATATATTCGCTCTTGGGGCCTTACAGAGTGCATTTCTATCAGGACAAGCCAATCTGATCATACCAATACAACAGGTGCCAATTCAAATCACACCGGGATTTGTCTTCCTTTTGATGTTCCTCTTGCCTGCTCCCTCGGTTCTCTCTCTTATCCTCTTTTTCGCAGGTGTGGGCATGATTGTCATGAGTTCATTTCTTCTTGGAAGGCGTCAGGTAGCTCTTGAGTCGATAAAGTGAGTGAACATTGTGGACGAGGGACCATAGTCCACGCTGAGGTTAAGAAGACCTAAATAGCCCATGAAATGGTATGATGGATGATATATCCACAGAAGGGAGAGATAGCGTGGCTGGGAAAGATGATATAATGAAAGCCCTCCAGAGATGGGTCACACTACTTGAGAACGATTCTACTGTCGCAGAGCAGTTTGAGGGGTTCAAGAAGACCTTCTTGATTGTCGTTGAAGATCTAGACTTTTCAGTTCAAATGATATTCGATGGGACAAACAAGGCTCGACTTGTGGAGGGTTCTGTTAGCAATCCAGAGATGAGCCTCACCATTGAGTCCGACCTGCTTCTTGGAATCTGCAATGGAGAAATTGACCCGATGGAGACCTTCATGATGGGCGATCTGAAGTTGAGTGGAAATATGGCGGATCTCCAGAAGCTTGAGGTGTTCATGGACCTGTTCGATGAGTGAGAAGAGTGATGTCATGAAACCAATTGGGTTTGACAGGAGGCGTACAGCTGAGATTCTTGATGCACATGATATTGACGTTCTTGTGGCATCCACTGATGTGAATGTCTTCTACACAACAGGTCTTCCTACACTGCACGTTGCAAACAATCCCATCCTCTGGGTTCTGAAGAATCAGTTTCCGTACATCGCACTGATACGGAGGGATGGGGAGCTCAGCCTCTTCTATTGGATGGTCTTCTCCAGCCTTGAGAAGTTCTCGTGGGTCAGGGATGCCACAGGTATCATATCACCGCAACAGGCGATGAAAATGGTGTCTGACAAACTGGTGGAATGGGGAATCGAGAGTGGAAAAACTGTGGGATTGGAATCACTGATGCCGCGGTATCAGGCGGATCATCTGAAATCCAAATTCCCTGATGTGAAGTTCATTGATGGGGACAATGCATTCCTCAGGATGCGTCGGGTGAAGTCGAAAGAAGAGCAAGAGCGAATAAAGAAGTCAACTGCTATTGCAGAGAAGGCGATAGAGCAGATCATCGAGGAAGTCTATGAAGGCATAACAGATAATGACCTGCTCAAGATTGCGCGTAGGACAATCATAGATGAAGGTGCTGAGGGATGGGACCACCTGACCATCGGGATTGGTTCTGCAGACCCTGAGGCTCCGGGTGTAGGTACTATTATGAAAAAGGGTGACATAACACGTCTGGACATAGGAGCAGTGTGGAAGGGATATGTGTCTGATGTTAGCCGACATGTGGTGATAGGAGAAGTCCCTGAGGGTGCTGATGAGGTCGTTGAGCGGATGGTCAAGGTACAAGACTTCTGTGTTGAGCAGATAAGACCCGGAGCAGACCCTAGCGAGGTCTACAAGGCAGCTATGAAGTTTCATCAGCCATTAAAGCCAGGTGTGCGACCCATCATCACATGTCACACCATTGGTCTCGAGTGCGAGGAGGAGCAAATCTTCTCTCGAATGGGCAAGGCAGACTTCCCCTTTGAGGAAGGCATGGTCATGGACATCGAGATCTGGCAGAACTTCAAGGACCTCGGTCTGATTGGGGTTGAGGACTGCTATCGTGTGACCAAGAGTGGGTGCGAACGCATATCTACTCTGAATAAGGAGATATTTGTGAAGAGAGGTTGAAAGAGATGAGAGTAAAGGACAAGATTGTGATTCTGACAGGAGCCGCATCAGGTATTGGTCGAGCAGCGGCCATCCTCCTCGGAAAGGAGGGGGCAACTCAGGTCTTGTCAGACATAGACGAGAAGGGTCTGAAAGAAACTCTCGACCTGATAAAGAAGGGGAAGGACCGAGCTGAAATCATGCGAGTCGATGTAACAGACTCAGCTCAAGTGAAGAAGATGATTGACCACACAACCAAGAAGTATGGACGAATCGACGTACTCATCGCAAATGCAGGCGTGGTCAGGGTTGGGCCTGTGGAAGACTTCCCAGATGAGGACTATGACCTTCTGATCAATGTTAATCTGAAGGGGACTTACTACAGCTGTAAACACGCCATCCCATACTTGAAGAAGCAGGGATTTGGGTCTGTCATCACTCTTGCCTCCGTTGCAGCTCATATTGGTCAGGTCAACCATGCCAACTATTGCTCTACAAAGGCGGGAATTTTGGGGTTCACACGAGCGCTGGCTCTTGACCTTGCACCATATGGAGTCAGGGTGAACAGTGTCTCACCTGGAGCAACAGACACTCCGATGTTGGTGAGCGATGTCACAAAGCAAGCGAGAGAGAGAGGCGTTGCTTACGAGGTCGTGAAGAAGGAGTTCGAGGAGGAGGGAGTGATGAGTCATCCTATATGACTGGTTCAGACCTTCGGATTGATGGTGGTTGGACAGCACGTTGACCTAGCTCAGATGGTCATGCCTCCATCCACAGAGAGGCTGATACCTGTGGCAAACTCTGCAAGGGCTAGGTAGAGTATACCCTCAGCGATCTCTTCGGACGTCCCAAACCTTCCCATCGGTTGTCGTGCTATGAACTGCTGCCTGGCTGCAGCGGGGTCTGGATACTGGGAGAGGCGATATGCCAATGAAGGTGTGTCAATGGTTCCAGGGCATATGCAGCTCACTCGGATGCCATCCTCCATGTAGTCGGCAGCCATCGCCTTTGTCAAGGAAACAACTGCTCCTTTTGAGGCGCTGTAGGCAGCACGATTCTTCACACCCTTCAACGCAAGAACTGATGAGGTGTTGACTATCACTCCACGTGTCCTCCTGAGATGAGGGACTGCATACTTTGAGAGAAGAAAGACGCCCCGCACATTCACTGCCATAGTTCGGTCCCAGTCCTCAAGGCTCATTTCATCAACCAGACCAGGGAGGACGATTCCAGCATTATTGACCAGTATGTCGAGCTTTCCGTATGTGTCGACCGCTGTCTTGACAATCTGTTGAGCAGCGTGCTCATCTGAAACATCGCCCTGCACAAATGTTGCCTTTCCTTTACCCTTACGGATGCTTGCTACAACCTTTGAAGCAGAGTCTGTTATAGAATTGCAGACAACACTCGCCCCCTCAGTGGCAAACAGTCGAGCTGTAGCCTCACCAATTCCTGCTCCGGCACCTGTCACAATGACGACTTTTCCTTCAAGTTTCATCATTCTTACCTCCAGGAGGCTATGTCAAAGACCCAAGATCTTCCTTGCTTCAGAGGGATCTGCAACTTCACGCCCAACCTCTTTCGCAATGTTCACCATCTGAGATACTATCTCTGCGTTGTTCTTCGCAGGCACATCAGGTCTGATGAAGGGATAGTCTTCAGTTCCCACACGCACATTACCGCCGCTAAGGATTGAAGCTACAGCTATAGCCGACTGTTCGGGACCCATTACGCTGACCGAGTAGACACAGTGTTCAGGCATGTGTCTGACACGATGCATGTATTCATCAATCGTGGGCGGAGACCAAGTACCCCCCGGCCAACCAAAGAAGAGTGTGAGTATGTGGGGAGGGTCAACTAACCGCTTTTCCATTAGATGTCTGAGGTTCCAGTACGAACCCATGTGCCATACCTCCCATTCAGGTGCAATCTTTGATTTTTGGCACTTGATACAGTACTCCTCAAGCTCCTCCAAGGGATGAAGTTGGTAGACAGTCATGTCAGTGAAACGCTCATCATGATGGTTAAGGATGACGCTAAGCATATCTGGGCCTGCCTCGAACATGGCTATTCGTTCCTCGATGGGATAGCTCGACATGCCAGCTTGGATAATGACATCAGTTCTCTCTCGAATCCGCTCCACGGTTTCGGACTCCTCACTTGGAGGAAGGTGAACATGGGCTATTGCAGCACCTGCATCTGCGCATTGGACCACGTCCTCAATCAATGCCTCTGTGGAGAGGGCCCAGTTCTTCACATGAGGAAAAATCCACGAGTTTGCGGTTGTTGCTGTGATAATGAGCTTCTCATCTTTCATACCTGATGACCAAATCCTGAAAGAGTCCACCGAGTAATAAAATGTAGCTAGAAATGATAATCAGAATTTACCACTAATTATCAGTATAGTCTTGTCACGTAATTAGCACAATTAGCTGGATTTTCAAGATACTGTAAGGGTGTATTTAGCTCAAATTGTTGATTTGTTTGAATAGGGCATTTGCGCAATTAGCTCATTTTATGGGCTTTGAAAATGCTGTAATTACCTCAAATAGCCTATTTACAGGACTAGGAAATGGGATAATTACATAATTAACCGACTTTCAAGACTCTGTAAATGCGGTATTAACGGAATTAGCGCACTTTATTGGGTAGGAAAATGCTGTAATTAGTGAAAATAGCCTATTTACGGACTATGGAAAATAGACTATTTGCGTAATTGGCTGATTTAGAGAGCCAAGAAATGGCCTAATTGATGTATTTAGAGCACGTAATTGGGAGAAAAACCGCAATTGATCAAATTTGAAGGGCACTCTCATTCACAATATCTGTGAATAACCCATCTAGAAGGTTCATTAAATCGGGAAAAACTCGTAATTAAATCAATTAATTAGTCGTTCAAATCCAAAAAATGCCGTAAATACCTCATTTAGAGGACACTCTTGTTCACAATGATCTAAATGATGCATTTGAAATGAGCATTTAATCGAAAAATAGGAGTAAATCACGTATTTGAAGGCCATTTTTAACCACAAGATACGTAAATAGGGTATTTGAAACATTAGCACAAAATTCTGGTCCTACTCATTCCTTTTCTCGCTTTTTAAGTATGAGAACGAACACAATGAACGGTTTCAAAGGATATTGGATTCCCGAATCAGGCACAATGTTCTGGTTGGATTTCGAGCTCTAATACACGTGGGGAATGAGCCGCGAAGTGCGTCGTAAATATTCCGCGTACTTCTCTCCGAAGGTCTCTATGAGAATCCTCTCCTCCAGTTCCATCCGACTTCGGAATATCAGAAAGAGCCCAGTCACAGTGATGAGCGTGACAATGAAACTAATGAAGGAGAGTGAGTACCCAAAAAAGATTAGTAGCAACCCAAGGTACTGTGGGTTTCTGATGGTTCCGTAGAGACCGTGGGTCACTAGCTGATGGTCGTCTTCAATCGTAATCTTAGATCCACCATACCTACCAATCTGAACTCTGGCAGCGATGAGAATTATTGAACCCATCATTAACACTATGACTCCAACAGGCAAGATGACACCTGCGAGGCCAGAGAGGTGAATTGAGGTGAGATATTGCCATTCGTAGTATGGCAAAGTAATCACTAGAGGGAGGGAGAGAAAAGCCAGTCCCTTAATCTTACTTGTGTATCTATCTTGTTTTGAGGACACTGTTCGTATTGAGATATCAATTCCTAGAATGGCTGACAGGAACGCGATGGGTACGAGGGTCTGGGGTATGATATAGACCTCTGGAGAGAAGATGAGAAAGAGGGAGTTCATAAAGACGAGTATGAAGAGGACAGCAATGGCCTTTCTTGCAATATACTGATAGTCGCCCATTAGGCGCAGTATAGGTGCGTCGACTCTTAGGTGTGTCGATGGTCGGGGCTTACCAGTGGGGACACATCATGTCTGGCGATTCTCAACAATGGAAAAAATAGGCTATCTTTCAGATGATGCACTTTTTCTTTTCTGGAGAATGAGGAATAGTACAATGAGTGTTGCAGCGACTGGCATTGCCCCAACAAAGATGAGCAGTGGTACGTCATTGTTAATTGGTGTCGATGTTGGTGTCGGCGTAGGTGTGGGTGCAGGTGTTATTTCATTCGTTTCATGTATCAGAATTTGGACTGTTCTACGAGGACCTGAACCAAAGTCGTTCTCACCAGCGGGGGTTTCAGCATATAGATAGCTAGCAATCACATGAGCTGTTTCTATCGAGTTCCCGGTCACGTTCATGATCGCCCTGCCTTCTTTCTCCATCTGTTGGACATGCCAACCGTCAATGTCCCTGTACGCGACTGAGATGCCTGCAATACCCCCTGCTGGTTGGCTCATCTCAATGCTGAAGTTGTCTGGGGGCGATATAAGTCGGTACACCTTGGAACCGTAACAATGGAGTATTAGGTTGTCTTCCTGATATGGCAGGGTTTCGATGGGGGTGTAGTCCTGGATGGTGGCGTCCATGTTTCGGTAGCAATAGCGATTGTCTGCAAAACCTGGTTCATCTATGGTCAGGGTAGTCATCCAGTCCAGATAGAGGCTATTGAAGGAGATATTATTACCTGCTGCTTCAAGCGCGGTCTCCAGACCCAGAGCGCCATCATCTCCGTGCTGTACTATGTCACGGAGGAACTGCACATTGTACTGCTCTGCTAGGTAGAATGCAAGGAGGTAGCAGGCACCATAGTCCTGTGGCTCTACCTCGAAATAGATGAGTGAGTCGTCGATGTCGTTGAGGAAGTAGGACACTCGAACCGTATGGTTAGTGGCGGGAAGATAGCCTGCGTAGTAGGTTGCATACTCAGCTGCACCCTCGAGAACGAAATGGACCTCATCCCACTCGTAGTTGAACCAGACAAGGTGATGAAACTCATGAGCTATCGTGTTCACAGGGTTGGTTGTGCGATAGCAGATATAGACCATCTCACACATGTTTGAGTATTCACCCTCCACCTCGTTTGATTGTCTGTAGTAGCTTTGGTAATGCTCGACTACCAGTATGTAGACCTTTGGGTCTCCGTCCACATCACCGAGTGTGCCATCGGGATTCCCTGCAAGGTCAGTCACTCGAGAGTAGATGTTGTTGTCAAACTCATCCCTGTAGGTCTCTGCTCGAGCTGTGCAGGTTGTCGCCCCGAGTGTGGAGATTACAAGATCATCGAAGTAGATAT
>LRSK01000241.1 GCA_001563325.1 Candidatus Thorarchaeota archaeon SMTZ1-83
GGTGCCGGCACGAAGATGACAGACGCATTGCCATCTTCCTCCTCCTTCGCTTCTCTGACACTGTCGTAGACAGGAATCCCGTGTACTTCCTCTCCGCGTTTGCCAGGAGTGACTCCACCTACAATCTTGGTACCATACTTGAGCATTGCTTCTGAGTGGAAAGTGCCCTGTGAACCAGTTATTCCCTGAACTACAACCCTTGTATCCTTGTCAACTAGCACGACCACCTAGGCCCCCTCCTGCACAAGACTAACTACCTTTTGGGCAGCCTCTTCCATTGTCTTCAGAAATGGTATTCCTGCCTTCGCTAGAATCTCTTGCCCCTCCTTCTCGTTTGTCCCGACCATTCTAATCACGAAAGGGACAGTTATGTCTCCATCACTTCTGGCTGAAACAATGCCGTTGGCCACCTCATCACATCTCGTTATGCCGCCCATGACGTTGACCAATATTGCCTTCACCTTGTCATACTTCATCGCAATCTCAATACCCTTCTCAACTCTCTCCGCGTTAGCTCCGCCACCTAGATCCAAGAATGTGCTAGCTTTGCCGCCGTAGAGTGAAACGGCATCCAATGTCGCCATCGTTAGGCCTGCCCCATTGCATATACAGGCAATATCCCCCTCCAGCTCCACATACGCCATTCCTTCCTGCATGGCCATCAGTTCCCTCTCGTTCTGTCCCGCAGGCTCTCTCTGGAGCTCATCGACCATCTTTCTGTGGCGATATAGCGCACTGTCGTCTATGTTAAGACGTGCGTCTGCAGCTAGGAATCTACCATCTGCTGTCAGAATCAGAGGATTGATCTCTGTGAGTTCGACATCACATGCCCTCACAATCTCCCACAACTTGAGGAAGAATCCTGCAAGCTTATTGATGTGTTTCCTCCCGAATCCCATTGCAATGGCCATATTCCTGGCCTCGAACGGCTGCAGACCGAAATCGGGGTCAACGTACTGCTTGATAATCTTTTCAGGGCTCTCCTCGGCGAGCTCCTCTATCGACATGCCACCCGCAGCGCTTCCAATGATGACGTACTTGCGCTCATTTCGATCGACTGTAACTCCCGCATAGATCTCCTGTTGAATCTCAAGCTTCTCCTCAACAAGAACTGCCTCCACAGGTAGATCATTGATGCGCATTGCTAGTATCGCTTCAGCGTGTTTCTTTGCTTCATCAGGGCTGTCAGCAAACTTCACGCCTCCGGCCTTTCCTCTCTTCCCAGCAAGCACCTGCGCTTTCACGACGACTGGCTTTCCTACCTCTGCGGCCCGCTTTTTGGCCTCCTCGGGCGTCCTGGCCACACCACCTGGAGGAGTTGGCATCCCGAAGGCTCGAAAGACATCTTTGGCCTCATGCTCGAATAACTTCATGCACGCATCACCATATTGCGGGGCAAAAGGAGTTGCCCGCATTCGAGCCCCTGCTCAAATGTCCTCCCGTAAAAAGCTACCTGAATGTCTGAAGCAGAGCATGAAGGTTCTGTTCCAACTTGATGCACCTCTCTCTCAGGGTGCCTTTCTTCTTGCTGCACATGAGTTTCAAGAGAGTCAGATTGATATAATCAATCTCCTCGATACAGTTCTCTACGATTCCTGGGAGTTCATCATCCTTGCATGCCCAATTCTCAATATTCTCTTCAGGTAGAGAATCGAGTACGCGACCCAACACATCTTTGGGAAGATACCCTCTTGCAATGGCCACGTCGAGAATTATCTTTTTCAAGTCACCGTTTCCATCGCTCAGCAGCTTCATTGCTCTTCTCGTTTCACGTGCCGGGGCTCGCAGATACATCGAACCCCTTCCGAGTTCGGTACACCTGAGAGTCTTCAACTCCCGCTGTACAAGACCTTCCTTCTCTAGCTCGCCTATGGTCTCAAGTCCCCGGAGTGCCTGTTCGATGACACCGGGCGCATAGGGTATCGTTTCTTCATCTTGGATCGCGTACTTAGCGAATCTCACAAGATGCTTGCAGAGCCTGTGTTTCCGTATTCCCTGATACTTCCATGATTCACATGAGCAGGACACACCATCTGCTGATCTCAGCGATACATAGTGCCACATCTCTCTGCTCCCGCTACGCACAAGACCCTCTATCTTAGAAGGATTGAGAGAAACGATTCTGACACTCTCATCCGGTATCTCCTCAGCACGTTTCTCGGTTGATTTTGTCGTTCTAAGCGAGATTAGCTGTTCCACAGATGTGCCATCAGCAGTGATCAGATCAGGCTGAGAGAAGCCTGTCATTCTCTTGCTTGTAGCCCAGAAGGTGTGGTCTATGACGGAGAATGGATCTATGTTCTCCCTCGATCCTACGCATATCTGTCCGAGTACTAGATCTTGGATGTTCTCAGAGTCATCCATCACGCTATCGACTTCCCCGGAAACTGGTGAGATGTTACCCTCGGAGTCCATTAGGAAGTACTTGGCCAAGACTCTGGTTCGTTCCTGCTCGTTGTCAACCACAATGATGCCGAACGCTTCACTGTCGGCACCTCTCCTGCCTGCGGCCTGCAGAACGTCATTGAATTGCCACTCTGAGAGCATAGTAACACTCTCTTCTTCTGTCAACTCTTTGCCAAGTTCCTGCATGAATGCACCGAGCAGAAAGACTACTGTGGCTCTTAGACCACTGGCTATTGCATATCGTGTCGGCATCACGATGACCGGCAGAATCCCCTCTTCCCAAGCTTGAGTGACACGCCGTCTTTGGAGTCGGGGAACTCCCTCATGAATGAACGCCACTCCTCTCGATACTGCAGCTGCCAGCCTTTTCGTCAGGTTGCAGTTCGAATAGGAGGCCCTAACATCGCTAGCCACCTCCCGCAAATCGTCTCTATGTTCAGGTGCGAGTCTGAGGTCAAGAGAGGTGTCCTTCTCTCCCTTGTAGAGTCCTGTAAATCGTGCAGCTAGTTCTTCGCATGTTGGGATGTTGGCACCCAGTACCATTACTTGGCCGCGGCGATAATGCACATACTCTGTGAGATCGGCCAATGACTCCTCAACACTGTCAAAGGCTTTTGCACTGAAGATTACGTCTACGTTGGCTTTCTTGTCCTCTACTACACGAGCACTCAACCAATGTGCCAGTTCGGGGATGTCCGAAACAGGTGGACAGATTGAGATGTACTGCAGACTAGTATCCATTCCCATAAGTGATACTAGCAAGCTTTCGAGTCTGGCACCAAGACCCGGCTGCCCAATCAAGTCCAGCCTGTCAATCAACACGCACTCAACACCCTCTATCAGTTCAGGCCGTGTTTTGATGGCAGTATCCATTGCATGAAACGTAGACACAATGACTCTGCCCTGTTCCCAGTCACCTCGGGCGGCCGTGCCTTTCCTGATGATCTCAGTGGCTGTAATCCCCAAGCGTCTGCATTTCTGACTCAGTGATAGATACTTCTTCTCAGCGTGATGCGGGTTTGGGCAAAGTACTAGCGCCTTGGCACGGATGTCTGACGCCACCTTGTTGAGAAGTGTAATCTCAGCTATATGATATGCCTCTTCGTAGTCATACGTCACAAGAATATGACTTACTCCTCTCATCGCCCCAATACTCACAGATTCCGCTTGAAATTCAGTAAGGGAGCCGACACCCTCTCTTCTTAGCAGCTCAAGTAAGCGTGGAGCGACCTGTGCCAATTCAAGCTGCCTTAGCGTGCTCAACTTACTTTCTACCCCGCCGATTCTTGACACGCATTCATTCTATGAATTGCTATGTTATCCTCTTAGTCTTATCGCTTAGCATAGTTGTTGAATATATCTCGAATGGATAGACTTGGCATAGTGTATCATATGGGACGCATACATAGTCTAAAAAGGAGTGGGCAGACTGGCATCATTAGCAAGTGTACTGGTAACTAGTGCGAGTTTCATGTCTGAAACTGAGGTATGAATGTAATGGCGTTTGTCGCAACGAGAGATTCGACATTTGAGATAATCGTGAAAGAGGGTTTCAAAGTCGAGTCCGGATCTACCTTTGTCTGCGGTTTTCATGGTCTTGGTGAGGTTGGTTTCTTGAGCACAGCTCACCTCACAAGAGCACTCAATGCTGAACGGATTGGCTTCATAAAGAGCGACATGCTTCCTCTTTTTGTCTCCATGGAGAATGGAAGACTAGTGCTGCCATTCGAGCTCTACTGGTATAAGGAGAAGAAGATGGTCTTTCTCGTACCCCGCTTCCAGCCTCACAGCTCAGAACAGTGGGGGTGGATTGACCGGTTGGCCGAGTGGATAGCTGAGAACAAGTTTTCCGAGGCCTTGCTGCTGGGAGGTCTCGATGCAAGTTTCAAGGAAGGGGATGATAACATGCGTTGTGTCCCCACCACAGCTTACGCAGACAAACTGGACAGGTGGTCTGTTCCAATCCTTGAGGAAGGTCTCTTTGTCGCTGGACCTCTCGCACTTCTTCTCGCGGAACTTGAGATGCGCGATCAAGCCGCAATAGGTCTACTCACGTATGCCACCCGGGGACGGCCCGATCCCAAGTCTGCAGCTACGATGCTCGAGAAGATTAACGAAGTATATGGCGTCGAGGCAAATGTAGATCAGCTTCTTGAGGAGTCACGAGAAATTGAACGTCTCGAGAAGATGCGTCAGTCCATAGAGTCCTCAGACCGCTCTAGCGATATGTTCGTCTAGGCGCCTCTCACGTAGGCACCGATGTCAACAAGGTTCCTAGCAACTAGCTTATCCGTGGCCAGTCGATCAAGTCTATCTCCATCAATGGATAGAGCCGCTAGTCCCAGACATTCAAGCCTCTCATTGAGAACAAGAATCCTTTGCCCTTTCCTCATCGAAGGGTCAAGTCTGACTACAGACTCCTTGATTATGCTTCTCCCATAGGTGAAGGTTTCAGCACCCTTCTGTGAAACAACAAGGACCCTATCTGTTATCTCGGCTAAGGTTGGCAGAATCTGCAAGCTGAATCTGAATTTGCCTTTGGACAAGTCCCCCATTCGGACGCCCATGGATTTGACATCGTATCCTCCATACTCCTCGATTCTGCTTATCCAATCCATTGGAATCAAGTAGACTACACTGGATTCTCCCTTCTGTATGGTGATTGGAGCTAGGTTTCCGAGCAACGCCTTTGTAGTCCCATCTCCAAACTCGCCATCTATCCCATGAGTCACAGTTGCCCAATCGTTGGGATCCACCAGCTCGATAGTCATGTGGCTTGCCCCTCCTTCACCAGTTTGCATATGAAGAAACCCTCGGTTCCATGGAGGTGGGGCAGAAACCTTCTCGCCAGACTGAGTGAGCTATCAAGACCTACTCCATAAGGCTCAACGTAGCCGGGAGAACCACACTCGAATGGGATCTTGACAACCCGCATCTCTGGATGTCTTTGAAGTACTCCATCGACTACATACTCGTTTTCTTCCGGAGCAATCGAGCACGTAGAGTACACCATGGTTCCGCCTGGAGCTAATCCGACGACCGCAGCCTCAAGCAACTCGTCCTCTCTAGTGGCACAGAATCTGACATCCGCCATTGACCTGCTCGTCTTCCTTGACGCCTCTAGGGGAATTAGACCCTCACCAGAGCAGGGGGCGTCAAGCATGATTCTATCAGGCGTAATGCCCAATTGACTCAGTTTCCTGGAATCGCCTCGCACGACTATGGAATTGGCCACCCCACACCTCTGAATGTTACTCTCTAAGGAGGCTATGCGCTTTCTGTCGGAGTCGATCGCAATCACCGTTCCAGAGTTGTTCATTAGCTGGGCAATATGCGTCGTCTTTCCGCCCGGCGCGGCGGCCATGTCAACAACTTCTTCTCCTTCTTGTGGATCTAGAACGCTGCTTGCTGTCATCGAGGGCACTCCCTGCACATAGTAGTACCCAAACATGTGCTCGAAAAGTGCACCCGGGAATCTCTCTCCAAAGTCAGCCCAGAAACCCTCCTCTAACCACGGTATACGTTCCAATGTCACATGCTTGCTCTCAAGCCGAGACACTAGTGAATCAACGGTCGTCTTCAGTGTGTTTACTCTGATTGCTGTCCGGATGGGCCTTTCGCATGCCTCAATGAACCTGAGCGTATCATCCTCACCCCATAGCGAGAGATAGCGCTCAATCATGTACGAGAGATATCCATATTCACCTGCAATCTCCTTTGCTCTCTGACGCAGGTGTTTCGTTGACATCTCATCACTCTTCTTTGCTACTAAACCGTTCGAAGACTTCTCTTCAGCTCATCAATTCGCGGACCTATGAGAGTGACCGGGCTTGTTAACCTATCAGGTGTGACAAGGTCCTTGAACCCTGAGCCAGTTATTGGGACAACCACCGTTTCGGATTTGTCTATCACTCCTTGTTCCAGTAACGTTTCGAGTCCCGCCAGCGCTGCTACTCCGCTTGGTTCAGCAAAGACTCCCTCAGCCCTTCCGAGCTCGACTAAGAATTTCTCAATTTGCGCGTCAGGAACTGCGACAGCATCTCCCTTGGCAAGACTGAGATACTTCAAGGCTGCATCACCATCCCACGGAAATGGGTCTGCAAGTCCTCCAGCCACAGTTTCGTTCGAGTCCCAGGGCTGGATATTGAGCGGATCCTGCCCTTCTTTGAATGCCCTTACTATCGGCGCGCAGCCTTCTGGCTGGACAATCACAGGTCTTGGAAGTTGTTCAATCAGCCCCATTTGCTGGAATTCCCAGAGCCCCTTCATAGTTCCGGCCATAAGCCCTCCGCTGCCTGTGGGGAATAGTATCCAATCTGGTACTTTCCATGCCATCTGCTCAGCAATCTCATATCCAAGCGATTTTGTACCTTCAAACTGGAAGCAGTTGAAAGGCCCGAATGAGGGAGTGGGTGTCCACCCAAGTTCATCGCAGGCGGCTCGGAGTAGAGTAGTAGTTGGGTCAACCCCTTCCTCAACTTTGTGAACACGAAATACACGAGCTCCAAGAGTCCTTAGATGGACTAGCTTTCCTGCTGGGGCGTCCTCTGGTACAAACACCACTGCTCTCAACCCCCCTTTGGCAGCATACGTGGACATGGCTGCGGCTGCATTTCCTGAGGATGCTGCTACTACAGTTTCGGCTCCATCTTCCAGTGCACGGCTCACGCCAACGCAAATGGGACGGTCCTTGAAGGATCCCGAAGGACAGAGGGTTTCAATCTTCAACAGCAGGTTGGAGAGTCCCAATTTCTCCCCCAACCGTCCCGCTCTGATAAGGGGAGTACCTCCCTCACCAAGAGTCACGATGTTCGCATGATGCCTTAGGGGCATGAGTTCAAAGTACTTCCAAAGCCCGCCTTTCCGACTTTCAATACTATCACGAGAGAAGGATTCCTTCAACGCCTCGAGGTCGAGTGTTATGTCAATCCTGCCGCCGCAGTTGTCATTTGGTGGTACATTATCCTCTGTGTACTCCCTCCCGCACTTAGCACACTTGAAACCAAGGAATCTCGACAATGTGACACCCACTGTGACTGGACTGTGACTCCAGTTATGTGGATTGTGGCCCGTGACCTATCATACCACGAATAGAGAAACACCTAACTCCAGATTTGTATGTTGAAATCGACGTTAGGGGCTCAAAGGTGAAAGACAGAATGAACAAGATGACATTCGAGGTTGAAGTCAAGACCCCTGTGAGTGACTTGGAATCCATCAGAAACGCTCTAGAACGCATTGAAGCTCAACAACTTAACAGTGAAACACAGGCCGACGCGTATTATGACCATCCTTGTAGAGCATTCCAAGAAACGGATGAGGCACTGCGGCTCAGAAGGAGGCTGCCGTACTCCCAAGAACCAAGGGAGCATGTTGATGAATCCCGGCCCCTGTACGAACTCACATACAAAGGCCCGAAAGTAGACCCACTTTCGAAGACCAGAATCGAGCTTTCAGTAGGTCTCTTCGACGTCGCAACTGCAAAATCACTTCTTGATCATCTTGGTTTCAGATATATTGCCGAAGTGGTGAAGAAGCGTGTCTTCTATTCGTTGGAGGACCTTACCCTGAGTCTTGATGAAGTGGAAGGAGTAGGAAACTACCTCGAGATTGAACAAGTGGTTGAGTCCAAGGAACTGATTGAGCCCATGAGAGATAGGATGTTTGCGGTTCTTGAGAAACTAGGACTTGATTCAGAGACGTCAACGCGAAGCTCCTACCTCGAGATGTTTCTTGGGAAGAACCCTCCCTAGCTCTCTTCTTCGAGTTCTCTACGCAACTCCTCCACGAAGGACTGCAGGACCCTATGACGTTCCTTAGCCATCTCTCTTGCAGGTTTGGTGTGCACGAGGTCGCGAAGCTTGAGCAGTTTTGCATCTGCATGTTTCAAGAAGGCTTCAAACCCTGCGTTCTCTACAGCAGCCTGAGCTATTGCACGAAACACACCGATCGCCCCCATCGCATCCAACTTGTCAGCGTCGCTAAGAATCTCTCCCTCAAGTGAAGTGGGTGTGAGGTCTTCACTGAAACGATGCGTCCTGATGGCTTCTTTGATACCCTGAATCTCTGCATCTGTGTATTTCAGTTCCCGGAGAATGTCCTCCCCCATATCACCTGAGAGCTTAGAATGAGAGATTCCTGTTTCCTCCTCGCGGAAACGTCCGACATCGTGAAGGAGTGCAGCAGCGCCCAGCACCCGGAGGTCCGCACGCAACTCCCTTCCTATCTCCATCGCAATGGAATGGACTCGTTTCACATGATCGTAGGCGTGCGCGCCTGCTTCTGAGCGTGTCATCTCTTCACGCACAAATGAGTCAATTCTCTCCTCAAGTGTCATCGTCCCACCCACTTGGTCTTCTTGGCTCTTCATGAAGCCGCCTACATAATGATATTGCTGTCTGTTGGGGGCTTTCGATTAATAGGAGAGTGGAAAGGTCCGAGAAACCCTTTAATTCATTGAGCCGGACGGTTCATGGCAGATGACTCACCACCTAATGCGGGTTCTGCCCCAAATACACGCGGGAACCTAGAAAATGAGAGGTATAAACACTTGAGTGCCGCCGTTACGACTGACGACCGTAGAATGGGTTTCACTACTGTAGTCAGCTCACTGATTCTGGTCGCAATGATAGTCTGGGCGCTCTACTCATTCGTACTCGTGCAGTTTGTTGGTGTGAGAGATTACGACCCGCACACATCATACGATGATGCTATAGAATGGGACTACGATATCCCTTGGGCCGGCGGACGGTCTAACTGGTTTGACAACATCAACTATACGGATGTCCCAATGAACATGTCATTGCCGGATGATCTGCTTGATCAGATGGAGAATACACTGTTCTATGTCGCACCCGAAGATCCCCCCCAATTGTGGCGGAAGACTGCCTATGACAGCTATGACGGCGCCTCTTGGACAAAGTCCGATACAACACAGTGGACACTCGGAGAGATTGACCCACTCTTTGCCACAAACCCGATCTATAGGGTATTCCTGAATGTAACACCTGGACCAAGTGCCGCCGATATCGAGATCCCCTCACTGTTTCCTGACGCCATGATTATACAAGACTCCTTTGAAACGGGGGAACTGGTAGGAGGAGTGTATCAACCTCACAGTCCAAGCAGATTACAGAGTTACAACCTCTATACAGATGAATATGGTACAGCTCTACTAAGTCCGTTCTTCATAGGCGACCCAGACCAGAGCATTCTGCTCAGTTATGAGGTCACCTACATAGACCAGAACCTTCTCGATGTAGCGACCAGGGCCCGTGATGGAAACCAAGCTCCTCCACCAATTCAAAGCATGTATTCAACGTTGAGCGGAGTTACACTGACCCAGAGAGTAATTGACAACGCATCTGTGTTTCTAGGAGCAGGCAACGCGTATCAAACAGCCATGGTCGTCGACAATTACTTCCGAAGCGGCATATTCGAGCTGATGCTGGACGATTACAATGACCGTCCCCCTCCAGGCCAAGAGGTCACCGACTGGTTCCTTGAGAGAGGCGGTGGACTTCCCATGGACTTTGCTACCGCCTACTGTGTCTTCATGAGGTACCTTGACATTCCCGCCCGTATCACAATGGGCTACGCTGTGGGTGACCCAATGGGAGGGTACCGAGAGATCAAAGTTCGTCACATGATGTTCTGGGCAGAGGTCTTCGTTCCTATGACAGGCCATCCCGATGGCGGCGAGTGGATTCAGGTCCTTCCTATTCCTCTCCCCGGCAGCATGGGAGGTGGAGAGGACCCCGTCAATATGGGGTCGGGTAATGCTCAGCTGTGGGTCTGGCCGAATCTGTCCCCCGCATGGGTCCAGATTGGCACTCCTTTTACACTGAGCGCACTGTTGATGGTTGACTATGTTCCCATTTCCACACCAGAAACAATCTCGTTCTACGATGTGACTGACTCCGTGGCGATGGGTGCCGCCCAGATCCAACCCGGAATCCTTCTCCCGCTGGCAAATCTCAGCTACGTGTTCCCGTCAGGTTCTACTGTTGGGCCTCACAACATCACAGCCACATACTCCACTGCAGGTTTCACGGTTGCCAACTGGACCATAGTTTCTGCGGCATCAACACCTATTCCAATGCTTGCCTCTTCTGAACCCGAGAAGAGCTTCTTTGCGAGTGAAACCATCGATATCGACATAAAACAGGGTCTAGACACCCATATCGCGCATTGGAACGACACACTTGACATCA
>LRSK01000242.1 GCA_001563325.1 Candidatus Thorarchaeota archaeon SMTZ1-83
GCGAGAAGCCGATAATGTTCATTATCGCCCAAGGCAACCAGAGGTCATTTCCGAGGAAGAAGCGGGTGATGGGGTTGAACTCGACATCTACCCCGTAGCGGTCTGTTGCCAGGAGTGTGTAGTACACATCCACAATTCCAATTGGAATGAGCAACAGCACAATGGTACGAATCCAAGGCTTGCTCCACCAAGTCGTCGAGAGTTCTCTAATTGTGAGGTCACGCAGATACGTCATCGCTAATCCCGTTTCAAACAATCGCCTTTCATGGCGCGCATATAACGCTTATTCTCTACGTAATAATCAGGTTCGCTATACCATCTGGGAGACCCAACTATTCGGTCTCTTCTCTCTCATCAAAAGATATGCTGAACCAAAAAGAAATGGGGGTGCAGAGGGTCGCAACCCTCTGCAGTTGTGTTAATCTATAATCTACGTTCCGTAGTCCTTGTAGACGTGGTACCAATACCATGCGTGCATTGGACTGTATACGAGACCGCTGCCCTTCAACCATGCCCTGTAGACTGTGAACTCCTTGGGCTGGTACATGTAGATACTTGGCTGATCGTAGGCAACCTGTGCCTGGATCTTGCCATAGAGGTCCAACCTCTCAGCAGAGACGGTGGACTTGCTAGCATTGACAATCCACTCGTCAACTGTGGAGTTCTCATAGCCGCTAGCAATCATGAATGTACCATCGGAGTGCACGAATGGCCATGCGTAGTTGTGTGGGTCTGCATAGTCAGGTGCCCAGCCAATGAGCCAAATTGGTAGCTCGCCGTTGTCCATCTTCTCCAGCATGTTGGCCCATTCGAGAGCGTTGACTCTTACTTCTGGGACAGTTATGCCGGTCAAGTTGGTGGCTGCGTCAGCCATCACGAGAGAGAAGCCGTCCTTCATCAGGAGTGAACCCTGCTGACGAATGACGTTGCCTGAGTTGTAGTACAGGTCGATGTAGCCCTCCATGGCGTTGATTGCATCTACGAATCCTGGCTCGTTCATGGCGGCGTTCCACCATGCGACAGCCTCATCGATGTCGTATTCCTCAAGCCAATATGAGGAGTCCTGACCAAACATTCCTTGTGGAATGAATCCCTTGGCCTGGAAGCCCCAACCTCTGACAATGGCGTTGATAGCGTTGGTGTAGTCGAATGCGTAAGCAAAGCACTTCCTAAGCTCACGGTAGATGAATGGGCTCTGGACTTCCTTCAACACTCCACCACGGGTGATGTTGACCGGGTTGAAGTTGAAGGTGAATGCCATCAACGTGTAGCTGAACCCACCTGTCCGTACGACAATGTTCGGATCCTTGGTGCCCAGTGTCACGTTGTCCCAAATCTCGTCAGCGTTGGTTGTTGGCCAGTAGACGTTATCTGCAAGGCCAGTCCTCAGGTTAAGCAGACGACCAGTCGTGTCCTCGTTGGTCTTGTAGAAGACGGTCTTGATAGTGCCGGCGTATGCTGGGGGCTGAATTGCAGCCTCAGTCGCGTCAGCTCTCCAGTAGTCGTCGAAAGCGACCATCTTGACGAACTCGTTCGGTCTCCACTCATCTAGCATGTATGGACCAGTACCGCAAGTGTGGGTTTCCATCCATGTGTGAACCTCGCCATACTCAACACCCCAGTGGGAGTCCATTGCACCCGTGTCGTTGTTGGGGTTGCTGAGTACGTAGGTGGGGCTCATCATGGAGCCAACCTGGTAGGTTGTTGCAGCAATGAATGGTGCGAACGGATACTCTAGGTTGAACTGGATCTTGTAAGTGTCCAGCACGACGATTGCACCTGAGTTTGCTACCCAATCATCGAATGCAGCGATGAACTCGGGGGAGCTTGTGCCGTTCACGTAGGCCTCGGCCTCCACGACTTCACCACCCTTCAGTGGCTCTACTATCATCCATACAGGTCCATGAGTGTCAAACTGCTTTATTGCTCTTTCAAAGTTCCACTTGACACAGCTCGCGTTGAACGGAGTTCCGTCGTGGAATATCACGTCGTTACGCAGAGTTATGTTGTATTGCATGCCGTCTGCCGATATCACCGCGGCAGCTGAGGCAAGAAGTGGAACCGTCGGTTCAGTATTGTCTGAACCCCACGGATATGTATACAGCGTTTCGTATATATTGAAATGAAGTCCCGATCCAAAGCTCTCGTAATTGACATGCGGGTCCATGCTGTCGGGATTCCCGATTGTCTCTACAATATATTGATCAATCGGTGTCCTCGCTGGTTGCTGTAGGAAAACAAAAGCAACACCAGCACCCGCAATCACAATCACGATAACTATGATCGCGTACATCTGGTTTCTTTCCATTGGAAATTAATTCCTCCTTCTTGCAAGAAGTGACAAGACATCTTCTTGCCTGGGGCCCACGAAAGTGTGCCCACATTGGAAACAACTTGGTAGAATCTTGGTTAATATAGCTTGTGGGTAGTTGAGGAAGTGTGACCACGTACACAACAAACTAGAAATAGTGTCGTGTGGCGGCGCGGTTTCTCGTTTTTGTGGTTAATTTGAACAGCTTTTCCATTCTGAGGAGCTAGGTGCGTGCTGATACACAACGCTCACTCTACACGCTCTATAAGGGGTATGGATCGAATTCGAGAATATGTCGGAAATGTCGTACGATGGAGCTACTGCTGCTCTTGCTGCAAAAGAAATTAGGAGGCAGAGGGTAATGACCCTCTGCGCTCATACTGTTCTGAGTATACTGGGAACACTACTCCGTGCCGTAGTCCTTGTAGATATGGTAGTAGTATACCCCATGCATTGGGCTCCAATCGAGACCAGTGCCTTTCAACCATGCTCTGCGCACTGTGAACTGCTTGGGCTGGTACATGTAGATGCTTGGCTGATCATAGGCAACCTGTGCCTGGATCTTGCCATAGAGCTCCAGCCTCTCAGTTGGGTCGGTGGACTTGCTAGCATTGACAATCCACGAGTCAACAGTCTCGTTCATGTAACCGCTAGCAATCATGAATGTACCATCAGAGTGCACGAATGGCCATGCATAGTTGTGTGGGTCTGCATAGTCAGGTGCCCAACCAACGAGCCATACTGGTAGCTCGCCATTGTCCATTCTCTCCAAGAAGTTGGCCCACTCAAGAGCGTTGACTCTCACTTCTGGAACTGGGTCAATGCCAGTGAGGTTGGCGCTGGCATGGTTCATGACAGCTGTGAAGCCGTCCTTCATCAGGAGTGAACCCTGCTGGCGAACAACGTTGCCTGAGTTGTAGAACAGGTCGATGTATCCCTGCATGGCATTAATTGTATCCACGAAACCTGGCTGGTTCATGGCTTGGTTCCACCATGCAACAGCGGCTTCGATGTCATACTCCTCAGTCCAGTATGAGGAGTCCTGACCGAACATGCCCTGTGGAATGAAGCCCTTGGCCTGGAAGCCCCAACCCCTGACGATGGCGTCGATGGCTGCCTGATAGTCGAAGGCGTAGGCGAAGCACTTCCTGAGCTCACGATAGATGAATGGACTTGTGACCTCTGTCATGACTCCACCACGGGTGATGTTCACCGGGAGGAACTTGAAGGTGAATGCCATCAGTGTGTAGCTGAAACCACCAGTAACGACGTTGATGTTCGGGTCACTGGAACCCAGGGTCACGTTGTCCCAGATTTCATCGGCGTTGGTTGTTGGCCAATAGACTTGGTCTGCGAGACCAGTCCTGAGGTTCAAGAGACGACCGGTGGTATCCTCGTTTGTCTTGATCCAGACTTCTTTGAAAGCACCAGCATAGTCTGGAGGCTCAATTGCAGCCTCAGTCGCATCAGCTCTCCAGTAGTCCTCAAAGATGACCATCTTGACAAACTCGTTGGGCCTCCATTCCTCAAGCATGTAGGCACCAGTACCGCAGGTGTGGGTCTCCATCCAGGTGTGAACCTCACCGTAGTCAACACCCCAGTGGGCGTCCATTGCACCCGTGTCGTTGTTGGGGCTGCTGAGTACGTAGCTGGGACTCATCTGAGCACCAACCTCGTAGGTCGTTGCAGGAATGAATGGTGCGAACGGATACTCTAGGTTGAACTGGATTGTGTAGGTATCCAGAACAACGATTGCGCCTGAGTTTGCCTGCCAATCATCGAAGGCAGCCTCGAACTCGGCTGAGCCGGTACCATTTACGTAGGCTTCAGCCTCGACGACCTCACCACCCTTGAGTGGCTCAATTATCATCCATACAGGACCGTGAGTGTCAAACATCTTGACAGCCCTTTCGAAGTTCCACTTCACGCAGCTCGCGTTGAACGGAGTCCCGTCATGGAATATGACGTCCTCACGCAGAGATATGTTGTACTGCAAACCGTCAGCCGATATCACCGGCGCGGCGGAAGCCAGTAGTGGAACCGTAGGTTCTGTGTTATCCGAGCCCCACGGGTAGGTATACAAGGTTTCATAGACATTGAATTGGATTCCGCCACCAAAGTTCTCGTAGTTGACGTGCGGGTCCATGCTGTCAGGGTTGCCTATAGTTTCTATAATGTATTGATCCTCGGCCGTCCGGGCCGGTTGAGATAGGAAAACAAAGGCAACACCAGCACCCGCAATCACAATCACGATAACTATGATCGCGTACATCTGGTTTCTTTCCATTGGAATTTACTTCCTTCTTCTTTCTTGAAGATGTCTTGTCAGGAGGAAAGACAACTTCCTTTGTGGACAACGCCGAGGCGTGCCACATTGGAATCTAGCGGGAGGAAAAACGACTAATCAACGAGTTCGTGTACTCGCAGACACAAGTAAGTAGAAATGTCGATTCAATTGGGAGCGAGTTCTTAGATCCTGTTGGGATTCGATTCAAATTCATGATTTCATTTGTATGTGTAAGAATGTACACACTCCTGCTCTTCCTACCTTGCAGAACTTTGGATTCGTCTTTCCATGATTCTAGGGTCCGGGAGAGGCGTGACTAGAACGCAAAACGCCGTGCAGGATTATTTCTTCGAACCAAAGCCTTAAATGGCCCTCGACTTGATGCGCCCCCTGATATCAGGTTGGCACTATCTGCTATATCGAAAAGTCTGTGCACGTGAAGTGGTCGATAATGAGACTGAGAGACTATGTATTGAGAAGGGTCTTCTTATCGATTCCTGTCATTATAGGAGTGCTCGCAATCACGTTCGTGCTGGCCTACGTGGTCGGCAATCCGGTTGCACTGTATGTCACAGAGAGAACTCCTCCTCAGGCAATTCCAGGAATCATGAGAGACCATGGACTTGACCAACCCGTCTATATTCAGTTCTTCTACTATCTGAGAGACCTGTTTTCAGGCGATTGGGGATACTCACGTACCTCGAGAATGGAAGTCATTCCCACAATTCAGAGGTACTTCCCAGCTACCATCGAGCTATCACTAGTTGCGATGGTCATTGCCGTGACAATCGGTATCCCATTGGGGATTATCTCAGCCACAAAGAAGGACAAGCTTACTGATCATGTCACTCGAGTGATTGCTCTGGCGGGTGTGTCGATGCCGATATTCTGGTTTGCACTTATGCTGAAGTATCTGCTCTATTACCAGTTCTTTGTATGGGGCCTACCTTATCTCCCTGAAGGTGGCAGGTATTCATTCACAATCATCGATCATACCCCGATAACTAATTTCGTACTAATAGACTCCATAATAACTGGGAATATTGTTCTATTCTTTGATGCGCTCATTCACTTCGTGATGCCCGCGATGTGTCTCGGTTACATCTTCCTGGCGGTTATTACCAGGATGATGCGGTCTAGTATGCTCGAGGTCCTAAAGGAAGACTACATCACTCTGGCAAGATCAAAGGGCTTGAGAGAGAGAGTTGTAATCTATCGGCACGCTTTACGGAATGCCATGATACCTACGGTCACAATCATAGGACTTGCCTTTGGTGGTCTGATTACCGGGGCCGTGCTAACTGAAACGATATTCAGCTGGCCTGGACTCGGTCGATGGGCGGTGGCTGCAATCCTAACATCAGACATACCCAGCATCAACGCTTTCACGCTCCTTGTGGCAATCATATTCGTGACAGCTAACTTGGTTGTGGACCTTGTGTATGCTACGCTGGATCCGCGCATAAGATACGGCTAGAGGTGAACAAGAATGGAAGAAATAACTCAAGTACAAGTTGAAGTGGTTGTTGAAAAAGCGCGACCGATGGCGAGAGTCCTTGGTATCTTTCAGATCATTGTCGGCCTGGCTGGGCTAGGAATAGGCCTCATTATCTTGGCGCCAGTCGTGGCCGGCTTTATAGCAGTCGAATTCGGCTTGAGCGCTCTGCTCGGCACGCTCGTACTGAACACACTTCCCTTGGCACTACTCGGTTTCTGGTTGGCAAGCATCGGCCGCTCTATTCTGAGGCTTGACACAGCAGCATTCTCGTGGGTGATATATTCGAATCTCATCTACATTGGGATTGAGTTCCTCGTCGGTGGCATTGCAGTGTTCCTCGCCATTGCAAACGTGGCGGCCATAGTGATGCTGTTTGTACCGTCTGTTCGGTCCTACTGGTGGGTGCTCTTCAGAGAGGACCTCGGACCGAGAATGAAGGAACTACGGTATAGCCTATACCTAATCAGAAGAAGCCCACTCGTGGTGGTGGGGTTGATCATCATTGTGGGATATGTGTTCATCGCATTGACTGTCCACATGTGGGCACCATATGGCCCCACCGAGAGGATATGGACTGAAACGTTGGCACCACCTAGCCCCACGCACATCTGGGGAACAGACCAGAATGGTGGCGACATCTTCAGCATGGTCATGTGGGCAACGAGAATAGACCTTAGAATCGCGCTCCTGGTGGTGTCCGTTTCGCTGACAATCGGTGCCTTAATTGGAGCTGCCGCAGGCTACTTTGGTGGCGCAGTTGATGAGATTGTCATGAGAATCACTGACGTGTTCTTTGCCTTTCCAGGGCTCATCTTGGCCATGGCTATAGTGGCAGCACTTGGTGAAAGAAACCTTGACAACATTGCCATCGCATTGATGGTTGTTTGGTGGCCCACGTACGCGCGATTGATCAGGGGTCAAGTACTGATTGAACGTGAGAGGCTATACGTGGAAGCTGCGCGTTCAGTTGGAGCATCGGACTTCCGTATCCTGGTATCACACATCCTTCCCAACACAATCCAGCCGATAATCGTTCAGGCCACGCTAGACCTTGGCGGTGTCCTGCTCACGGCCGCTGGACTTAGCTTCATCGGCTTCGGAGCTGAAGCCGGCACTGCAGAATGGGGTTTGATGATTGCTACGGGCCAGACCCACTTCGTATTCTATTGGTTGGTGTTCTATCCTGGAATGGCAATCCTCCTCTGTGCGCTTGCCTTCAACTTGGTCGGCGATGGAGTCAGAGACATCTTGGATCCCAAACTCAGGAGACGATGATTGCAGGAGATGACATACAATGGTAGCATCAGAAGATAGTACACAAGAAACGCACGATGAAATACCTGTCCTAGAGCCTGGTGTGATTCTCGATGTAAGGAGGCTCAAGACCTCCTTCTACACGTATGAGGGGGTCGTGAAGGCTCTAGATGGAATCACCGTTCAACTCAAGAAGGGTGATACTCTTGCATTCGTCGGAGAAACCGGGTGCGGTAAGAGTGTGACGGCAAAATCCATTCTCCGCCTGGTCGACTCTCCCGGTCGGATCGAAGAAGGTGAAATCATTTTCAGAGACCGGGCAAAGGATGGCTCTGAAGTCGTTATGGACCTTCTCAAACTGTCTGAAGATGAGATGCGGCAGATAAGAGGCAATCGTATTGCGATAGTCTTCCAAGACCCGGCTACGTATCCGAATCCCGTCTTCCGTGTAGGTGACCAGATATCTGAGGTGATTACTCTTCATCAGGAACTTGCGAAGGACGTTCTTGAGATGAAGATTGAGCGCCTCGAAACAACTCTGGCTGAGAATCCGGATGCAGATAACGTGGCTACGATACAGGAGAAGATTGCTGAGTACAGAAGTCAGCTCGATGATCCCCCTCCACCAACAGACGATGACAAGAAACAAGTTGCCAAGAAGAAGGCAGTTGAAATGCTCAAGATGGTCAGGATGCCGTCACCTGAAGAGGTGGCTAACCAGTACCCACACGAGCTGAGCGGAGGTATGAGGCAGAGAGCTCTCATTGCTATGTCTCTCTCCTGCAATCCTCAGATTCTGATTTGCGACGAAGCTACGACGGCTCTGGATGTTACTGTGCAGGCCCAGGTTCTTAACCTTCTGAACGAGCTGAAATCTGAGTTCGACTCGTCAATCATCATCATTACACACGACCTCGGAGTTGTGGCTGAAACATGCACACAGGTTGCTGTCATGTACGCCGGAGTTGTGGTTGAGTATGCTTCTACTGAGGAGTTGTTCTCGGACCCGATACACCCTTACACGACGGGTCTGCTGAAGGCGATTCCGAAGCTGACGGAGAAGACTCATCGACTTCTGCAGATTAAGGGGTCTGTGCCGAATCTAATCACTCCGCCCTCGGGATGTAGATTCCATCCTCGTTGCGAGTTCGCAACTGAAATCTGCAAGAAGGAGCGGCCTCCCAGAGAGGAAATGAAGCCCAATCACTGGGTGGAATGCTTCCATCCGCAGGGCTCCATGAAGGGAAAGAAGAGGTGATATGAGATGCCAAATGGAGAACCTTTGATAGAAGTAAAGAACTTGAAGAAGTATTTCCCGCTGACGGGCGGAGTATTCCGCAAGGTGCTTGGGTATGTCAGAGCTGTTGATGACGTCACGTTCGACATATACAAGGGCGAAACCCTTGGGCTCGTAGGAGAATCGGGCTGTGGAAAGACCACAACTGGGAGAACCATTCTACGATTGATTCCTCCCACTGCTGGTTCGATAATCTTCGATGGTAAAGACATCACTGAGCTCAATCAAAGAGAGATGATGCAATTCCGTCGGAACTTGGGGATTGTATTCCAAGACCCCATGGCGTCTCTTGACCCCAGACTGACTATCAAGAACGCTGTCGGTGAACCGCTACTGGTGAACGGCATAGCAAGAGGATACAGGCTGAGACAGAAGGTCTTGGAGCTTCTCAAGAAAGTCGGTCTTACTGAGGACCACCTCAACAGATTCCCTCATGAGTTCAGTGGAGGTCAGAGACAGCGCATCTGTATCGCCCGAGCATTGGCTCTGAATCCCAAGTTCGTTGTGATGGACGAACCCACGTCGAGCACTGACGTATCAGTACAAGCTCAGACGCTCAATCTCATGAAAGACCTGCAGCAAGAGTTTGATCTGACGTACCTGTTCATCTCTCACAACTTGAGTGTTGTTAAGCACATGAGCGACAGAGTTGCGGTAATGTATCTCGGCAAGATCATAGAGTTGACGCCTCGTGATATATTCGAGGAGGCAATGCATCCATACTCTGCTGCCCTTGTTTCGGCAGTTCCGATCCCGAATCCGGAGATGGCCGGTCGGGCCGAGATTCTAGCCGGAGAAGTACCGAGTCCCATCAATCCACCAACCGGTTGCCGCTTCCATCCGCGTTGCAGATTCGCAAAGGACATATGCAAGGAAGAGATTCCAGAGCTTCGCGACATGGGCGAAGGCCACCTCGTGGCCTGCCACTTCGCTGGAGAGCTGGATCTTGGCTACAAGGAAGCGGTTGAAGCCCAAGAGGCGGCAATTGCGTAGTTTGTTGGATACAAAAGGGTTCGCGAGCAACACTGCTGCAAGGACATACAAAGGAGCTACACCTTATGGATGACGAAGAGCCAAGATACGAACCGCGCGAAGAGTTTGACTGGTCCCACTATGGAGACCATGAAAGCGAAAGCAGACATCCTCCTCTTGACGGGACTGACTATGTTGCAATCTTCATAGCTTCTCTTGAATCAATCTTCCTTCCCCTTGTGTTGCTTGCAGTAGTGCTTGCCGCCATCGGGCTGCTATTCATTGTGTTGCCATAACCGGAGAGAGGGCGCGTGTGGAGACCTGCAATCCAGCGGGGCCTCCTCCAGGCAACTGTTTTGATGGCTGGAATAGCGTTAGCAGGACTTCTTGCATCAGTGATAGCCCAGGCTCTCATTTTCCTCTATGTTGTAGGCGTCTTGAGTTTCCTGGGAACGGGGATCCTGCTATTCTTGGGCGGCTGTCTCTTCTCACGTCAGCCTCTTGAAGACAGCAAGCGATACGATGCGGAGGGCAATCCGAGTCCAGCTTGGCGTAGGGCATTGTTGGGGCTGAGCCTAATGATTGCCAGCGTCTTTCTCTTTCTCTACGGTCTTTTGTTTACTCTTGTCGGCATCGTGTTTGGGCTCTAGGGCGAAGATGTCCTCGCCTCTCTTGATGAGTTTGTATACCCTTTGTGGCAGCAGGAGCAGAACTACGGCCACAAATACAACTGAGGCCACAAAGACTGCATATGCTACGCCAGCATTGGCTGCAGCTAATGGGATGAACACGTACGTGAGGAGCAGTCCCATGAGCATCGACACTCCATAAAGGCCTGACTCCACCATCATATCCCCAACTGGAGCTAGAACGAGTGATACCCCGCCAGCAGCAATCAGTATTTTGCTCCACCTACCAATCGCCTTTGAAGACACAACAGCGTATGCGAAGTCACTGTTTTTGAGTTTCAGCGGATCTTGCTGT
>LRSK01000243.1 GCA_001563325.1 Candidatus Thorarchaeota archaeon SMTZ1-83
ATGATCTCTGGCATCTGTATAATCTAGTCAGTCCTGGTGATACCGTTGTTTCTAGAACAACGCGTAGGGTCAAAGTCGGTGATGATGATGCCAGAAAACAGGATAGCGTTCGAAAGCCCATGACACTGGTTTTGAAGATTGATGATGTCATGTTTCATGCATTTTCCAATCGTGTGCGGTTAAAGGGTGTCATTCTAGAAGGCCCCGGAGATTTGGTCAACATTGGATCATACCATACATTCAATGTAGAACAAGGAAGCACTCTGACGATAATTAAAGAGCATTGGCCCAATTTCATGCTGGAACGAATAAAGGAAGCCGAAAAGACAGGCCAGAGTTCAGTATGCCTACTGGTGACAATTGAGGATGGTATTGCCGAGCTGTTTCTCGTGGCAGATTTTGGTATACGAGAGGCTGTTCGTGTGCGAACAAGCATTTCTAGAAAGCGTAGTGATCAAAAGGCGTATGACGCCACTATGCGCGACTTCTTTTCAAGCGTGGGCGTTGCTATCCGTTCCCAACTAGAACAGAATGAGATTGCGATAATCCTAATTGTGGGACCTGGCTTCGTCAAAGACCACTTCAGTGAGTTCTTACGAGGTATGAAGATTAAAGAACTTCCGCCGGTGGTAGTTGAAAGCTCAAACTCGATAGGTTATCCTGGTGCAAAAGAGATTCTCTTCAGGGGTGTGATTTCAAAGGCTATAGAGGGACTGAAACTTGAGGTTGAGACCCAACTAATAGAGGGGCTGATAGAACACATAGCAAAGGGGGACGGTCTAGGAGCTTATGGTGATAAAGAGGTCAAGGCTGCAGTTGATTACGGAGCGGTGGAGCATCTCCTGATAACAGACAAGAAACTACGGGAAGGTGACCATGACCAACGACGGTGGATGGATAATCTGATACGAAACACAGAGAAAACACGCGGTCAATTCCACATTGTGTCCACAGACCATCCAGCGGGGGACCAGCTCCAGAATCTTGGAGGTTTTGGTGCCATCTTGAGATTCAGGATTGACCAATCATAGAGGGTCGAAGAGCGTCTGAAGACGGTCCCAAGATGGGTATTCGTATGCAATTCCTATCTCCAGTAAGTCACCATCTTTGACTGATGTCCTAAGGTCCTCTGCGATTTCTGCGAGTATCCACCCTGCAATCTCAATCCTCCTTCTAGGCAAGTCGATATTCATTTGATTCGATGGAACATTGAATTGTGATTCTAGGACTTTACTAATCTGGGTCAGAATCTTTCCATCAAGCTCTTCTCCAAAAGGAGCTCTGATGACTCCGAGTATCAACAGCGGCTCATCATCTGCACGTTCTTCAAACTCCCTTACTGTTCGCTCAAGACGGCGTTCGAGACGGTTTCGCATCTGTATTGCATCCTTGAAGTGTGCTGAGCAGTAGTGTACTGAAATTGATTCGAGCTCCCTTGCCGACCATGTAATGAGTTCATTAGCTACTTCTGCACTCCCTGCGATAGATGCAGAACCCATGTTTTTCAGTCGTAGCCCAAGAGAACTGAGAGAAGAAAAATTAGTTTCGCTACTCTCAAGTTCATTGATGTTTAGGAATGAAACTCCTATATCTTCGGCTCTCCTAGCTGTCTTCTTTAGTGATTTGATCTCACCGGGAATGGCAGGGATTTCAATACCTACATCCATTCCAAGACTAACAGCTGTTTCTATTGCAGACCAGTTGTCGGTCATGGGATGGAATCTAATCTCGTCCAGACCTGTCTTATGCAGATTCTCGATAGACTGTGTATCCGCATCTGACTGTGAAGTGTAGAGATGAAGATGGAAATCATAACCCTGAGAGTCCTTGAGAAGTGAGATGAACCCAAGAGTTCTTTCGAGGCGACAAAGGGGGTCACCTCCACTGAGACCGGCTCCCTCAGCACCTATCGCGTCCAACTCTTCGAGGATGTCGTCATCGTTGTGCACGGGCATTTCATCGGCAAACACAACATCATTTCCTGCCTTGTCCTGTGACAAGGGACAGTAGAAGCAAGCGCTTTCGCATACGCCTGTGACAAAAAGGACCATCTTTGAACCCACAGCACACATCTTGCAGCCGGCTGGCATCTGTCCCACAAGCAACGAGTTCCCCTTGGTCTTGTGAACTGAGCGCATCAATGCAGCACCTCTACTTCCCTCTTCGCCCTATTGTTCTTCGTATTGCAGGATCGCTGTCCTGCAGACTCTTAGCTACCGTTTCGAAGCTCTCATCCTCAGAAAGAGGTCTAGTGAGGTATACTCCAGTCCTGCCAACATCTTCACGTCTCTTCAGTACTCGCACGCGTTCTTGAGCAATTGCGATACCTACTCCAATCCTTTTTGCAACTTCATGTTCATAGCCAATGACTCCATGCTCCATATGACCAATGTCTGTAGGATCTATCAAAACCAGTCGCTTGTCAACACCTGGTACACGGACTTCATTACGAATTTGATCGAGGTTCACCTGCCCACCCCACCGATAGAACTCTTCTTCTCTTGGCATGAGCTTGAAGAGTGGAAAAGTCACGACCACGTCGTTGTCTAGATGAATGTGACCCTTGATTACAGTAGAAGGCGTTGCCTGCACTAATTCTCTATGGACTCCTCTCCCGACACTGACCTCTATTCTGTAGCTAGATACAGGATAGGGAACGATGACGTCTATATCCGATGACTTGTGTATATCTCCACGTGCAATAGAGCCATAGACAAACGACCTCATGCCTGCATCATCAAGCCTTCCCATAATCTCCGCCGCTTTGCTTCTTAGCGACCTTAACAGACTCCAGTGATTGTCATCATAGACAACCTGTCGAGTCTCATGCAGGGTTTCAGGTCGCTTTGTCATCTTACTCAGCTCTTAGGTCTTCAAGCATTGAACATACTTTGCACGTCTTCGATGAGCTTGGATCTCCACATGTTTCACAGGTCCTGAAACTCGGTAGTGCAGTATTCTGTTCAAATGCCTCCGCTATTGATTCGGATGAGCGTAGAATTGCCAAGAGTGTCCCTGGACGTTTGTGCTCCATACGGTTCAGAAACTCACGAATATCGTTACGATAGGCCTCAGCAGCATATGGACAAGGAGCATCGTGATATGGAAGCAGGAGATGATGGGTATAAGCAACGATGTCTCTCTCGGATATTTCCTTGATGGGCTTGACACGTGGAACGAGCCCCCCAATCGGATTCTCTCGCGTTCTGTTTGTTCGGACTATCCTGCGGCTGTCGCCACGCATCATGTTCATCATGATTGTCTGTGCCTCGTCATCCAGATTGTGTCCAGTCGCAACAACATCAGCTGCTAGGTCCTTCGCCGCTGTGTTTATAGCTCTTCTTCTCAGAACTCCGCAGTATGAACATGCACCCAATGAGGTTTCGCCACGCGCAGTAACAATCTCATCGAGCGATTGACCAAAGAAGCTTGAGAAGTTCCGCACTTCAAGGTCTAGACCCAGATTGGCTGTTAGATGTCTAGCTGCCTCAAGAGCTTTGTCGCGGTAGCCTTCTATTCCCTCATCAATTATGAGGGGGATTAGCTCCACATTTGGAAAATCCTGTTCGATTCGGAATAGGACCTCTAATAGAACAGCACTGTCCTTGCCACCCGAGAGAGCAATTGCTATTCGATCGTCTTCATGGAGCATCTTCTCTCGGTTTATAGTTCGTCGTACTCTTTGTAGTGTGGTAGATACTAGACAGGCTTGGCAAAGCCTCTCTGCGGTATACCTCCTCAGATACACTGCGGGTTTCCCGCACTTCGAGCACTCAACAGACATAGAATGTGTACTCCAAGCGGACTGTGACAGAGATCGCAGTTAAAGACTCTCATCTAGATGCAGGCAGCTATTTCTCCATCTGTTGAATAAGTTCATCTATCTCCTGGAAAGTGATTCTGGTGAGCCTTCGGACATGAAATTGACTGATATGCGCGTGGAGGCCATCTAACACATCATCTAAACAGGAGGGGATCCGTGTTGGCTTGGCGAATCATAAGTAGATACAATTCAGACCTTAGCTCGTTCAGGTTTCTTCGTTGTTTCTTCCTTGTTTTCTTCCGCTACGTGGAGATTGGTGGCTTGAATAGCAGCTTTTGAAACCCTGAAGTTAGTTGCATACGCTATATCGTCCACTGTCTTGTGCCATTCTGCGGGTGAGAGAGCACTATGTATCTCTCTGAGGGCTTCACCTAGCCGCTCAACACGAGCAAGGCACTCCACTCGGTCATTAGAGAGACGTTTCTCATCAAAGAACACTAGGGCGTGGCCCTTAAGAGCCTCCCAATCGATATCGGAACTAGATTGAAGGAGAAGCTTCAGTCTTGCGAGTGGTTCAGTCCAAGAACCAGGGAGAAACATGGTGAGATAGTCGGTGAGTGCCTTACGGGCCTTCTCACGGACATTCTGCATTGTGCCAATCTGTGCGGTAATCATATTGCATCGATGAATTGTCCAGATGGCCCCTTTTTAGGTCCCACATTTGAGGTCTCATCAAGATTAGCCGATTTGGGCTATCAGAATAGCCCCTTACCCAAGACCAGACTGAGAATTATACTGCCAAGGAGAATGGTCAGAGAGATGATTCGCGCAGGCCACATGACATACTTGATCTTCTTCTCATCATTAGTGACAAGACTCAGCGCGTTACTCAATATCTTGTCTCCGTCAAATGCAGGTATTGGAAGAAGATTGAGTAATCCAATGGAAACGAGAATGATCCACAGCCATACAAGAATCTGCTGAATGTGAAATACAGTAAGCGGAGTGAGTATCAGGTCCCAGCCGGGCTTTGGTTCCCAAAAGTCTGCACCAAAGATTCCGATATAACCAAGCGTTCCATTGGTAGGATTTTCCCCGAGCACTATCGTCGTACCGTTTGTTAACGGGTTTGTGGTATATATTGTAAGTAATGACCCAGATGTTGTATTTTTCATGAATAAGTCGACATCACCCCATGTGTCTATCTCTGTTTCATTGAGCTTGACAATGACGTCACCAATTTGTAGAGCTGCAGCCCCGGGTGAGCCTGCCTGTGTGTCATAGATGTACGCACCGTTTGGTGAGTTATAGGCAATTGACGCTATTGGATTGAAATTAGCTATCAGTACAAAGACAATGAGCCCAGTGATTAAATTGGCAAAGGACCCTGCGGCTAGCATGCGCATCCTTGACTTTGGCTCAACTTGATTGAACGATTCTTCATCAGGCTCAACAAATCCTCCAAAGATTACGTAGAAGAAAAGGAGGCCTGAACTCTTAATCGGAATATCTTCACGAGATGAGGCGAGTCCGTGTGCAAATTCATGGGTGATGAGGGTCACTGCGAGACCGATTAGCATGTATATCAATGGAAGACCTGTGATTGTGACCCCAGGAATGATTGGCACAACTCCACCGGCCTTTGCTGGTTGAGTGAAAAACTTGAGAAAATTATCAGCAAAGACGTAGAAACCGAAAATCATTCCTCCGAAGCCCACAATGATCCCTAAGTTCCAGAAGGCACGAGGGAACTTCTTTCCCCACCTAGTAAGGAATGCATTCAATCGTTCTGTCTTGATGAGGAGGAAGAAAGGTGTGCTTGCCTCAACCCCCTTCTCGTTGAGCTTCTCAAAGCCGATAAACTGAGCGAGGACATAGACGAGAATCCAAATGCCTGCTGCAATTGCTAGAAAGATGAGAGGGTCCATGCTGTTCAAGTCTCTTGCGGTGGTTCTTTGGGTCAGGAAGAGTGCATGTTATAATGATTGTGTCCTAGGCCAACAATCATCAAGTTGACCTGAGGGCATGTTTTCCCTAGGTTCAACCGCAATCCTCATAAAGTGATTCACTCTGGCTACGCCGCCGTACAGGCCTAGGACCACCTAGTATAGTTTCAAGGTAGGCGAACAGTTAGTTGCCATTCAAACTAGTAATTTCCGACCCCGAAGAAGGAAAGGCCATCCAATACGAACTGGATGATGCCAAGACCAACGCACTGGTTGGCAGAAATGTAGGTGATATAGTGGAAGGCGATGTACTCGGTCTACCCGGGTACAAGTTCAAGATAACTGGTGGGAGTGACGCATCAGGCTTCCCAATACGCCCGGATGTACATGGTAGTGGGAAGAAGAGAATCTTGATCAGGGGTCCACCAGGGTTCAGGTCTAAGAGAAAGGGGATAGCAAAGAGGAAGACTGTTCGAGGGAGAGAGCTTAGCTCCAACATATCTCAGGTCAACTTGAGGATTGAGGAGAAGGGAAGCACCCCACTTGAAGAGCTGGTAATGAAGGTCGCATAGCAGGCGTTCCTGTGGATCCAACCACAGACTTTAAACATCCTTCAGACGCCTCAGAGGATAGTAAGACCAGGACATTTGGAAGTGATGATTAGGTGTATGAAGGACAATCCGAGATAAGCATTGGTACATTGGGTCACGTCGACCATGGAAAGACGACCCTTGTAGAGTACCTCACTGGAGAGTGGACAGACCGTCATTCGGATGAAGTACGAAGGGGAATCTCAATCAGACTTGGCTATGCGGCGACCACTCTGATGAAGTGTACAAATTGTCCTGAGCCGGAAGCATTCACAACTTCCCATTTAGCAAAGGATGGAAAGTGTCCGAAGTGTGAAGGAAAACTGGAATCTCTCCGTGAGATATCTTTTGTAGACAGTCCTGGTCACGAGTCCTTGATGGCAACCTGTCTAAGTGGGGCAAGCCTCATGGATGGTGCGATTCTTGTGATTGCGGCCAATGAGCCCTGTCCAATGCCACAGACTTCTGAACACCTCCGCGCATTGGAGATAATTGGCGTCGAGAAGATAATCATAGTCCAAAACAAGATTGAGCTGGTATCGAAGGAAGAGGCTCTAAATCATTACAAACAAATCAAGGCATTTGTCAAGGGTACGACAGCTGAGAACGCACCAATAGTTCCTGTATCTGCCGTGTTTGGAGCAAACACGGACCTGCTGATTCAGAAAATTCAGGAAGTGATTCCAACTCCGCAGAGAGATGCAGACGCGGTCCCGAAGATGTTTGTGGCCAGGTCGTTTGACATCAATAAACCAGGTAGTCTACCAGACCAGCTAAGAGGTGGTGTAGTCGGAGGGTCTATTATCAGGGGCGTTTTGAGGATTGGAGATGAGATAGAGATAGCACCGGGTTCTCGCGGGGACAAAGGATTCGAACCGATTCGAGCGAAAATTACTAGTCTGCTCTCAGGAAGTGGCAATGAACTGACTGAGGCGCGTCCTGGCGGGTTGATAGGTGTAGGAACCGCTCTCGACCCAGCATCCACTCGTGCCGACAGACTTGTAGGAAATGTTGTTGGCAGAGCTGGCAAGATGCCAAAGATCATTGACAAACTCATGGTCGAGCCAATTCTGATGGAGAGAGTAGTGGGAATGGAGGCTGAGAAAGAGGTAGGGAATCTCAGACACAATGAACCACTCATGCTTGTAGTTGGTACTGCAGCTACTGTGGGCGTGATTACAAGACTTCATGGCAAAGAGATTGAACTTGAACTGAAGAGACCCGTTGCTGTGGAGAAGGGACAACGGATTGCTATCGGACGCAGAGTCGAGAACAAATGGCGACTCATTGGGCATGCCGAAACTTGAGAAGTTCGTGAGAAACGTGACCATTCTTGTCGTGGTTGATACCAATTTCCTCACCATACCCTACCAGTTCAACATAGATATCTTCTCGGAATCTAAGATGATTCTGGAGCAACGTGTCGACTTTGTGATTCTTAGCTCCGTAATGGATGAGATTAACCGTCTTGCAGAAACTGCAAAGGGTAATGACAGACACGCCTTCCGAGTTGCATTGGAACTCGCTGGTAATTGTAGGATTGAAGATGTTCAGGATGCAATCTCAGAGTTGTCAGTTGATGACCAACTCATAGAACACACAGCCCAGGCTGGTGGGGTGTTGGCAACCAATGATAGAGAGCTGCGAGCTTGTGCAAGATCCCGGGGCATTCCTGTATTACTTCTCAGAGGTAAGAAACGACTTGTCCTTGAAGGCGAAGTACCATAGGCCTATTCACAATGTTTTTATGTTTACCAAATTGTTGCACCGCTGAGCCGTCGGGTCCAGACCAGTGCAATTAGGCCTTGGTCTGATTATTCTATGATTGTCTAGGCTGGTGATTGAGATATACAGCGTTGTCACGGTAAGAGATGTTGTCCGGATTCCTCCTAAGGAGTTTGGCTCACCAATAGAAAAGGCTGCAATGGTCCATTTGCGCAAACAGCATGAGAATGTCTTAGACAGAGATGTTGGACTCATGATTGCTGTTATTGGCATCGATGATATCGGTCAGGGACGACTCATGCCAGGTGACGGTGCTACCTATCACTCAGTCACCTACAAGGTCCTCGTGTTCAAACCGATTAGAGGAGAACTTGTAGAAGGAAATGTAGTCGAGCTAATGGACTTTGGAGCATTCATTCGCATGGGGCCTCTTGATGGTCTCTGCCATGTGAGCCAGATCTGTGATGACTTCATAACTCAGGATTCCAAGGGGAGCGCTTTGTTGGGCAAGGAAACGGGAAGGACCCTTGCTGAAGGAGACAGTGTCAGAGCTCGCATTACGTCAATCAGCTTTGAGTCAGGAAATAGGTCTGGAAAGCTAGGTCTCACCATGCGACAGCCATTCCTAGGTAAGATTGGTCCACAGAACTCTTGGGTAGAGGATGACGTCAGAAGTGCTCGTGGAGAGAAATCTAAGAAGGACAAGAAGAAGAAATAATTGAGGAGAGATTCCATGGCAAAGCAAAGAGCTTGTAGGTCCTGTCATTATTTGACAAATGAAGACCAATGTCCCAACTGCAAGGGCACTAGCCTGTCCACCTCATACACCGGAATAGTAGTGATTCTCCCTGGAAGAGATACTCGTGAAGACCCACGAAGAAGCTCATACATAGCTGAGCGGCTCAATATCGATAAACCTGGCAAGTATGCCCTGAAAGTGCGCTAGGCCCAATATTTCAGACAGCCTGTGGTGAAACCTTTATTAGACAACCCAAAGTCGAATGGCTGACCCACCCCAGAAGTCAGTATAATCGCAGAGAGTGATACCAATGAAGATTGAGGTTCTTCAGGAGAAAGAGAACAGACCTCTCGCTAGGAGAGAAATAGACTTCAGAGTGGAACATATCGGTGGAACCACTCCTAGCAGGGCTGATGTTAAGGCCAAGCTCGTGGCTCAGTTTGATGCTGATGCAGCCTTAGTGGTGATTCGAAGCCTCAACACGAATTTTGGTGCCGGAATGACAGAGGGTTCTGCAAGGATATATACTGACCCTGAACAGATGAAAAGAGTCGAGCTTAGTCATATCGTTAAAAGACATGAAACAAAGAAGGCAGGAGAGCAGTCATAGATGGCACATAAGATGCACAAGGTTGACTCGAAGACTGGAAAGATCACACCTACTAAGAGGACCTGCCCTCGATGTGAAAAGGGGACCTACATGGCGGAGCACTTTGATCGCTTCGCATGCGGCCGCTGTGGATATACAGAGTTCAAACGTAAGGACAACAAGTAGTTCTCGAATCTCTGATTATCATGTATTCTCATTACAATCAGTTAGCTTCTTATATAGTCACTCGCCGACTATTGCCATTACCCATCTCACGAACAATAAGACTCCTACGATGGCCGTGAGGAGAATGTCTACGCCTAGTATGCCTGGAATGACGACTTCTGCTGAAGCAGCGAGAATCAGTGCAATCGGAAATGTCACAATAAAAGGTAGTGTGGCAATCGTCAAGGAGACCTCCTCACTTGAGACCATGGCATTGACAAGAAGCAAGATCCACACAGCGTAGATTGCTGTCAACAATGAGACTTCTATAAGCATCTGCATTTGTATCTCAGCTTGCACACTTTCTAGGTTAGAACAATGTGTGTATCACACATTTGGCCTGGAAGATTGTATTGAGATTCCCTTATGATGTCCTCTGAGAAAATGATTCAGCACATCTCTCACATTGGCATGTACTTGAATCCTAGAATGTGTTAACCAAGAGCGGTTAATTTATATCTGAATGATGAGTTAACCTGCATAGGTTAACTCGTATAGGAGGGCGACCCTGACGTACAGCAATTTCAGGTATCCGACAAAGCGCCAGACTCAGGTGTGGCTTCGTAGAAGAAAGAAGGTTCCGCCTTCAGAGATAGCAGAGGAACTCAATGTATCAAGACCATTTGTGAGTAAGGCACATAGAATAGCTAAACAGCGCGTGTCAAAGCTTCTCAAGAACGCAGCAGCAATCAATCGCATCACACTGAACAATTCAAGCTCAGACCATGGTTTTGCCGTTGGGTATTGCCCAGGAACAGGGGCCAACTCATACATCACTTTCTCACCAAGATTCGGGGTTCATGTTTGGTTCGATCATGAAGGAGACTGCAGCGAGTGCAATGAAAGTTCTGAATGCTGGCGTATTCTCAAGGACCTTGCTGAAGATTGGCATATTGAAATCCCTGCCAGCATGTATCCCACAGATGTTGCATCAATGCTCTTCAAGAGAATGATGGAGATACTGAAATGGAGTGGAGAAAAAAGAAAGTAAAGGACTCAGAACCTGAATCATGGCCCATCCGGATCGAATGTTATTATAGCCGTACTCATTTGTATGATGCTTCTTCTCTTGACCCCACTTTGGAACCTGACCTATGTTGTTCCAGCAAGTGTTTCCTTCCGTAACACAGGCGAGATTCAGGGTCAGACTGGATTCGATCTCAGAACTGAGAACTGGGAAAGCAGCCAAGACGTTGTCATTCTGAACTCAACGCCATTTTCAGGTCCTCCCGAGTGGAGTGCCTATGCCCACTATGCAACTGATATAGTGGGAGAGAGGACGAGCGATGGTTATTATGTCGACTTCCATGGGCCCCCTGGCCTACAACACGTTTCCTTTGTTCGTAGACTGCATATAGTACTAGATGACTACTCAGCATCGAATTTCGAAACAAGGATTGCTGTCATCTCCGGCACAGTTAACGCAACTCTGCGTGTTGAATTCGGTGAATATAGATGGGGTGGCCTTGTCACTAAGGAGAACATGACATTGAT
>LRSK01000244.1 GCA_001563325.1 Candidatus Thorarchaeota archaeon SMTZ1-83
TTGGGTGGCTTCAGACGGGAAGCATAACATGCCATCTGGTGAAGTCTTTACAGCTCCGGTGGAGGACACAGTTGAGGGCAAGATATACTTTGACGTCCCCTTCATGTACCAGGGCAAAGTGATCGAGGGAGGCCGACTGAAGTTCGAGAAAGGAGAGGGTGTCGATTACTCTGCAGAGAAATCCGAGGATGTACTCAAGGAGATCCTCGAGATTGATGAAGGGGCAAAGAAACTAGGGGAAATGGCCATTGGAACTAATCGCGGAATCAAGAGATACACGCTCAACATGCTGTTTGATGAGAAGATTGGTGATAGCATCCATTGTGCTCTTGGTAGGGCATATCCTGACTGCAACGGCACGAACATGAGCGCAGTCCATGTGGACATAATCAAGTCCATGAAAGAGGGTGAAATCTTTGCCGGCGACGAAACCATCTACTCACACGGTAAGTACTTCTTCGAGGAATAGCCGTCCACTCCATGGAGGAGTGGGGCCCCCTCACTCCTCTGCAAAGCCACTTCCCGAGTTTTCGATTAATCGTAATCGTGTGCGTATTTTCGCCACACAATGCCAAAAACATTAGAGATGGGATTTACTATGAATCTTAAGTATAATATATCGATACTGATTATCAGCCAGGGTTCCCACATTAATGCCGCGCTGCTGCAAGACTGGGTGAGAGGTTGTTGGCAAGAAGGCAGGTTGCATCTGGTTCTGGCAGAATTCTTATGATTCTAGCCCTGCTGCTGTTATTGCTTCCTCTGATTTCTGCCGTAGAGTCATCATCCTCAACCATCGAATCAGAATCGGTTTCTTCGCCATTCAGTTCAGTGACGTCGGCAACACCGCACGCACCAATATCCATAACGAGCAACGCAGATTTCGAGTCACAGGGATGGCCGGGTAGTGGGTCCATTGATGACCCATTTGTGATTGAAGGTCTGTTCATCCGAATAGAGGAAGGCAGCTGCATTAGTGTCTATAAGACTGATGCTTATTTCGTCATTCGGGACTGCATACTTGATGTTGAGGAGCCGGACGATGGCTGGACTAGCGGGGTCCTCCTCGAAAGAGTCCTTCACGCAAGAGTTGAGAACTGCAACATCAGCAGAGTCGCTTATGGTATCAAAATGATCAAATCACTGGAGTGTCATGTATCCGATAACATATTAGACCTGGCGAAGAATGGAATTGAAGTGGATAGAGTCTATAACTGCTCGATTATTGACAACCATGTCATCGGCCGCAAATACGGCATCCACATTCTCAAGTCAAACCTTCTAACGGCCTTTGAGAACCATGTGAATGGTGCAGACGTAGGCATTCTGGTAGAAGATACTCATGATTCATTCATTCGTGAAAACATTGTGGCCGACTCAGATTGGGCCTCATACTTCTACTCATGTACAAACACCGAGATTATGTCGAACATCTTCATAGGAGGGCAAGTAGGATTAGACATAGAGTACTCTTCGTCGTGTCTTGTGTCGGAGAATGTGATTCATCATGCAGGATACGGCGCATACTCTTATTCATCCACAGATTGCGAATTCACTAGAAACCTGGTGCACAGTAACACAATCGCGGCCTTTTACCTTGGTAGGTCCAACATGTGTTTCCTCACCCGGAACATAATCGAGAGAAACACTGGTGTAGGCGTCCACTTGCAGGAATCAACAGACTGCTGGGTCTATGGAAATGAGATTGGATGGAACACAAAGGGAAACGCAAAGGACCTGGCTGGAAGCCCTCTTGCTGCGAGTCTGAATCACTGGGATGACGAGATTGGACTTGGCAATGGGTGGAGTGAATTTGCTTTCACCATGACGTATTCGGTTCCAGGGGACTGCAATGCAGCTGACAAGTACCCGTCAGCAATCCTTGCGGTGATAGGTCCTGATATCTTCAACTTGGAAGTCGGAATTGACGGAATCTTGCAGTGGAACGCTTCCGCCATTTGGCCAGAGTATTTCGAAATCCAGATGGAAGATATCATCATTGCCAGTGGAGCATGGAACGGTAAAGATGTCAATGCAGAGCTCATGGGACTCGACATTGGAATCTATCACTGCTCCCTGTTCGTGAACACTACATCAGGAAGGAGCAAGACTGACTTTGTGACTGTTGTTGTTGCAGACAGAACCAGCCCGGTCTGGACCATCCAACCATCGAGTCAAGAACTAGAACTCGGATCCCGCTTTGACTATTCAGTAGCGGCAATCGATTCTTTCGGGATCGCAAAGTACTGGATCAATGATACCGCAAGGTTCGACATTGACTCAATTGGAAGAATCACTGATAGACATGTTCTTGCTCTTGGAACCTATGGTCTCGAGCTTCGCGCTTTCGACCCAAGTGACAACCACTGCACTGCATCAATCCAGGTAGTTGTCAAAGATACGGTGAAACCAGTAGTCATAGAGCCAGGTGACATCACGTTCGTCGAGGGAGAAGCGGCACCTGAAATTGTCTGGTACGCTGAAGACCTCAGCCCAGTCAAGTTTGAGGTGTTCAAGAATGAAACACTTGTAGCAGGCGGTCATCTATCTGGTGAGGACTACACGATTCGCGTATCAGTTGGAGAATTGTCTGCAGGGGTGTATGATTTCGTACTACTCCTTACTGATGAAGGTGGCAACAGAATTGAGGATCATGTGACCGTGGAGGTCCTAGAGCCAAAGACCAAGACCTCAATCACTACAACACCTACAACTACAAAAACCGAAACCCAAACCACAGACACTTCCACCACAACATCAGGGACCACAACCCAGCCTCTTGGCGACCCAAGCATGTACGCAGTGTCTTTGGGAATCGGTATCACATTGGCAGTGGTCATAGTCGTCATGTTTCTTCAGAGACGCGGAATCAACTCCGTCGGTGGTAGATAAGTTGGTCTACAGCATTGTAACCATCAGCACACCTTTAAGTGGCTGATAGTCAGCACCCGGCCAAGAGGACGCGGCAACTAATGCAAGAGATGATCACAGAAGTCCTACTGATCGCGGTCTTTGCGGTGGGCGTAGGGACTCTCTCATCCATGATCGGCATTGGCGGAGGTATCATCAACACACCGCTGCTAGTCATCGTTTTCGGACTTTCCACCGACATGGCTCCATCATCATCTCTGGTTGCAGCAATGTTCGTTGCCATATCAAGCAGCTGGGCATACTACAGACAGACTCCGAAGCCCACTGTGTACGTAGCAGGAGTCTTCTTGGCGATTACGACAATACCAGGTTCTTGGGTGGGCGGCTGGCTTCGTGTGACCATCTTCAATGTCTATGGCGACGAGGTGCTCAGGTGGGTGTTCGCCATTCTGTTATTCCCAATTGCGATGAGGATGCTCTTCGCCAAGAGGAGAGGACTAAGTGATTGGGCAGCAGAGTTGGCGGCCTATGATTTCTCCAAGACATCAAAGACTACGTTGTTTTCTGCGTTGTTAGGAGCCTTTGGAGGAGGAATTGTCGCAAACCTATTAGGACTAGGCGGCGGTGTGATCATAGTTCCTGTTCTGAGTATCCTCCTAGGACTGCCAATGCATGCGGCAGTGGCGACCTCGATGTTCACGATGATCTTCACTACTGGTGCCGGCACAGTGCAGAATGTTCTAAGCGGAAGCATCGACGTTTACTATAGCGTGGCGCTTGCGTTGGGCATGGTTATCGGAGCTCAGTTTGGCCCGCAACTTGCTCTAAGGGTCGATGCGGTCCGACTCAAACAGATCTTTGGACTGGTCATCGTCTATCCTCTGGTGAGGATGGTTCGAGCAGGGCATATGTTGCTAGACCCCAGTGGCACGGATTTCGTGCTAGCAACTTTCGGAGATGTCTTGGTCTGGCTGCTAATCGTAGTCCCGATAGCGGCGATCAAGGTATATCTCAACAGAACCGAAGAACACGTGATGGAACAAGAAGAACCAGTTGAGGCCTCTCCTGACTTGTAACGACAGAATGGCGCAAGACTGTCATACGTCATGATGTTGAGTAAGACCTCTTTCACTCTTTATATGGCGGTTTGGTCATCTAGCGCTCTGAAGAGAACTACTGGAGAGAGTTTGAATGGTTAAGTATGATCTCACCGACAGAGTTGTGCTAATCACGGGCGGTTCTGCAGGACTTGGAGAGCAGTTTGCCCACGGATTCGCAGAATCAGGTGCACATGTGGTCTTGGCGGCGCGTCGAAAAGATCTCTTGGACAGGATTGCCAACACCGTGTCTGAAAAGTACGGAGTCAGGGCCCTCTCTTACAAGGCAGATGTCTCCAATGAGCGAGAAGTAGTAGATATGGTCAAGTTCACAGTCGACAAGTTGGGGACTGTTGACGTGTTGGTTAACAACGCTGGTATGTACGTCTTCAAGCCCTTGTTGGAACAGACCATAGAGGATTGGCACAGGGTCATGGACGTAAACCTGACATCAGCATTCGTGGCTTCAAGAGAAGTCGCGAAGGTGATGATTCCCAAGAAGCATGGCACAATCATCAACATCTCATCCACCTTCGGATTCGGTGCAACAAGATTCACAGAGGTAAGTTACTACACATCAAAGGCAGGCGTAAACCTCTTGACCAAAGCCCTTGCTATAGAGCTGGGGGAGCACAATATCCGAGTCAATGGCATTGCACCCGGGTTCTTTCCAACTGCTATGTCCATTGAGGCCATGACTGACAAGGAGTTGAGCAAAGTAATCAAGGCGCGTACAGCCCTTCCAATGTTTGCTGAGAACGAATGGATTAGAGGGGCTGCTTGCTTTCTCGCAAGTGATGATGCGAAGTACATTACAGGGCACACTCTTGCAGTTGACGGTGGATGGATGGCATTCTAAGCGGAATCCTCGTCCTCTGGGGCATCTTCATGGATGGTTTATTACCGGGCTAGCTGCCGCATTATTGCTTCATGAATCGGCCTTATGATCCCAGCAGCGATAGTGGTTGCTATGATGGCATATCTCGTCCATGTTATTGGCTCTGCCTAGTTCGGCATCCAAAGGCAGTCCAAAAGGACCGGCAAGGTTATTAACAATCGTTAATGTCATAGGCTCAGCGAGGTTAGAGCCATGCCGAATGATGAGAAGCTAACCATCAATGAGTTTCACGAGAAGATTGGAAAACACACCAATGGTGGGGTCTGGGCGGTTCTAGACAAGAATAAACCATCCACAAGGGAATTGGAGGATGCTCTGGAGCTGGCATACACCTCTCGATATCACTGGAAGAAGGTGGGTACGCTCACCAATGACGTAAGGGCAGTATACATGATCTCTAGAGTGTTCTCACACATGAAGAAGGGCGACTCAGCCGTTCATTATGCCAATGAGATGCTTGAACTTGCTGAGAAAGCAGAGAAAGAAGATCCTGGCAACTGGAAAGACTTCGATATGCCCTTTGTATACGAGGCAGTAGCAAAGGCCCATGCAGCAGCCGGCAACAAGGACGAGTGCAAGAAGTACATCAAGATGTCGCAGGACCTAATCGACAGGCTTACAGATGAACAGGACAAGCAGATCTGCCAAGGCGAGCTAGACAGAGTTCCGTGTTAGATTGGGTTTATCAGGAAGAACTTATGACTCACGTTCGGTGAGTCGAATAGATGAGAGCATATCCGTATGTGCAGACGAGTGTCTTCACAGACAGTCGATACCCCTTCGGCGGCAACCAACTTTCCACGTTTTGGGACACCAAGAAGAACCTGGAACTCTCTGATGAAGAGATGCAGGGTATGACTCTTGAGTTCAACTTCTCAGAAACTACGTTCATCTTGCCAACTGAACAATCAGATTGTGCAGCCAAGGTCAGAATATTCACTCCGGCATTGGAGATACCGTTTGCAGGCCATCCTACCTTGGGAACAGCCTTTGTGATGAAACACAAAGGGCTCATACCAGAAGGGGTCGAGAAAGCGAACTTGGAGCTGGGAATAGGACCCACACCAATAGAGTACCTTTCAAGTGACACCATCCTGATGGAGCAGAGAAAGCCCGAGTTCCTGTCGTCATTGGAGGATAGAGAAGCAATAGCGGCCGCAATTCAATTGGATGCTAGTGACATCGGGAACAAGAACCCGATTCAGTTTGTGTCAACCGGGCATCCGTTCCTGATGGTGGAGCTAACGAGTCTTAAGGCGGTACAAGATGCGGTTCCAAGTCCATCGAAGATTGTCGAAACACTCTCAGGTCAATTGAGTCAGGAACTGGTCATCTTCTCAGCCGAAACAGTCCATGAGGATTCATCCGTACACGCGAGAATGTTTGCACCAGCTGCGGGTGTGCTGGAGGACCCCGCCACAGGTAGTGCCGCAGGTCCTTTGGGAGCCTATGTTGAGAAGTACAACATTCTTGGTAGGAAAGAGATCGGTGCTCCAGTTGTGATTGAGCAGGGACATGAGATTAAGAGACCAAGTCGACTCGTATCTGAAGTCATTGGTGAACCCAAGCTTGACGGAATGAGGGTCTCAGGCCAAGTCAGACTCATCGCTGAAGGAGAGTTTTATCTCTAGCGGGAGTTGTGCGCTTGTGGAGGGATTCTTGTGTCTGGAGAGAACGAGTCAGAGAAACGACAAAACCTGGAGGAAGTACGTCGGTTCTTTGCCGAGCTGCTGGATGCATCTTCCTCCCAAGGATTGGTGGGCGTGGCCAGCTTTGAGATTGTGTACAAGGAACTGTTGCCAGTTCAACAGGCGAATCTAGAGAATCTCGTCAGTGAGAAGTATAGCGAAATGGCCGATTCAGGCTCCATTCTGTCAATAGCCGTTGCATACCCTGCGAGCGTGATAGGCTGCATCAACGTTTCGCGGGATGATCGCATCGACTTTGGAAGCTGGAACAAGTACGCAGACCAGTATCATAGGTTGAACGAGCTACTGAACGCGAACGCTCAAGCTATGGCAGCTAGATTCGAAGGTGTTGCCATTCCAGCCACGATAGAAGGAATCGCCGCGCAGGTCAAAGATGTCAGCCACTACTATCCGCTCACAGTTTCACATCGCGTGGTAGCCGAACATGCCGGGCTTGGCTGGAGAGGGAAGAATGGTTTGCTCATCAACGAGAAGTACAGCTGTGCAATCCGCTTCGCATCCATAGCGACATCGCTGCCTCTTCCCCACGGCAAGAGAATGGTAACGAAATGCGGTGATTGCACGGCATGTGAAGACGTTTGCACATTCATAAAGTACAGGAGTCAGCTCAAGGACTATCGCGAGAATTGCAGAAGGTATCTAGTTTACCTGCAGACCAAGGGACTGAAAAGAGACGTTTGTGGGAAATGCATTCAGGCCTGCCTGTTCAATGGCATCTACAAAGACGAGTACATCCTCACCGATTCAGGATACTGACCATAGCGGCTTCCTGAAGAATACCTCACCCACACCGCTCTCGTTCACTCCAAGAAGAATGCCGCATTCCTCGAAACCGACCGCTCTATGCCATGCTTGAGTATCCGGCTCATCCATCTGAGATGAGCTGAGAACAATGTCGTAGCCGTTTTCCCTCAGGTGAGATTCTAGATAGTCAAGAAGCAGTCTACCTATGCCCTCGTGTTGGTACTTCTCTTCTACAAAGATGAGTCCGATGTAGGGCACTCTGGACCACAGAAACTCAAGGCGCAGGTAACCAATTGGCTCACCATCGAGTTCGGCTAGGAATATCTCATCCTTCATAATCTTCTCGCGCATCAACATCTCGTTTGCGAGAGGATCCTCGGCAACACACCACTCAAGGTCTCTGGGCTCTGCACAACGCACCACTACTCTGGAACTGATTCCCATTTTTCTCACTCGCAGACCTGAACGGTTGTCTTGCATACGCGAAGACCGTTAAGTCTGTTTTTAGCTCCGGTGCAGAGAAGAAGAGCAGCTGAGCTGCTCTCCCTTCACTCAAATGCGCTGGGCTCCTCTGGCTGCGCATCACTTGGTGCCTCCACCTTCAGAGTTTCAAAATCGGGGTCAATGTCTGTATACCTGAGTATGTATGCAGCAACCAGCAGGAACGGTGCGAAGAAAGGCCCCCACCATAGGTAGCCGAACAGCGTGCTTGCTGTGGTCTGGACCGAATACTCCATGAACCAGCCGAGCAATAGCGCGGACGCGGCCTGGAAGATGTTTAGCGGGACTCCCTTGAAGCCCTCATAGATTCCTGCACGGCTCTTTCCAGACACGAGTTCATCCACATGGGCAATGTCGGCGGGAACTATATAGCTCATCAGGTAATACACAGCCATGCACGCTGCGAGAGGTATGAAGTATACAAATGCAACAATCACATTCGACACAAGACCTACGGCCGCACCGACCACAGGGGTCAATGCTATGAGCAGTGCAAGGAGAATCAATGAGTAGAACATTAGACGACCTTTACCGGTCCTAGCAATCATCTTAATCCACACGTACAGGAAGACGATAATCGAGATCAGTAGTCCTATGGCAGGTGGCAGCAGCGTTTCCATCGTCGTTAGCAACAGGACTTCCTGCGCAAAGCCGACTACTTGAGATGTAATCGCCGAGAAGCTGAAAGACAGGAAACCGACGACAAGTATCCACCTCACATAGACTTTATTCTGAAGCACGGTGGTCGTTTCTTCTCTCATGCTCCGCTTGGGAGGCATTATGTCAGGCTTCTCTCGTACAAAGGCAATCGATGGAAGATAGAACAAGATTGTGATGATCGCAAAGGCAATCACGATGGTGAAGCCCATCGAACTCAGACCCGGCGGAGGGCCGGCTACGAATAGCAGAGGAGTCACGAAGCCCACAAGAACCCCGAGACCATTGGCAACCCAGTTCGCAGTATTCTGCATGCTGGACACAAGAGGCCTCTCATCCTCATCTGTTATTTCTGGCATCCATGCTTGAAAGGCAGTCAGCAAGAATGCGTAGAAGAATTTGAACGAGCATATGAACAGTAGGTAATATCCAAACACGACAAGCTCCAGGGATGGGTCTGCGGTGTTCAGAAACCAGTTGGGAACGAAGAGCAGGACCCCTGTCAAGGCCAGTCCCGGCGCCCCGATTATCACAAACGGCTTCCTTCTGCCCCAGCGCGTATCGACACTGTCACTGTAGTAGCCTGTAAGCCAGTGGGTCAGTCCGATGACTATGTAGGACATAGCAAGCGCAATTCCGTCCAGCAGCCAATTAAGCTCGAAGACGGTTCCGTATAGCCAGAACGCGGTCAGGCCCGTCAGGGTCAAAAGAAATGACGAGCCAAAGCGCCCCATACCATAGGCGACTTTCTTGTAGAATGGCAGCATATGCAAACAACACCCTCTCAAGCGACTCAACAAGAGGCCATTGTATTCACTTGCTGGGATTTAAGTCTCTTGAGAGCTTGTGCTGAGTGCACTATGATTGAACTTGTGTCACAAGCAAGCTTGGGAAGATGATTTTGCGGATCCTCTTCATCAGCTCTATGTATTCCTGATTGTCTGCCGCGTAGACATCCAGAAGCCAGTTGTATGCCTCAATCAGGGATTTATCAGCGACATCACCGGTGACCATTGCAGTGATTTCTTCACTTGCCCCCAGCCAGATATGTAGACTCTTGCCCATCAGTTTCTCAAGATCTGTCTTCTGTTCATCATCGAGTTCTAGGGAGAAGCTCCTCAACATCCCCTCTAGCCTTTTTTTTGCCTTCTGCCTAGCATATTCCTTGTCACTCGGCTCAGTAGCAATGATGAAGCCTGCGTGAGTTCGGATATAATAGTCTGTGGTGCGCTTGCCTTTTGTCACCGTCCCGAATTTCACCACATAGCCACCCTCGATCAGTATTGGTAGATGATGATAAACCTGGTTCTTGGTGATAGGGTCTTCAGGCCACCTCTCCTCCGACAGATTCACGATTTCAGCCACTGAAAGGGCCTCGCGCTTAACGGTCTTCTCGCGGATAATCTTCTCACCAGACTCCTCGTTGAACTCCTCCGTGGTAAGCGTATCTTTGATGCCCCAATGGAGGACCTTCATAATCTTGCTTCTTACAGGCTCCAGCATTATTTTGCCTATCTCTTCGTCACGCACAATCTTCTGCCCTTCTGGCACCAAGGGTTTCCCATCAACCAAAGCCTCCTCCGTGAGTTCAATACAAGCCAATGTATCTGTTAGTTCATCATTCAAGTTTCTCGTCACCTCAATTATGCTGATGATTGTTACGGTTCTCACGCGGAATGGATACTTATTAAACTTTTGTGTCGCTGATGCTTGTGTGAACACGCCGTAACAATCCGAATGGTTTGGTGGCCAAACCTTTATATACATATTTGTCTACCAACAAAACGTTGGTGGCGCAGAATGTTCGGAAGTCTAGGCCCCACGGAAAACGGTGAGAAAAATGGCATTCGCAAAGAAACGCAACAAGCAGGTAGATGACCTCCCTGAGAAGTTTACCAGATTCAAGACCGACGTTCGCGTCGAATTGTATCGTGTTTCCTTTAGAAGGTAGACTGGTGATTCACCAATGTACCTATACCGGTGGATCGCTCTGGTTCCTTCCCATGGTTCTCGGGATCTGAATCTTGAGAACCTTGGTCATTCTTCCTTCAAACAAGCTTCACATGTACAGACTAGGATGCTCATGCTGAACCCAACATGAGCATCC
>LRSK01000245.1 GCA_001563325.1 Candidatus Thorarchaeota archaeon SMTZ1-83
CCAATGTCTGTGGTCCCTGCGAAACCGCACCATGTGTGGATGTTTGTCCTGTCTACGCCATGCGTAGAGACCCCGTTTCAAAGATGACCTATGTTGACCAAGACAAGTGTATACTCTGCAAGTCTTGTGTCGGAGCTTGTGTCAACGGGGTGATTCAACTAGATACGGAGCGCATGAGAATCATCAAATGCGACCATTGCGGCGGAGACCCTGAGTGTGCCAAGGTCTGCCCTACTGGAGCCATCAACTACGGCCCTTCACATGTTTCTGAGATAGTAGACAGGCATGGGAAGGTAGCAAGCTACCTGAAGGAAATCCGTAGACTTGCGGAGGCACAGGAGTCCGGCGGAGAGAGCTGACATGAAGTATGGCGGCTACACGGGACGCATTCTTCGTGCTAGATTGGACGAAGGCGATTTCAAGACTGAAAAACTGCCAGAAGACTGGATACGGGACTACATTGGAGGCGATGGCTTTGCAGCGCGCCTGCTCTATGAGGAGGTTCCGGGGCGTATCGACGCTCTTAGTCCTGACAACAAGCTTTTGATTGCCACTGGACCAATAACAGGAACACTCTGGCCGATGTCAGGTCGTACAGTATTCGTGTCGAAGGCCGCCCTGACAGGGATCTGGGGTGAGTCGCACGTTGGAGGATTCTTAGGCCCAGAGTTGAAATATGCTGGCTATGATATGCTGGTTGTTGAGGGCGCCTCAGAAAAACCAGTGTATGTCTCGATTGAGGATGATGATGTTCAACTTGTGGATGCTAGCGATCTGTGGGGGATGAAGACCAACGAAGTGAGTGCTGCGATAACTAAGAGGCATAATGACCCAGACGTACAAGTTGCGGCGATTGGACCCTCTGGTGAGAAGAAGGTCCGGTTCTCTGCCGTCATGGTCAACAGTGCTAGGGCGGCGGGAAGAACCGGAATGGGTGCAGTTCTTGGCTCAAAGAACGTGAAAGCAATTGCAATTCGAGGTCATGGCGCTGTTGAGGTCTATGACCATGAAGGATTCACCAAGCTTGCAAAGGATGCCCACAAGAGAGTAGGAGAGAACCCTCAAGCACAAGAGATGGGAAAATGGGGAACGTGGATACTCACTGCTGTCAAGCAAGAGATTGGAGAATTACCAACGTATAACCACCGTACTGGCGTCTTTTCCGGATGGGAGAAGCTCGCTGGCGACTATATCCGCCCACGCTACACCATATCCGACCGAGCGTGCTTTGGGTGTAGTCTCGGATGCAAGAAGGTGAACTACGTTAGAGAAGGGCCCTTTGCTGGTACACTTGAGGAAGGCCCTGAGTATGAGGGGCTGATGGCATTTGGAAGCTTGCTTGGCATCGACGACTATCCGACCGCGCTGAAGGCCAATCAGATCTGCAACAGATACGGAATGGACATAATCTCTGCAGGAGCCACAATCGGATTTGCCATGGAGGCCTTTGAGAACGGCATCATTGATGAGAAGGACACCGACGGGCTTCGCCTTGATTGGGGTGACAGCGAAACAACGATTCGCTTATTGGAGATGATTGCTGAGAGAGAAGGGTTTGGTGACCTGTTGGCTGAAGGCAGTGCAAAGGCGGCTCAGAGAATCGGGAAGGGGGCAGAGAAGTATGCAATCCATGTCAAGGGCATGGAGGTTTCCGGACAAGATGGTCGCACTCACCGCAGCATAGGATTGGGTCATGCAACAGGAGCTCGTGGAGCAGACCATCTAAGAAGCCTCGTCGTCGTTGACCAACTCGGATATGAAGACGTGGCCTCTGAACGTTGGGGCAAGGACAAACTCCCTGAGATTGTTGATCCATACACTGAGAAGTATAAGGCCACTGCGGTGTTTGAAACTGAGAACACCTACTGTATCAGAGATACTCTGATTGTCTGTTGGTACTCCGTATCTTGGCCTCCCATCTTCTGGATACATGATTTCGCCAAGATGCTTCCGTTGGCCACAGGAGTGAAGGAGTTTGGAAGCGTTGACAATCTGATGAAGATTGCAGAACGCCAGGTGAACCTGAAACGCCTCTTCAATGCACGTGAAGGCATTAGCCGCAAAGATGATACGCTTCCAGATAGATTCACAAAGGAACCTATGCCTGAGGGACCAGGTAAGGGCCAAGTAGTCAATCTGGAGCCTATGCTTGATGACTACTACAGACTCCGTGGATGGGACCTAGAAACAGGTCTTCCGACCCAGAAGACCATCAAACGTTTTGGCCTAGAGTGGACTAGTGCCCATTCATGATTCGAAAAAGAGAAGATTCCGGGCCAGCAATGCCCGGACCGTTGTGTTCTACCTGAATCTGCTTCTGATGTCTGGAGTCATCAAGTAGATTATGATTATTAGGCTGATAGCTAGGCCCAGAACATTCTGAGCAGGGTTGGTGAGGCCAATGATGAGGCTTATAAAATTGACAATGATGGCCCATATCCAAGCCCAAGACTTCATGCCCCACAGTCCAAAGCCAATAATCAAGCCTATGATGCCAACAATTAGCAAGATTGCACCACCGAAGAGCAGGATGAAGCCGAAGATTCCCGCCAAACCTGCGGCAAGTACCGCTGTCGCTCCTAACACCAGCCACGCCAATCCAGCCAGTATCTGAAGAAGTGCCAGTATTGTCACTCCAAGGGGCCTACCTGAAGGTGCCGCAGCTGGGCCTTCCGGCATTGGTATCTCAGTCATGACTTTTCCTCCATGAGTTGTCGTGAAACTCAGACATTCATCCTGTGGCTTACTAATAAGAGATTGCTGTCTCTCTAGGACTTGGCACCCTCATTCGCGAGTGTCCAGTGTGCTGACGTCGAACTGCGACGTTGTTAGGATGGGGCAAACCGTTGATATTCGACGCGATGGGTGTTGTTGCAGCTGGGACAGGCATACTGATCCGGCCCAACCCAATCAATCGTTTCCCACGACATTGGTGCATTGCAGTGTTCACATCTGTTCTTGATGACTGGCTTCACGAAGACAGTGCCTGCACCAGCCTCTGCTGACGTAACCTGCATCTCCTCTCGGGTTTCTTGAGCGACCTGAGTTGCGACGGACGAAGTATCGCTGTATGTATACTGGGACAGAGGATGCCTAGGATTGATGTACGTGAAGGTTCTGCATAACCAGTCCAAGTGCTCCGAAGGAAGAACATCCCACGCCCGTGCCTGCCACATTTGTATCAAGTGATCCTGGCGGGGAACTCTTCCTCTTATCTCAAAGTTGCCAGTCGTGGCCTTGATTTTCAGACGGCTTTTCCTCGCCTCGAAAGTTTCCACCATGTAGAGTGGGAACATGTAGAGCTTGTCTCTCTTGTCATCAAAGGCGTACAGACGGTAGTTGGTAAGTATGAACGAGTCTGGCCAATACGTGAACACTTCTTCACCCTTCAGCCAGGCATATGTCTGATAGAAGTGCTTGGAGAATCTCCGGTGATAGCCCGTCGTTGCCCATCTGTTGTACGGATGGTCGGGGTGTACGAATGGGACCCCACACACTTCGCAGAGCTTGCGTTGATCTCCTGCGTTCAACCTCTCGAATTCCCGGAGCGCAAGTGCTCCCCTTAGCTCCTCCCTCCGCGGCATATCGCCTAGTACATTGATGATGCCGTTGACGATTTTGAACATTGCAGATCTCTGCGTGAGCTTGTATTCTTTGATAACGTGAATCGGGACGCTTACTGTGGTCCTAGATCCCTGATCATACTGGGCAAATCTGTAGTTGCTGATGACGGATTGAGGACCCTGAGAAATGAGGCGTTCACCTTCTATTGGAATATAGACAGGGGCTGACATATGGATAGTCACCTACGAAAAGAATCGTCTTCTCTGGGAACAAGTCTGATGCCTGATGTTAAAAAGTTCACCGTGTAGGGACTGGACACGACCTTAGAAGCGGAGTCCGAATCTTCACATCTTCGGTATAACCAGATAGAGAACGTCTTCATAAGCAAGAATGCCAAATCCACTTGGATTCTCGAGCTTAACGTAGTCGTCGTGCACCTCGAAGACCCTCACATTGATGATCTTCGCAAGGGTGTCCTTCTGCATGTATCTTAGGTAGACAGTGAATGTTTGTTCGCTAGTCTTCAGATCCTCGAATATCGCCTTCCAGTTCGGCACGTACAATCCTCCGGTGTTGATGACCAACTCATTGAGATGCATTTAACAGTTTTTGCATGTGGATTGACCTCTATCTATCTTCTAGGGCCTTCCTGAATACGGCTTCAACCCGAGCTCTAGAAACAGACTTGACAGAACTCTTTCAATGTCGCCATCACCTGAGAATCTGAAGACATGGCTACCGCATGCTGCAACACAGTCAGAGGATCCGAATCCAAGTGGACCAATCTCGAAATCCGCATGTCGCTTGAGTGATTGAGCAATCTTACATTCCATAGCACGTCCAGTCCTGGCCCATATGACATCACTAGGGGGTCCGGTTCTATCCAGAAGGAAATCGATGTGCCAGTGCAACGTTTTCCCTGATGAGAAATGTCTCCTGATTCTGTGGTCAAGTCTGGTTGAACCCGTACCCAAAGCGGACCCGACGTATACCCAGGTGCCTGGCACGAATCGAACGTCACCCAAGGTCCCTGCGTTGACCACTATGTGCTTTGACGTGTTGATGACTAGAACATAGACCCCTTTCACGACATGGCTCTGGATTGTCCCGATTGATAAGGGTCACTGATATTCGATAGCGTCATAAGGTGGCACTATCATAGCCTCGCCAACGATGGCCGCGACTGAGATTATTCCAGGGATGTATGCCGTCAAAGGGAAGTTCGCTGACGAGTTTGGTTTCATAACAAGCTACCTTGTCGTAGATAACGACACTGTCCTGGTCATAGACCCTGGTACTGCTGGAGATCCCGGCGATAGAACCCTGGAAGCCATCAAGACCCTCGGTCTTGAACCAAAGAAGGATGTCACTGGAATTCTGTGCACTCACGGACATCCTGATCACGTGGGTGGGGCATTCGGTCTGAAGAGAGCCACCGGCGCTCCAGTTATCATCCATGCTGACGACGCAGACATACTGGAAGACCCTCAACTGTTCATCCAGAACAGATTTGCATTGGATCTGTCTGAGCGGCTTTCTATGAAGCTCGACAGAGGGCCTCTTCGTGTGAACTACAAGGGTGTGAAGGCCGACCGACTGCTCTCTGATGGAGAGAATGTCGTGGTGGGAGATGTTTCACTGGACGTCATTCACACTGGTGGGCACTGCGCAGGACACTGTATCTTCTATGAAAGAGAAAGGAAGGTGATTTTCGCTGGCGATGAGGCGAGCAACTTCCCGAACGATCCTCGCAAGTTTTACATCGATTTGACCGGAAGTATCAGTGCGAAGAGTTCTGCATTGACCACGATGCAGTCATTCGGTGCTGACTATCTCCTTCCCTCTCATGACGTTCCATGTTTCTTTGATGATGTCAGTCTTCTGCTCGAACAGGTCGTAGACGGGGTAATTCATTTTCAGGACAGTGTTCTACACCATCTAAGTGCACGTGGCGAGGCTGATATTGAGCAGGTTGTTTTTGATATCAAGCAATCTCGCAGTATCCCCGTTCCAACGTCTTACGACTACCTCCTCTCTACAACGACCAAGGTTGTACTGCAGGGTCTCGAGAAGGCAGGTCTCGTTAGGAGTGACCGCAAGGGTATCTGGTATCCAGCATAGTCTGGCTGGTAGGCCATTCGAGCTACATTCAATAATCTGCTTTGTAGTTCTGAGGTGAAATTTGTCTCTGCATGCACCAATCCGTTCGTGCATTCTGCTAAATTGAGATAGGGCGGTCTTGATATGAGTAAACCTGACAGGAAGGCTGATGCTCCGAGCACCGTTGAGGCCATTCGCATGGCTTCCGCCTCTGTTATCGGAACAACCACTAACCTAGGTTATCCTCTTGGTAGTGCAGTCGGTGCTGGCAGTATGATGGAGGAGAACTCCGATACTGTTGCGATGAATATCACTCCTCTTGTGTTCGCCATAAGGGACACTCTGAACGATGCTGAGGGTCTTGAGCTGCTGTCCTTGGAATGGGATCTTGAGCGCAGGCCAGGTCCAGGAGTCCTTCCGGAGCAGCTGATGGTCACAGGCGGAATATCTGAAGGCATTGGGTCTCACGTGGTTGTTCTGAGTTGGGAGAAAGGAGTTGTTGACCCGTTCAAGATTGACAACCACATGAAGAGTCTCTCAAAGAAGATTGCTGACGTCGAGAGCGCTGTGATGAATACTGGTATGAGCTATGAAACACAGGGAATCCCCATTCTGCGCAGGTTCAATGACCGCCTGAACCGAGTTATCTTTGTGGAAATGCTTGATCGGAGATTCCAAGGGTCTTGGGACTCACTACAGGTGAAGCCCGAACATGTGGATCGGGAAGCGATTGTTACTATGAACTTCCGTGATGACTTCAGTCACCTCCCGCCTGGTCCAAAGATTACTGACCGAACTCTCTTGGAGTTCATGTTACCGAGAGAGAAAGACGAATCTCTGTTGCAGCACTTCACACATAGAGTTCTAACTCCTACGGGCCTTGACTTATTAGCTGTGAGAGTGCCTGAGGTGGGACGTGCGATTCTGACAGAACTGAACATGTATGCCTATAGCATAGAGGAGTACGAGATTGCTGGCGCAGTAATAGAACTCCTGACTCAGTTCCTAGGGCGCCGCGAAGTCAGTCTTAACGAAGCCACCTCGATTCGACAGGAACTCAAGGAGTTCTCGGAACTGCTCACTGAAACAGTTGGTGCCTTCGGCACCATTGCTGAACAACACGTTGGATCTGGAAAGACTCTGTCCCTCGACGGGCACAAGTCGGAATTACTTGCTCAGGTGGACTCTCAGGAAGGCGTGTTTGCTGGGTTCCGTCGTTCCATAGTGACGGCGCTTGTTGAGCAGATGATGAAGTCATTCCAGCGCGAGTTCTATGATGTGAGTGAGCTCAGGGCGTGGCGCCTACGGAGTGCAACTAGCTACTTCATACTGTTCGCAGGACGTGTTGCAGAGTATTTTGCGGCCGAAGTCAATCAGTATCTCCTCGTTACATCTGCTCGAAGAGCGTTTCTGTCTGCCTTGCACGACTTTCAGGAGGAGATGAAGACTCAATCTTCAGATTCAACAGACCAGCTTCTGTTCGAGAAGTTCTACATGGAACTCCAATCCCAGATGAACGCGATCTTGGACAAGGAATCGCATGAGGGCCTCTCACACCATAGGCTAGATGATCTGCTTAAGACCATAAACAAAGAGATGGTCGAAGCCTTTGGCCGCATAGACATGTGGGACCTTATTGGTTTCAGCGATGTCGCACAGATAGCCAAGGGAGCGATTACCGAGAAGTACTCAGGAGGGCCGGAGACAGAGGAGATCAATGAAACCGGCCAAGCCCTATTTGATATTCTAGAAGCATTCGAGAACCTAGTGGTTGAGATAATCCCCAACGTGGCTGACACCCTGCTTTCGAAGCAGCTTCTTAGGAGAATCATAGACCGAATGGTGTCTGAGAACACCGATCTGATCAAGGAGCTGGCAGAATTCATTGATAGTGGAACACAGAAATCAGACGAATGGAAGGATGAAGCGAGGGCCTGGGTCAGAGCATTCAGTGAGTCAATCGACCAGCAGACGAGCACACCAGAACGTTTTCTGGCTCTGCTCAGGTTCATGCACACAAAGGTCGATTTCGGATCCACGGCACAAGCGATTGTGGACAGGCTGACTTCCGAGGCTAATCTTAGAGAACGTGCCTACGAGATGATTGTCGAAGAGTGGGAGGATACTTGCCGCAGGCTTGAGGCGGAGAATGAACCGATTCGTGAGAACAACAGGAAGAGGGAGGAATTGACTGCTCAGGCAGAGGCTCAGTACCAGGAGGAGACGGCCAAGTATGAATCTGACATGGAGAAGTATCGTCAGGAAGCCGAGGCTGCAAGAATGCTTCCTGAGGAAGCGACTCCACCGGTTATGACTCAACCTCAGCGACCAAAGTCACTCGATGTCAGATTTGTAGAGATCAACAATCAATATCCGCACCAGGAAGAGAAACCCCTCCCCCTGAAGCCAGTCCCTCCGCCGGACATGTTTCACTACATCGAACTTCGAAACCTTCTCACCGAGAAGCTCCAGAGTATGGATGAGGCTGAGGAGCGCATGGAAGCTGTCTTTGCTGAGCGGCTTCAGAAGATGCAATCTGATGCCTCCGCCGCGTCCGGTGACATCATACTAGAACTTGGAGAGGAACTACTTGAGTATCTTAGGAATACTCGAATTCGAGGACTTGGTCGGCTCATACCTCGACCTACCAGGGCATTCCTCCGAAACCCCAAGAAACCAGAGTTGATTTACCTCGTTACCTACGAGCAAACTGGGAATGAACTCAGCGTGACGATAGGTGACAACTACCTGAGAGAAGGAGGTGGTCGGTGAGATGTCCAGCACTTGGGTCATGAAGACCCGTCAGATGTCCGAGGCAGGTAAAGAGCTCATTCTGCGCGAAGCACTGGCAACTCACCTTAGAAGCACCAGAGACCGTCAGTTATTCGCGCAGATTTCGCCTGATGAACGGCCAGCTGGGGAACTCTTGGCCGCCTTTGCATCATTCTATCTTCAGAGCTATCTGGGAGTTAGGTTACACACCCTGGAGGAAGCAAAGGGCTTAGCCATAGAAGAACAGGAAAAGAAGGGCGAAGAGGATAGAGTTCAACTTGAGCATGAAATCATTCACCTGCTGGGCAGGCGATTCCAAGACGAGGTCTTCACAGAGAGAGTCGTTTCCGAGTTTGTTGTCAGATTCTGTGATGAACTTGGGACTCTTAATCCATCAAAACCCGAAACTATCAGTAGCTCCGAGGAGTTAGTTCGTGAGTATCTTGCCATGATTCCCAAAGACTCCTCAACAAACCACGACGTCGACTTTCTCAACCGAATATCAGCCCTTGACTCCACGCTGCGGCATGAATTGTACAGTAAGGCATCAGGGCTCAAAGAGACTGCCCTCTCCCTTAGAGATGAGGTTCTACGGGAGCACGATTCAGAGGTAATCGAGATATCAGTCTTGAAGGAGGGTCTAAAGCGCATTTGGGGCGCACCCCAATACACTTCTGCACACCTCTCCGAATCTATGGTCTTTCCCGCAACCATGACCCAAATAGCCTCTGACGTTGCGAAGCGATTCTGCAAAGGACCCAAAGAACTTGCCATTATCAAGAAATCCTATGAGATTCGCCTCAACATGCTAGGGGCCTTAAGGTCGATTCTGGACCGTCCAACAACACTAGATGAGTTAGAGAACGTCATTGTGAGTGCGGCCTCTCAGAACGTGGCGTCAGCAATTCAGGCGATGCCGGATTCTGCTTTCGGAATAATCTCGGAACTAGTGCAGATTCCAGTGGAGGACATTGAATCGGCATTCAGACGAAAGGGACTGACAGATCCGGAGGACATAGTGAAAGGTCTTCTCACAACTAAGGAACCTACTGAGGAAGCGGCTCCAGAGTCTGAAATCGATGAAGTAGAGATGGAGTACCTTGAGCGTTCTATAAAGGCTATAGACCGTCTTGAGAACACTCTTGAGAAGCCGGTCAAGGGGATGTTGCGCTCCAAGGGACTCAGGGCTTCGGAACTCGATAAGTTCACTATTCAGACGCTCACAAAGGATAGAGATAGTCTCTTGGGCTTTGAGCTTCAAGTATTGGAAGCCCTTGAACAGAGAATGCGAGTCCCGTCACCTGAAGACGTCAAGAGGCTTCTCGAGGCAAGAGCGAAGGTCAACCAAGGTGCATTAAGCTCCATAGGAGTCACCTCTTCGTCTTCTATGTTGCAGCATCGTCGTCATGAGGAAACAATAGCGTCTGTCAAGCTCGACCTTGCCTGGCATTTCATGTCAAGTGTAATGACGAACCTAGCAAGAGTAGTAGAAACCTACGTCCGCTCCAGGCAAGACCTCCTGCGAATCAAAGCTCTGTTGAAGAGCATCTATGAAGGTACCGAAACCGACCTCCAAGTACTTCGCGAAGAGATACTGATTGACCTTGCCTCTGAGAGGATATACGAACTAAAGACAGTCTATCCTGACTTGGGGGCACCTGACATCTGCTCATGGATACACGCTCGCTTGTCAGACCAAGACATGACTGCAGCAAAGAAGGAGCTGGATGCCACTCCCAGCCCAGTGTTCGAGGGTGTAGTTGATACTCCACTTGTGATGGACGCGCTTGAGTTCGATAACTATGCCATCGCGTACGACATAATGCATCGATTCCTCAGAACCGAGCGCCACAAGAAGTTGGCCAAAGAAGAACTTGCAGTAGAGGCGAAGATTGAGGAACAACGAATTGCAGAGAGCAAGAGGAGTTCTCTCGACGTATTATCTTGGATTCACACCAAGAGCCAGACGGTGTTCAGGTCAATAGGTCGAGTCGGTCCAAAGGGACTAGAATGGACCATGAATGATGACACCAAGTGTGCCAATCTTCTGGCATACTACGTCAAGACGAATAGGGGTCGCAAGGTGTGCTCAATCTGTGCCGAGGCACCGACTGACGGGAAATGCCCAACACACGGGCGAAGTGCCTCATCGGTCAAACGGCTGAGCCGATGAGCTTCAAAGAGGCTCGTTCAATTGTGGACCGAGAGATTAGCAAGCTGAAGAGAATTGGCAAGCTTACTCCCAAGACGATGCTGAAAAAGCTGATGCCGGGCGAAATCAACTACATTGTTGGACCCGCTATCGCGAAGGTTGTCGGTGAGTACTTCAACGAATCACTGAAGTACGCTGCAAGACGAGCGGATTTCGCTTAGGGCTACTCGGTCAAGATGCTTCCGGATATCCAACGAAGATAGTCCGGAGACCCATTAACTATCGGCATGACGATGAATTCAGGCACGTCGTAAGAGTGATTCTTCTCCATAACTTTCCAGATCCTCTCTCGATTGCCCTTCTCAGTCTTGACTAGCAAGATGGACTCCTGTTCGTCTTCTAGCTTGTCTTTCCACCAATAGATACTCCTCACTTTCTCCACTATATTGACACAAGCGCACGCTTTCGTTTCTACGAGTTTCCTTGCTAGAGATTCTGCTTCCTTTGGAGGACATGTTGTTATTGCAAGGATGTATTCTGTCATGCGAGGTAACAGAACACAACTTGCCATAAACCCATCTGTAAAAGGGAATACTGAAACGTCAATCTTATTATCACGCTTAGCGCTGCATTCCGCAGGGTTAGGAAGATGAGTTCGAGCTCACCGACAAGGCTTGCGACGCTCCTGTTTCTCGTCACACTCTTGACGCCGTACTACATAATCGAACAGAATCTGATGGGTGGTTCAAGCCTCCGCATTGTTGCTCCTATCTGGGCCCTGGTCTCACATTCAGGAGCGCAATTCGCGCTGGAGTTCCCATTTGGCATGACCATGGACTACTCCCCTCTGTGGGGGCTTGGTATTCTGATGGCGCTCATTGCCTATTTCGCCGCAGCTCGAAGGGACATCTCGAAGAAGGGCTATGTCATAATGGTGGTCATTTTCCTAGCCATGCAGCTCGGATACCACATGATTGTCCTCTTCTTGGCGGCGGGAGGTCCACCAACAATCTTCACACCTCTGCCGATAGTTGCTGTTGTAGCCTTGCTCCTTGCGCCTCTGATGGACCAAGAGCCAACCGCTCCCTGGGATTCGGCTTGAACACTTATGTTCTCCATACACAAGAACGCAAATCCTCGGCATCCCTTACTTTATATGTGAGTTGCAGACCCGCATCGATTGTAGGGTGAATGTAATGACCAAGAGGTTCACACCGAATGGAGTGATGCCTGCTCTCGTAACACCGTTCACAAAAGACGGTGATATCCTCGAAGAAGGCTTCAAGCAGGTGATCGAGTACACCATAAGCAAAGGAGCCACGGGTGTCGTACCAGCGGGTACTACAGGCGAGTTCTCGTATCTTCGTACGGAAGAACGCAAGATGCTTCTCAAGCTGGCCGTTGAAACCGTGGATGGTCGCGTTCCTGTGGTTGCCGGCACTGGGCAGAACAGTACACGGGCAACAGTCGCACTAACAAAGTATGCAGCAGACATCGGCTGCGATGCTGCACTAGTAATCTCTCCCTACTACCTCAGACCAGCTGACAAAGGATACTACGAGCATTATGCTGCCGTGGCGACTCAAGCAGACCTCCCTGTGATAGCTTACAACATACCCCAATGCACTCTCGGTGTACTCAACTCCAATGTTATGGAGGATCTCGCGGAACTAGATAACATCGTTGGCATAAAAGACAGTAGCGGAAACATAGGGCACACTGTAGAGCTAATCCAGAAGCTCAAGGGGAGAATCCCAGTTCTAATTGGGCACGATGAGTGCTTTCTCTCTGCTATTGCTGCAGGTGCCACTGCCGCGATAATGGCGTCCGCGAATATCATACCTCACATCTGGCTTGACATTATGAGGAAGGTACAGAGTGGCGATATCGAGGGTGCAAGCGAGCTTCAGCTCAAGGCACAGACTCTTGCAAGGATAGTCACAAGAAACGGTGGAGCCCCGCCTGTCAAAGCCGCGCTAAAGATGATGGGGATAAAGGCGGGAAGAAGCAGAATGCCTCTGAATACTGGTGGTACTCTAACACTGGAGCTTAGAGAAGAGATACGCCTGGAGCTGGAGAAACTGGGTGTGATAGATATCTTGACACGCCCCATGCATGAAGCGAACACTGACATCGGTGATATCTTGCATGGCATGGGTGTGGATCTGGAGAGCACCTCTGGTTTGGCATTCGGACGCGGGACTGGCGGACTAGTTACCGCCAGTGTTGTAGCTGGTCCAAAAGACGGAGTGCTGGGGCGGGCCTTCGTGAGGCTACTAACGACACCCAAGATAGGACATGAAGCACTCACAGTGATCTTGGAGCCTAGCCTTCCGGTCCGGCCTTCCAGCATTATGCTACCCGTGAAGCAGGTCGAGTCAATGAGGCAAGCATCTCTCTTCTATGGTCCAGTTCAAGCCGGAGCCGCCCGTGCAGTTGCGTCGCACCTAGAGGCAGGGAAGATACCCCGCCAGTCATTGGACGGCCAAGTGCTCATAATGGCCATAGACATGGACATGAACACGCGAGAACGTAGGACTCTTAGAGGTGCTACTGAAGAGGCAGTTTCGGCTGCGCTCGGAGAGATTTGGAGTTGATCTAGAATGGCTGAAGCCAGATATCGTTTCAAAGGAGTATATCCAGCACTTGTCACTCCCTTTGACGAGAATGGTGTGAACGAGAAGCAGTATCGAAACCTAATAGAATACACACTCGGAAAAGGTGCGACTGGTCTTGTTCCATGTGGGACAACTGGTGAATTCACAAGCATGAGGTTTGAGGAGAAAGTTGAGGCCATTCGAATCGCATGTGAGGCAGCAAGGCGGCGTGTACCTGTAGTTGCAGGCACTGGAGCTTGCTACACAAATGACGTGATCAAACTCACAAAGAGAGCTGCGGAGTTCGGAGCTGCAGCGGCCCTAGTAGTTTCTCCCTACTTTCTCAAACCTTCCACGAAGGAGATTTACGAACACTTCGAGAAGATTGCCAACGCAAGTGATATCCCGATCATCGTATACAACATTCCTCAGGTTACAGGGGTCAATCTAGACTGGTGGGTGATTGACGGTCTCCGAGAGATAGAGAACATAGTCGGACTGAAGGACTCTAGCGGGAACCTCGTTAATCTCACAACCATTTTGGTTCGAAAGCCTGAGGACTTCCAGGTTATGGTCGGACACGATGAGGTAGCACTTCCTGCTCTGGCCTCAGGGTGCGACGGTGCAATCCTAGCCAGTGCCAATGTGTTTCCAGACAGGTATCTTCGGATGCAGGGAGCGCTCTCTGTCGGTGATCTACGGGACGCCTTAGTCATCCAGAGGAGCATCCAGAAGACAGTACGGATATTCGTGAACAGAGGTGGAGGTATGGCAGTGAAGGCTGCTCTCAACATGATGGGAATTGAGGTTGGTCAAGCGCGGCCGCCACTCCGCGAGGGTGATGTGCTTCGGTACGAGGATATTGATGACCTTCGAACATGCTTGGAAGACCTTCAGCTTATTGAGAGAGGCCCTGTGACATTCAAGATGGGCGACGTTTCCATCATCTCTGAAAACTATCCCAAGGCGAAGGGGCTGGTTGCTGATGAGGTGCGTGATCTTACGCTACTACATGGTGAGGCCCTTGTCGGCGAAGGTCAAGAGGTGGCACATGTCGATCTTGTGATGGGCATCAGGGACGGACCAATGAAGGTGGCACTTGAGAGTGCTGGCAAACTTGTTGATGGATTCCATTCGACAACGGTTATCAAGGACATCGAACCAGCTACCATCTTTGCGCCTACCGTGACTATCACAAGTGAGAAGCAGAAACGCATGGTGTTCGAGGTTGCCCAGAAGGCAGTTGCCGATGCGGTGGTTCGAACTGTCACCGATGGTGTCATTCCAGAAGAGCTGGCTCCTGACCTCATCGTGGCGGCAAATGTGTTTGTACACCCCAATGCGGTTAATCCTAGACGCGTTCACATCAACAACTTCCGAGCTGTGAGATTCGCTATAAGACGCGCAATCGAGAACAGACAGTCGGTGGATGAGATCATAGCTAGAAGGGAATCTGCGCGGCATCCGTTTGCCTACAATCCATGAAACACGCTCTCGACTCATTCAGGGGCACTGAAATCGAGGCGTGAATCCTCGAATAGAAACGCCAAATGTATATCTATACACAAGACCTAAGATATCCGCTCATAGAAACGTGAGGTTCTGAAGTTGAGGACCTGTGTCAAGTGTGGAAGAGTTAACCAACCTACGCGTAAGTACTGCACCCGTTGTGGAGCATCTCTGATTGGGGTCGCAGAGGATAAGAAACCCGCGCCTGCTACTCCGACTCGTGAGGTCGGAACCGTGACCACAGGAGAGCAAGCGATGGCCAGCGATAGAGTGGCCAAGCCTGCTTCTTCTGTTCCCCCAGTGGAGGATCCGGAAACCCGCCTTGTCCGACCCAGTGAGGTCAGGACGGATCGTCTGAGGTCCGCTGAACGCCACGTGGAAAAGACAGAGTTCGAGAAGGCGAGGGAAGTCTTCGAACAGGCAGAAGAATATGGTGTCGAAGAAGGTCAAGCTGGCATCGTCGAAACCAGAATGCTGAGAGCTAGTGAGGTAAGAGAGCTACTCGATAGCGTTGCTGAGATGCCTCAAGAAGCAGCATTCCAAACCACGGAGAGCCCTGACGCGTTTGGAGGGGCTGAAGCCCCCGCACCTTCAATCCCGACTCCGAAGGACATCGAACAGAGCATCCTTGGGTCAAAATCAACTCTGGTAGAAAAGGAACCTGAGCCAGAACCAACTGCTAGCGCAGCACCGGAAATCTCTCCTGCAACGACGCCCTTCAGTCCCCTGGAATCACCTGGTGCACCTCAGACAGCGACGCCCAGCCATCCTCCTGTTGAACCTGCACCCGTTCCACCACCACAGGCGCAGGCCGCACCGCCGCCTACTCCTGTTACCCCGCCCCCTGCTGTGCCTGCACCTCCATCCGCTCCTGCCGCCCCTCCACCTCAGCCAGCGACGACGGTACCAGAGCGACCGCCATTCGAACCTAAACCCGCAAGCGATACACTGGACATGGATCTTCCCGATCCTGCCTATCGAAACGACCCGAAGATCAAGAGTATCCACGTTGAGATTAGGCAATCCAATATTGAACTTCAGAAACTGGAGTATGAAGTGGAGAGCATCCGTATGGAATTGGATGCTGAAGTCGACAGGCTGGATATGATTGCAGACCAGAAGAAGACACGCTACGAGAATCTAAGAGAACAGGCTCTTGCAGCCAAGAAGGAAGCCGAGGAAGCAAAGAAAGAACATAGCGCCGCCGACAAGGGCAGGGCCAAGAAGATGTCTCAGGAACAGAAACGTATCGATAAGATGCGGAAAGAGATCCAGAAGGCTGAGAAGAAAAGAAAGAAGCGAATTGACGAGCTCGATAAGGAGAAGCAGAGGGCTGCTGAGAAAGCGGCGAGAGGATGACCAACAGGCTTTTTCGTGGAAGAGCAGCAATTATAAAAGGGTCATGGTATCCGTCAGGCTGGAAGTAGCCTCGGCTAGAATCTACTCTCAAAGAGGATACCACAATGGAGAAGGAATACACCAAAGATATAGTGAATATCCTTCGGAGCATTGATCGTGTTACCCTTTACAGTTTCCTTGAGGAGGGTGAAGAGGTTGTCGTTGAGGTGGAGTCTGGCAAGGTAGTTCTCTCACTCCTTGATGGTGATTTCGTGGTTCGTCCGTTGATGAAGCACACACCATATGACGACGAGAAACCATGATGGCCGAGTGTTAAGGTCGCCAGAGTAGCAATATTACTTATCAGAAACCGCATTATAACCATCATCAACAACGAATCCCCTACCTTCGCCAGATGCTTTCTAGAGCACTGTCATGGCGTTTCTACAGTGCTTGAAGCACCAACTTTCTGTTATATAGTGCTTTTCCTATCCCTATCTCAAGTCTTGCATCCCTATCAGGCTGCCGCGCCACCACAAGCATCCGTCGGAGTTCAACCAAATGGCTGAGACCTGTATCATCAAAATCGGTGATCTACCAGGTCGGAGATTACGACGAAAGGTCCGCGTGTTCATGCAAGGGGAAGAAGTGTCGGTTGAGGATGCTGCGGGACGTAGATATGGGGTCGCGATTCGCAGGGACAAACTGGTCCTGCAATCCGACGACGGGGACATTTATGCGTCATAGCCTCCCAAAGATATCGATCTCCTCTCCACCGAAGACCGAAACGAACTGGTCTCAGCCAAACCTGATTTCTGCCAGAAATGCATTGGGCCATCACAGATATTGGATACCAGAGCTCGGTCAGAGAATGATTTCTGTCACAGACCTTCTAGCTGGAAATGCCACATTCAAGACTCTTGTCTGGCCGACGACAGCACTTCGTCTTCTTGGATGATGCACATGCCCATGAATGATAAGATTAGGCTGAACAGAATCGGTCGCCTTAGATATCCACCATGAAAGGGAGTCAACGTGCTTGTCCTCTGTGTTCTCCGAGAGAGGGCTATAGTGCATGAGGAGAATGGTATCATCGACGTTGCGGGCCACATCCTGCAGAAGTTCGGATAGCCTTTTGGCACGATTCTCAAATGACTTCCTGATATCGGAAGAATCTACATCATCAGGACTGTCAGGACCTGAGAAGGGTACGTGTGTCCCAACGATGCCCAACTTGGAACTACCATGGTCAAAAGTGATGGATTTGTCATCGAGAAACGTTACCCTGCCTTCAGTCAATCGAAGAATGTCATTCCTGATTCCAGCGAACTCCTCATTTCCGAAGCAAGCTACCATGGGAAGGCTTGGACTGAGGCGCAAGTCTATTGCATCTATAACGTTCCGGTATTCCACTGCTTTCCCAAAGTTCACGATGTCTCCAGCCAGCAAGAACAAGTCAGGTCTTCTCAGGTCTGAAAGAGAGTTTGCGAACTCAAGAAGGAATTTGGGGCTATGGATGTCTGCAACAGCTGCTATTCTCAATTAGCTCACTTTGGATTAGACCTGCGTTATCAGGTACAAAGGTGTATCCATATCTACAAGCTTGGAGTGGCAGGTCTCGGCTTGCTCTTGGGTCTTCATTGCCTTCAGCTCAGACAGGGGTAACTGCCTCATCGACTCTGCCTTGTATGACAATACACTCTCCTCACATAAGTCTGACATTTCTGAGCTTAATCAGCTATCTTCATAGGTCGGGTCCGCCGCTATGCGATATGGTGTTAGCTTGACGGACAAGAAGAGAGTCCTTTCACTTCTAAAAGACTTGATTGCAACTCCCTCCGAGAGTCCTCCGGGAAGGGAGATAGAAGTGGCAAAGGTACTTCGGGAGCACTTAGAGAGTCACGGAATCTCATGCGTTTCCGTAACTCCGCGAGAGAGCCGTCCAAACCTGATTTTCTCAACTTGGGAGGACCAAAAAGGAAGTCTTGTTCTTCATGGTCATTTGGACACTGTACCGGTCGGTCCCAGGGAGAACTGGAACTATGACCCGTTTGGTGCTGAGATTGTTGATGGCCGTTTGTATGGGAGAGGAGCTGCAGACATGAAAGGACCCGTGGCCGCACTCGCGGAAGCAATGATTCTCTACAAAGAAGAGAAACACTCCAGGCCGCTCGTGATGCTCGCAACCTCTGATGAGGAGAGTGGGTGTTTTGGAGCCGAAGAGGTTGCAGATAGCGGTTTGCTGCAGGGGGTTGCATGGGGTGTGTGTGCAGAACCGACTGGCCTGAATGTGCTTGTTGGAGAGAAGGGGACTTTCTGGCATCGAGTTGTCGCGGAAGGCAAGTCCGCTCACGGTTCCCGCCCACATGAGGGAATCAATGCTATCACACTGTGCATGAAGGCACTAGACGTGTTGACGAAACCGGGGTATGAATATGAGCCTGACGAGTTGATGGGCAAGTCTACCACAAACGTGGGCAAGATTTCTGGCGGCACAAAGATCAATGTAGTGCCCGAGTACTGCGAGGCCGAGGTGGATATGCGAACAGTCAAAGGTCAGACTACAGAAGGGCTGACTGATCAGATGGCCAAACGACTTGAGGCTGAAGGTCTCTCTGAAAGGGTCAGAGTTGAGTATATTCATGGCAAGCCTACAGTCGTTACTCCGCGCGATGCAGAGATTGTGCAGGTGAGCATCAATGCCGTCAGGAAGGTGACAGGGCGCGAACCTTCTCCTACTGCGGCTACCTTTGGTACAGACTGCTCTGTTCTCCAACCAAGAATAGGTATCGTCAATGTGATCTGCGGACCAGGATCGATAGAGCAGGCACATCAGCCGGATGAGTACATCCGAGTTGACGAGCTTGTCCAATCTGTTGATGTCTATCTCGACATAGCTCGTAACTTCACTCAGGATTGACGCTGAGGTACAACCTCGGAGAAAGCTTAATGTTGACCTTTTTGCAGACTTGGGCTCGAAACCGCCTTCCAGTGTGAGGGGCAAGTGTTGATGCAACTCGAAGACATTCTGAACCTGTTCATCCATCCTTTCTTCCTATACGTGCTGCTTGTCGTGACACTGGCCATCATCGCAGGTGCAGCGGCTCGTCGTGGACGTGGTCCAAAGAGGTCCGGGGCGGCGAAACGCATGGAACGAATGATAGGCGACATCGACAAGGGACGAGATGTTCGTGCTCCAGAAGTGAGATCCCGTCAGAGCA
>LRSK01000246.1 GCA_001563325.1 Candidatus Thorarchaeota archaeon SMTZ1-83
CTTCGGCCCCTACGTTCCTGGGATGCGCAGGAGAATCCTAGTTCTGAAGTGCCACTGATTCCATTCATAGTTAGAGTTATATCTTCACGAGTAGGAAACCACTCTAACATTCTAAGGCGGGAAAGAAGCTTCAAGGACAGTATGGAGAACACGTGTTCCAACAATTCGGAAGAACAGACACCGCCAGTCAGGGCTATTCCCTTTCTGTACACATCATCTGTCCAGTGCATGCCAGATGATTCTTCAGCCATTGGAATGTCAGGAGTGTGACAAAACTGAGTAAGAAGAAGAGAAAGTATCCGACCAAGGACCCTGTGTGTGTGACATGTGGACTGCCATACGCCAGTGGCAAGATGCACGTCGGTCATCTCCGCACCTACGTGCCTGCGGATGTGTTTGTCAGATTCCTGAGAAAGATGGGCGTAGAAGTGACTTTCATCTGTGGATCTGACACTCATGGAACGCCAGTTCTCACAGTTGCAGAGGCAGAAGGGCTCACTCCTAAAGAAACCTACCTCAAGTATCACAAGCACTACTTGGAAACCTTCCCAAAGCTCAATATCAACTTTGACAACTACGCCTCCACAGACGACCCTGAGAATCACAATAGAACCATTCAGATTGTCAAGGCTCTGAAGGAAAACGGCCACATCTATCCAAAGGACTTGGAAACCCCATACTGTGATCACTGCGGCAGGTCACAGCCCGACCGCTTTGTCCGAGGAACATGCCCTTACTGCGGCGCTGATGCGCGAGGCGACGAGTGTGACCAAGGATGTGGGAGGTATATTGAACCAGGTTTGATACTAAACCCAAGATGTGCTGTCTGTGGCAATCCAACACGGCCAATTACCAGAACCCACTACTTCATGAGGCTCAGTTCCTTCGAGGGCTTTCTTGGCAAGTTCTTGAAGGAAGCTGATATCACGAAGAGTGCTCGGAACTACGCACTTGGATGGGTCAAAGAAGGGCTCAAGGACTGGTGCATCACTCGGGATCTTGAATGGGGTGTGAAGTACCCCGACGATGAGTCACTGGTTCTCTACGTGTGGTTCGATGCTCCTATTGGCTATATGTCTAGCACAGAGCAGTGGGCCAAGAAGATTGGAAAGCCCAAAGAGTGGGAGAAGTACTGGAAGCCAGGCAAAGCGCGTCTTGTGCATTTCATAGGCTTGGACATTGTCCACCATCACTGCATCTTCTGGCCTTCGATGTTGAAGGGAAGCGGCTACAAGCTTCCCGATGCCATCGCGGCTTCAGGAATGGTCAAAATAGAAGGCCACAATTTCAGCCGGAGCAGAGGTTACATAGTCTGGATTGAAGATGAGTACCTGGCCAAGGGACTCGACCCTGACTACCTTAGATACTATATGGTGAGTTCCACTTCGCAGACAAAGGATCTTGACTTCGCTTGGGTGTCGTTTGCAGACAAGGTGAACAACGAACTGGTGGCAACGCTGGGCAACTTCTTCTATAGGGGGCTCCACTTCACGAAGAAGCACTATGGAGAGGTGCCCGAGGGGACTCTGGATCGAAAGCTGAAGAAAGCCATAGAAGACACCGTGGAAGCAGTGATCGATGGAGTGAACGAGTACGAGCTCAAGAAGGTTGCAGATGCTATCCTAGGGCTGGCTACCGTAGGCAACGAGTATTTCCAAGCTAACAAGCCATGGGAATTGGTGAAGGAAGACAAAGCAAAATGCGGAGAGGTCCTATACAATGCACTCTCTCTCACGAAGGCCTTGGCTGTTCTCATTGATTCTATTCTCCCGTCGGCGGCAGAAACGGTATGGGAACAACTTGGTCTGGACTCGAATGTACACGAGACTCCCCTAGATGAAGTGCTCAGCCCGCTCGAGGTGGGACTGAAGCTCGGTGACCCTGTTCCAGTGATATCAAAGATTGACGATGAGCTTTTAGCGGAGCTGAAAGAACTCACCTACAACAGGATCAAGGCTGCAGAGGCGGCTCAGAAAGGTGAAACAGAGGAGAAGAAAAAAGTGACAGAACACGATCCAGTGAAAGACAACATTACATTTGACGAGTTCCAGAATATTGACCTGAGAACAGGAAAGATTCTCAAGTGCGAGAAGGTCCCAAAGAAGGACCGTCTGCTCAAAATCACAGTTGACATTGGGATTGAAACAAGAACAATGGTCACAGGGCTGGGACATCTCTACAAGTCCGAACAGCTTGAGGGGCTGACTGCTCTGTTCTTGGTGAACCTAGAACCCAAGAAGATTGGCGGAATTGAGAGCCATGGAATGATACTTGCAGTTGAGAATCTAGATGAGCCAGGGCAGTGGGTTCCGGTTGAGGTTGGGGGTGTACCTCCAGGTAGCAAGGCTGCGTGAACCCTGTGGAAGAGATAACTGTCTGGAGCGAGACCAAGACCGGTGGAAAGGTAGTAGAGCGCTTCGAATCCACGACGACTCAAGTCGACCTAAGTGACAGAAGGATATTCACGACTGACCTATCACCCCTGCGTCAGTTTGGGAACATGGAGGTACTAACACTCTCCGGGAATGACCTCGGGACGATAGACCTCTCACCCCTGAATGAGAGCACCAATCTTCTTGAGTTGTCACTCGGGGGTAACAAGATTGAGCAAGTTGATCTCCAACCACTTAGTGGTTGCACAAGTCTGATGTACCTAGACCTGTCTTTCAACCGATTGAGGCAGATAGACCTCAGTCCCCTTGGAAAGTGTCCTGATCTTCAGACACTTCATCTTTACGAGAACAACCTGGAATCTCTAGACCTAGGTCCACTATCCAAATGCAAGAAGCTCCGACAACTTTCTTTGAAGCTCAATGAGATATCTTTCCTTGACTTGTCCCCCCTCTTCTCCTGTTCCGGTATCAAGAAGATGACATTTGACGGAGATGTTACGCTGGTTGCCTCATCCGGCTTCAAGACGGATGAACTGCCCCCTGCGCTGAACGCAATGAGGGGCATGATTGAGTGGAAGTGAGGTTGGAGGATTTCCCTCGATGACCAGAGTCAGTTTCCTTTCTCGGTCCGATTCGGAAGCGATACATACCGCATCCTTGGAGGTGCTTGAGAGGACCGGGATCTCGGTTAAGAACGAGTCCGCAGTAAAGATCCTTCGTGAGAACGGTGCCACTCCTTCCGCTGACCGTGTACGAATACCGTCCAGTCTCGTGGAGGAGATGCTCAAGAGAGTACCAAGCTCAGTTTCGCTGTATTCGCGAGATGGAGAGAATCAGTACGAAGTTGGTGGAAACAGAGTTCTCTTCAATCCTGCTTCATCATCCATCTACTTCCGAGATGGAGAAACGGGGCAAATTCGGAAGGCTACTTCTGATGACCTCGTTCGCTTCGTCAAGGTTGTTGATGGTCTAGATTGCATTGAGGCACAGAGCACAGCAATGGTACCATCGGACGTACCTGTCTCCATATCTGACCTCTACAGGCTCTATATCGTCCTGAGGGAGTCACGCAAGCCCATCATCACCGGGGCATTCTCGAAAGAAGGACTCCTGGAAATGAAACAGATGCTCGCTTCGGTTGCAGGAGGTGAGAAGCAGTTGGCAGACGAACCCAGAGCCGTCTTCGACTGCTGTCCCTTGTCTGTCCTGATATGGGGAGATGTTTCCACACAGAACCTCATTGATTGCTCAGCTAATGGAATCCCAGCTGCAATAGTCCCAGCTCCATTGATGGGCGCAACCAGCCCGATTACTCTGGGCGGTACCTTGGTTCAAGCAAACGCAGAGGTACTAAGCGGAATCGTGATTGCTCAGCTGACAAACTCTGGTTGTTCTCTCATCTATGGGGGTGCGACATCTGTTCTTGACCAAAGACATGGGACGAGTCGAATAGGAGCTCCTGAGGCGGCGATAGTGGCATGTGCTTCTGCTGAGATGGGGAGATTCTATGGAATGCCCACTCAGGCATATCTGGGGGTCTCTGACTCCATGACAGTGGACGCTCAGAGTGGCTACGAATCAGCCGCTGGCCTTGTTCTTGGTGCCATGGCAGGCATAAACATCATTTCTGGACCTGGGATGTTGGCAAGCATAAACTGCCAGTCATTGGAGAAGCTGGTTCTTGACAACGAAGTCTGCCGGGCTGCCTACCGACTCATCGAAGGGATTGCCATGGAAGACCTATCAGCTGAGGTGGACTTAGTTGACTCTGTTGGACCTGGGGGTCAGTACTTGAGCAAGCAACACACACGTGACAATCTGATGAAGGAACATGCAATCCCGACTGAAGTCATCTCTAGACTCTCCCATGACAAGTGGATGCTGGAGGGAGCAAAGGACTCAGCAAGTCTTATGCAGGAGGGGGCAAAGGACTCAGCAAGTCTTGCTAGAGAACAGGTTACGAAGATACTTGACGCACACAGTGGGGAGCCATTGCTCGATGACCGTGCAGCTCAACTCGATTCCACAATGAGTCAGATACTGAAGAGACACGGAATTCCTAGGTCCACCCTTCCATTAGAAATCTGAGCTTCAGATTCGCGGAAATAGTCGACCAGTATGCTTCATGTATTCGACATACTCCTCTCCGAACTCCTCAATCATCATCTTCTCTTCACTAGACATTCGTTGATAAGTGAAGGGAATACCTAGCGCCCATATCACCAGAAGAATCCAATTGGATGCTACAAATACCATTCCTAGGTTGAACATGATGTGCGATGTGTATACAGGGTGTCGTACTCTGGCATAAGGTCCAGAAGTCACAAGTCGCTGTTCATCCTTCACCTCCAGAGCGTACGAGAATGACTCTCCAAGGGTTCTATGCGCCCACCATACGAGGGGCACTGCAGGGATTCCAAGCCCTAATCCGGCCCACCTTGCCCAAACTGGAATGACGAAATAAGACCACACTATCCACGCAGAGTCTAGTAGGTAGAGGGCGATGACTATGACAAACACCCAGAAGAGGGCCAGGAAGAAGACGCCGCTAATCTTCCCCTGCCGAGTGATTGCCTCGAATCTCTCTTCTCGAGAACGCATTGGTGCTCCCCTCCTCGATTTCTGATTGTAATATCCTCGGACAAGAGCAAACACGGCATAGGATGCGGCAAACAAGACTCTGAAGGTAAAGTCATCACTCACACTCTGTCACATCCAGAAGTCTGACCTCACGACAGGTTGATTCTGCTGACCATCTCCAACAATGTATATGTATTGCTGTTTCCACGCTTTCCTTGCGGCATTTGCTGCGGAGAATTGGGAATGTCTGGAGAAGATGTCAAACTTCAGTATCTATCGAGAGAATGGATTGACGAAGTCATCAAGCGTGTGAAGGCGAATCTTACTGCCGAAGAGATGAAGCACGTATCCTCGTCTATGGTGAACATAGTCGAGAACTGCCCCGATGGATCTACTCGGCACATGTATTTCCGGTTCGAAGATGGTATTCTTGCTGAGGCACTAGTCGGTACTTCCGACGATGAGGTCGCATCGAAAGAGGCCGAGTTCAGAATAATCGGAGAGTACGATACCTTTGCAAAGATCTCGCGGGCCGAATTAGGGGCAAGAAGTGCTCTCATGAGAAACAAGATCAAGCTCAAGGGGAACATGGTCAAGGCCCTTCGGTTATCCAGTGTTGTTGACAAGTTGAACAAGATCATTGCCACTGTCCCCACCGACTATTGAGGTGAGTCTGATGACAGAATACGATTACTCCATAGATCACAAGGGGCGGTTGAGACGCGTACAAGACAAGATGCAGGAATGGGGTCTCTCTGCCTATTTGGGTTCTCGCCTTCGGACCATCAGCTATGTCGGAGATGTCTTCTGTCCATGGCGGTCGTTTATCGTGATTCCCCAGTCGGGTGACCCAACCATATTCACCTTCATCATAGATGCTGAACGTGTTCGTGATGATAGCTGGCTTGATGATGTAAGGGGTTTCGGTCCTCTTGGAGGCGGCCATCAGATTGATGTGCTTGTCGATGCCTTATCAGAAACACTCCACCCTTCAGGTTCCGGTAAGATTGGTGTGGAGTTGGGCATGTCCTGCTATCTCCCTGAGGGGAACCTTACCACTGAAGAATACGCGATGATTACTGACGGACTTCCCAATGCAGAGTTTGTGAACGCAATTGATATCATTGATGAACTCTCGATCATCAAGGCCCCAGGAATCATTAACAGATTTCGGAAGGCCTCTGATATCGTGGATGAGGGTCACAAGGCTGTTCTAGACCAATTTGAGGTGGGAATGACAGAAACGGAGATTGCGGGAATTGCAGAGGCAGCCATGAGAAAAGCTGGAAGCGAGTGGTCGTGGAGCTTCACTGCGGGCAACGAGATTGCCTCAGGATACCGTACCGGATATCCGATGGGTGCATGCACTCCAGCAACGCGTAGAAAGACAAAACCCGGCGAGCCTCTAATGGTGGACTTGCATGCGATGTTTAAACTGGGCCTTGGAGACCACTCTCACAATTACCTACTCTCTCCCGTTTCAGAGCGGCAGAGGGAGCTTGCTGATTACTTCATCGAAACCATTACTCGTGTAATTGACATGTATGGACCCGGCATGACTCCCGGAAAGATGGCCGACGATATGATGGACTGGGCGGACTCCAAAGGAATAGCTCAGTACCTTGTGCCTGGCTTTGAACATGGTATCGGAGTCATGGGGGACGAGTGGAGAATCGGAATGAACACTGGACCAATGCCCTACTGGACTGACCCCGATCACGAGTATGGACCTGACCAAGTCGTGATATGTGCCATGCAGTTCATGGTCCCTGAAGAGGAGATTGGCTTCCGATATGAAGCGCCCATCGTCATTACAGAGTCAGGATGCGAGGTCCTAGCGAAGACGCCTCTAGAAGTCACTGAACTATAGTCACTAGGAACTAGAATCGAATTCTCGTGCGCACCTGTTGACAGTCTCTAGATTCCGGAGAGCCATTATGTCCCCGTGCGGCCAATCCCACGATCCAAGTCCGCATTCTGGACCTACAAAGGGAACCCTTTCAATGCCGTACCTCTCCACACATCTCCTTAGTGCTGTCATCATGTTTGCTTGTTTCTCCAGATATTGCTCATAGCCACCGGTCCTGATTCTCTCCCATGTGGCCTTAAGGTCCGCTCCCTTTGGGATGTCAGGTCCGTCCGTTCTCATAATTGCTGCACGGACGAACTTGTCGTACTGCTCAAGCCAGTCACTCTTGACGAAGACCCCGACGTGAGCTTCAAGAAGATTCCACTTGGCATTGAACAGTTGTTCGAAAGGTGAAGTGTGCAAGTGAAGCCCTCGGAATGAATTCGATGGCACAGCATCATAGACCCGATTCCAGCATGATAGAAGGTGAGTCAGGTTTGGGTCGGTCCCTGTGTCGGAGAAGAAGTCGGCGAGTCCCTCAAGTCCAAGGGATGGCTCGTCTATGGAAACCACTACTGATCTGAGATGCTTAGTGTTCCTCAAAGAATTCTCCACGAATGCCTTTACAACATCTGAGAAAAACTCGACGAGAGTGCTATCATAGATCCTCGGGAAACCGAGCAATCTCTGGAAGTTGAGAGTGAGTTCTAAGGGACCTGTAATGCATGCCTTGTAGCGAAGAACATCCGTGTCTAGATTCTCGCAGAGTGTCTTTGCATCTCTCTCAAGGGCGATAATCTCAGGCATAGATGCATCCGATGAGGATATCTTTGCGTCACCTTGTGCAATCATCGCAGCTACCTGCTGCGCTCTTGTTTCAGAGATGATACTCTCCTCTTCCAACCCGCTGAGGCCGAGTACGCTTCTGAACATTGGTTCAAGGAATTGGTCAATCATTCCTCTGCACTGTGCATAGGCCACCACTGCCGATTGTGGCCCCATCGCCACTGCCTTCCTTTGGAATGTCTTGTTATGTCCCTCAATGAAATAGAGGGCATCTTCAGTCTGGGAGGACGAATCCTTCTCAATGTCGGTAGCCCCTTTCTTGTAACGTTCTAGGTCTGAATCCAAGGGGAAACTACCCACGTCAATCGGCCTTATCAGAAACACACACACCTTTGTTTCAGTCGCCATGTATTCGAAGACAGATATAGGTAACTAACGAGGATGTTTGAGTTGGCAGCAAGTGAATCTGTTCGAAACCTGAGAGTTTTCGGCGTCCTCTTCTTCCCTTTCCAAAGACTCTTATTCTGTAGAGAGAACTCCGCTATTGGCGAGGACTGGACGGAATGAGAAGAGGATTCCCAGCCGCAAGGGTTCTCGTATGTACTGTGTTCATGGTATTTGTCGCCGTTACGATGGCCCCGCCATCTGTGGCCGCCCATGCGCCCTCGAACATGACCCTACTCTATGATTGGAGTTCACAGGAGCTTACCGTGACAATCTTACACACCGTTGCAGATCCAAACACACACTATATTGAGAACATTACCGTATTCAAGAACGAAATCAGAATCGTTTCATCCCTGTATACAAGTCAAGAGAGTAGCTCTACTGCAAGCGATAGCTTCGCAGTTGCAGCAAATGATGGTGATGTTCTGAGGGTGTGGGCCGAGTGTTCTCAAGGAGGTACCATAGAAAGGACGCTTACTCTTACGGAACCAACAACCACGACCACGACTACTAACGGTGGCACAACGAACGGAGACCTTGACCTCATCTCTCCGACGCTACTGATAATAGGAATAGTCATCGTTCTCGGAGTCGTAATGGTTGCTTTCAGAGTTGCCAGAAGAAGGTAGTCTGGCAGAATACGAAGGAGGCTGTACTACAGAATGCAAATCGAGTTATGGCAGGTTCACGCGGGCACCATGACAACAGCAATCATTCTTTTCGTCTTGGCTGTTGTGATTGCTAGGTTCATGAGGCAGCGAAGGTGGTGGTTGCGCATCCATCGTGCAATCTCAACTCTCGGTGCAGCGGTGGGACTCGGCGGATTCGCAGTGGCTTTCTACATGGTTTCGCTTGGAGGAGGCGTTCACTTCTTTTACCCACATACTTGGGTGGGTGCTATTTCGCTTGTCCTGGCAGTCATAACGGCAATAACGGGATACGGTAGATCCCATTTGGGTCTAACCCGGGAGAGGTACCTCCTCGTGCACAGACTTCTAGCGCTTCTCACAATCGTAATGATGGCCATAGCGATAACCCTTGGTTTGGGGCTCGTATACGGATTCTGAGCGCCGCATAGGTTCCTATTGTGCTCCCAGAAGATGAAACTATAAGAGACCAATTCACGGGCTTCCCATGCGCTCGATTCGAGTCGTGCCGACAGAGTTTCTTTCTGAAGGAGAGAGAGTGAGAGGGGATTTTGTGGCCCCAGAGGGTGAAGGTCCATTCCCTGGCATATGCAAACTCCATGGACTGCCCGGTTCGAGCGACCAAGTGAGTGGTTCTGCCACAACGCTCGCTAAGGCTGGCTTCTTAGTGCTCACCTTCGATTTCAGGGGCTTCCGACGCAGTGAAGGGCTGTTCAGTCTGTCCAACGAGATTGAGGACGCGCAGAACGCGGTGACTCATCTGCTTAGGTCCGATGTGGCTGTCAAGGGCTGGGTCGGTGTCTATGGTCCTAGTTATGGCGGAGCCGTGGCTGTGTGTTCCGCCGCAAGAGATGAGCGGATAAGTGCCGTCTGTCTTCGTGCGCCCGTGTTTGACACCTTATGGTTTGCCAAATCTCCGATGATTGCTCCCGCTGTGCAATATATTCTGGAAACTTCTCCGGATGAGTTTCATGGCCTTGCAGATGCTTCGACTAGAGAGCGAATCCTAAGGAGTATGGTTGAAGACGCCGAGGGTTACAACCCAATTAATGAGATTGGAAGGATTTCGCCGAGGCCGGTTATGATAACAACGGGGGACGCTGACAAGGAAATTCCTCTTGAAGGTGTAGAGCACCTTTATGACCTTGCAGGGCCGCCTAAAGAGCTCGTCGTGGTGAAAGGTGCGGATCACACTCTCTCCACGCCTGAGTCAGTCGCCGAAACTAATAGCGCTGTGGTTTCATGGTTCAAGAGGGTCTGGTCAGAGGCCACATCACCCTAATGCTTTTCTTCTAAAGTGGTCACAGCGCGGCAGTGAACCGCAATGACTAAGAAAGTCATCAAGGGAATAATTACTGATTTCAAGAAGTTCAAAGTGGCGTGGGAGAAGCATGCTGGCGACCCATATGAATCCATAATCTACTACCTTGTTGCCGCGCTGAATATTGAGAAGGATGCAGACCTCGCAGATGCAATGATGACTGTGGTTGTTTCGAAGAGGGATTGCATGGAGTCCAGCAAGTCCCCATCAGGTTTCAAGCTGGCTAAGAGTGCTAGGTACTACATAGGGCAGTTTCAGGATGACAAGAACATCGCACGCTCGTACTTGGGGGCCAGTTGGAGGGACGACTATTCATTCGACAAGAACAACCTTGTAATGACCGTGACCCGCGACCAGAGTATCGACGACAAGACACGCAAGATCTTCATAGAGAGTGGTGGAGCAGATTCGCCAAGACCAGTAACTGTCGCTCGAAATAAGCACGGACAATGGAAACTAACGAACTACGGATCTCTGTGCGTAGGCGTCAGGAAGCCTGCCTCGGAAGTAGACGATTTCTAGCCGAGCGTTTTGTTGTTTGAGGCCTGGGGCACTCAAGTGGCTATCGTGTTGACACATGAATTCACTTGGTCTGCCATATTCTTGCAATTACCTTTGCCAGGTGACCATCAACTATCGCGCCGATGAGCACATTGACTGGTGAATAGGCCAGTGAGTAGACGAAGGCATACCAACCTACAGCTGAGAAGACAATAGCTATCACATATATCTGCACGAAGAACGCGATGTAGAAAGCACCAAGTAGGACTATCCCGTGAATGAACAGTGTCAACCATCTGTCACTACTTCTGATGCCCCAGAGTCTTCTGGCTAGCGCCCTGTTTGTCCATCCCACTGTTACGAAGAGAAGTCCAAATCCTACAAAACTGGCAAACGTTCCAAGCGGCCCCATTGTGATGAACATAAGGATGATCACAAAGACATCTATGCCGACGATGAATGTCAGAAGGGAAAATGCCATGCCGTGGGCTATTGTCTTGGCCAATGTTACTATTGGGCTGTCTGGTTCATTATCGTATTGCCATCTCGTTTCTTTGGCTTCAATTCCTACGATACAGGGTTCATACTCTGGTTCAGGTTTCTGTCGATCTCTCACCTGCCGAAGCCACAAGAAGTCACCCTCTTCCACGCGTGCTTGCGTGGGGGCCTCTCTGATGCTTGATCCACGCTGAAATCCGTCACGAACTGGCCAATCATCATACATCTTTGGCTTCTCTTCAGGTCGCCCTGGGTCAGGGTCTGGTTCAAACACCAAGAGCAGTGCCATCAACCCGAAGAGACCGGCAGATAACGGACTGAAGAAGAACTGGAAGATGAGGCCGGGGATGAGCAGGAAGGGTAGGAAGAAGAATAGGACTACAATAATCATGAAGACAGTCACAAATGATTCTCCTGCCCTGCGCACCGCCCTTTCGAGGATGGCAATGAACAACCCAGCAGACAGTAAAATGCCAAGCATGTACAGTGGGTCATAGAATGACGGGGTGGGACGATAGTATCCCACCTCATAGTCCTTCCATATGTGGTACCAATAGTAATCGTGCATCGGATTGAAGTTCAGACCGCTGCCCTTCGCCCATGCTCTGTGCGTTTCAAACTGCCTGGGTTGGTACAAGTAGATGCTCGGCTGGTCGTGAGCTATCTGTGCCTGAATCCTTCCATAGAGGTCCAATCTCTCTTCACTGCTAGTAGACGCGCTCGCGTTGACAATCCACTCATCAACGGTGGTGTTACCATAGCCGGAAAGCTCCATGTGAGTACCTTGGGAATGTGCAAACTGCCATGCAAAGTCATGGGGGTCTGCGTAGTCTGGTGACCAACTAATGAGCCAGACTGGCATCTCGCCATCTTCCGTTTTCTCAACCATGTTTGCCCATTCCAGAGGGTTGACCCTTACTTCAGGAACTGGACTGATTCCTGTAAGGTTGGTCCTCGGATCAGACATGACCGACTCGAAACCGTCTTTCATGAGGAACGACCCTTGCTCACGGACTATGTTGCCTATGTTGTAGAATAGGTCGATGTAACCCTCCATGGCATTAATCGTGTCAACGAATCCTGAAACGTTCATGGCGGCGTTCCACCAATAGACAGCCTCACTGACGTTGTATTCCTCGTTCCAGTATGAAGAGTCCTGGCCGAACAAGCCCTGGGGGATGAAGCCCTTGGCCTGGATGCCCCAACCTCTGAGCATTACGCTTATGGCTGCCTCATACTCAAAGGCATAGGCGAAGCATTTCCTGAGTTCACGATAGATGAAGGGACTCGTGACCTCGGTCGTGTTTCCGCCGCGAGTTATGTTGATTGGGTTGAAGTTGAAAGTGAATGCCGTCAGCGTGTAGCCTAGGCCATCGGTTACGACCTCAATGTTGGAATCCTTCGAGCTTTGTGTATCATTGTCCCAAATCTCATCAGCGTTCGTTGTTGGCCAGTAGACTGAATCGGCGAGACCTGTCCTAAGATTGAGCAGTCTTCCTATTTTATCCTCGTTGATTTTGTACCAAGCATCGGTCATTGACCCGGCGTAGTCTGGAGGTTCAATGGCATGTTCCGTCGAGTCTGCTCTCCAATAGTCTTCAAACAGGACCAGATGTATGAATTCGTAGGGTCTCCACTCTTCGAGCATATACGGACCAGTTCCGCATGTGTGCGTGTCCATCCAAGTGCCGATCTGACCATGGTGAACCCCCCAATGAGAGTCCATCGGCCCGGTGTCGTTTGCTGGGCTTCTCAGTACGTAGGTCGGACTCATAATCGAGCCAACTGGATGAGTTAAAGCTGGGATGAATGGGGCAAAAGGACGCTCTAGATTGAACTGTACGGTGTAGGCGTCCAAGACGATGATGGCGCTGGAGTTTGCCTGCCAGTCATCGAAAGCGGACTGGAATTCGGCGGAGCTTGTGCCGTTGACATAGGCTTCCGCCATGAGTGTTCTGCCGCCTCTAAGTGGCTCAATGATTATTCTTGCAGGCCCTTCTGTATTGAACATCTTGGCCAATCTCTCTATGTTCCACTTAACACAGCTTGCATTGAATGGGGTACCATCATGAAAGAGGATTCCCTGTCTGAGAGTGATGTTGTACTGGAGACCATCAGAAGACGTCACCGGGGCCGTAGCAGCGAGCAAGGGAACAGACGGCTCAGTATTGTTTGTGCCCCAAGGGTAAGTATAGAGCGTTTCATAGACATTGAAGAGCATATCCGCACCAAAGCTGGAATAGTCCACGTGCGGATCCATGGAGTCTGGATTTCCTATCGTTTCCACGATGAACTGTTCTGTCGGCACACGGCTAGGCTGACTCAGGAAGACGGTACCTGTGCCTGATACGGCAACCAGCGCCAGAAGTATGAAGGCGATTACGTAGTTGCTCTTCCTTCTGGTCAATCGCATGGCCGGATTCCCCCGGCTCAGTATCTGCCTCATACCGAAGTAACTTCAGAAGATTGGCGCTTCGGAGATATTAACCCTGTTGTGCTCCGGGCCACACTGGCTCCAAGTTGGTGTCTATCTGTTCCACAATATGAAATGTTAGGGATTCGACAACCAGACACTGCTTCCGCTAACATCGGCACGATTTCGTCAAAAAGAGCTGCATCAGCTGGCAACTACATGTGTCACCAGCTGATGACTTGATTCCCTTTGGATTGGGACTGTGGTTCCTGAACGAGCTGGACCCGTTCAATGTACGAACGTACTCCTGAGATTCACCAGACCTCTGGTCTTGATGCGTTCTAGATCACGCACTGCCGCTTCAGCCGCCAGATGTCGGCGGAGTTCGGGCGCAGAGATTTGATACTTCTCATCGAGCTCATCTACTAATTCCTCGATTGGTTTGATCACTACAATTGTACTCTGAACCATTGGGACTTGCCTTGCTGCCATTTCCATGCACATCCGGTATAGGGTGCGGCACAAGGGCATCAACCACCGGCCTTGTTTCGACACGTCTCGCGACCTTGGAGTTGAAGGAGGAGAATCCACTGAGCACTATGGGGATGGAAAGAGACTGAGAAACTTGTGATTCGCTGTGGAACCAGCGCCATCAGCAGATTCATTGATACCGCGGTTGGCTCTTGCCGATTCTTGCTGCATCGGTCAGTATCGGAATCCTACAATCCGAGTTGTTGCCACTTGTTACCGCTATATGAATATACGGCAACATATATATATAAAGCTTTTGCCAAGAGTAATGAAGCGGGATGATTATTTGCGTTCCAACCACCAAAAGAGCATGATATGCATCCCTTTTGAGGAGCTTCTTCAAGCATCCTCTGCAGTACACGAAACTTACTCTTGGAAGTGACAAGCCTGAAGATCTCCGTAGACCTTGACGATGACTACCGAAAGATTCTGAGTGCACTGCGAGAGGAAAAGAAGAAAGTCAGTGCCAAATACCTCAGTGATAAGCTTGGTATCCATGAAAGGACGGTTAGGTACAGGTTAGAGAAGCTTCGAAAGAAGGGGCTTTTGAGACCGCCAAAGATCCAGACGTATGAGAGGAAGCTTGGACTCGGGGAGCGGCTTCTACTCTTTCAGGGAATCCCGGACAAGGAGGAGAAACTGGAACAAGTCTTGGAGGAGCTGCCTCTCTTCTACTACTATGCTTCCACCTATGGAAGGTATGACGGGTTCGTCGCATACGCCATGTATCCACTGG
>LRSK01000247.1 GCA_001563325.1 Candidatus Thorarchaeota archaeon SMTZ1-83
AAGCCGGTATCTCTGACTACTCATTCTCTCGGCACCTCCTACGATCTACTTTCCATTCAGATGTGACGACCTCCCTGGCTGCACGATCTCACTCTCATGTTCACGATCAAGTGAGAATTCTTCCCCCACCCCGGTCCTCCGCCGGACACCACACGAACGGAACGACCTCCACGCACATAGACACAGAAGGCTTCAGAAGGATATTATGAAATTGAGATGACACGGCCTTACATATCTTGACAGCGACATCCTGGTTTCCATTCACGACACTTCACTCCGGACCCATTGGGAAGAATCATCTGTGTCATACATCTGCAACGTATGCCACATATCTCGATTGCTCGGTCCAAAATCCCTCGACGCTGTACTGGAACGCGAGGCCTCAGCCTTCTCAAGACCGCCTCCTTATAAGAAGTGAAATGGCTCAGTTTTGTGACGAACATGACGAAACGGTCTTCCTCTATTGGCATGGCTTCATCCAGTGCGAGCTCGGCTTCCTCCAATACCGTCTTTAGAGACGATTCATCCAACGTGCCCTGCTGCTCCACAGCTCTGATTAGCTCTTCAAGGCGTGCCCCTGCAAAGGTCAACCGAAGCTCTGCCTTGCCCTCAGCGGTTCTCGTAAGGGTAAACCTCACCCTCTCAGTAGCCAACTTCAGTGGGTACAGGAGGTCGCCAGGAAGGCTGCGTGCTGAGAGCACACCCACTGTCAGAACCGCAACAGCGGTGATGAGACTGAATGCCAACGCCTTAGCGAATGCAGGTCTCCAGACGAAAGGAAGACCAGAGAATCTTTCGCGGACGGCTCTTTCTCTCCTCCGTGCGGCAGCAACTTCTCCAATCTTCATCAAAGTCATATTGATCGCTTCTCTCCTCGGTTCGGGCGTGGGCGTCTCCTGGATATTTCCTGCCAGCCTGAGTAGAGGCTCCAATTGTGGCGTTAGCTCAGGATATAGGTTAAGGCAATAGTCGACGCTCCTGCCTTTTTTCATCTCATCGAGACACCAATCCAAGATCGTTTCTATGTCTTTCCTCATCTAATCCTCGTTTTCCAGTATTCCTCTCAGGCGAGTCAGAGCTCTGAATTGAAGAGCTTTCACTGCACCGGCGGACTTGCCCAGCATATCAGCGATTTCACTATTATTGTAACCCTCCACAAACTTGAGGGTGATCACCTGCTGTTGCTCGTCGGTGAGCTGGTTCAATCCACGTCTCAGTCTATCCTGAAGAGCAAACTCTTCGTTGTGGTCCTCTCTCCGTTCTAATAACTCTGTGTCTTTTTCTCTCAGGAACATCTGTTTTTGTCTCGCACTCCGGCGATAGTAGTCTACCACAAGATTCGAAGCTATACGAAATAACCATGCCCGAAAAGACCCTTTCTGCGTGCCCAGGGATTTGACCATCCTTACGAATACCTCACTGGTGATGTCTTCAGCATCTTCACGGGTTCTTACTCTGTAATACACGTACCTGTAAATCCTAGGGTAGAAATAGACACACAGTTCCGATAGAGGTTCACGATCCAAATCCTTGGCCTGGTCCACCAGGCTCTCTATTTCTTCCTTCTTGAACTCTCTCATAGTGATAGACGTTCAGATGGTCACAAAGTTACGCTCTCCATGAACAAAGCCACAACTCACCCCCGATAAGCTCCTCCAAGATAAATGATGCGCTCCTATACGCGCCTCAGATATGTCAATCTTAGATTACCTCATGTCCTCCACAAGTCAAGAGCCCATAGATAGTCGGCTTGACAAACTTCGCCTTTTTTGATACCAGATGCCGAGTGGTCGAAGCAGATGTGAAAATCACTAATCGTCTGGGTATCCACGCGAGGCCAGCTACACTCCTTGTAAAAGCCGCTCAGAAATTCAAGTCGCGAATAACGCTGCTTAAGGATGACATGGAGGTCGACGGAAAGAGCATAATGGATATCATGATACTCGCTGCAGAACCCGACACTACGATAACCATTAGGGCAGACGGAGAGGACGAAGACGAGGCGCTTGGAGCACTAAAAAAGATCGTCGAGGACAAGTTTTATGAGGACTAAACGTAGGAATATAGTGCTACGAGGCGTAGCTGCGTCTCCTGGCATCAGTATCGGTGAGGTGCGCTTGCTGGGACAAAGAAATGTCTGGTATGTTGAGCGAAATCTGGTAGAAGAAGAAGTGGAGCCAGAAGTCGACAGGTTTAGAGCTGCGGTAGAAAAGGCAAAGGACGAAATCAGAGGGTTCAAGAACAACTTCAGAGACAGAATTGGGACTTCTGGAGTGTCGTTCCTCGATGCACAGATCCTTCTGCTTGAAGACAAGGTGATAGACCACACCATTGATCGTATCAGACAAGAAAAGAAGAGTGCGGAATTCTGCTTTCAGAGCGAAGCACAAAGGTTGATTGAGGCGATGAGCGAGCTTTCGGTTCCTTACTTGCGCGAAAGGGTGGTGGATGTGAAGGACGTCAAACAAAGGGTCATAGAGAGCCTTACAGGCAAGCTGCCCACTCAGCTCGACCAGATTGAAAAAGAGGTCGTTCTCATCGTCCATGAAGTGAGCCCTTCTGACACAACCCTGATGAAGAAAGACAAGGTGCTCGCTCTGGCTTCTGATCTGGGCGGTAAGACGTCGCATGCTTCCATTATGCTGAGGGAATTGGGTATTCCAGCCGTGGCAGCTCTCAAGCACGTTACGGAGTATGCGGAGGATGGCGATACTGTAATTGTCGATGGCGCGAAGGGGATAGTAGTCTTGGACCCAGATGAGAGCACCCTCAGAACGTATGTCGAGGAACAGCGCAAATATGAAGAATTCACTGAAGAACTCGAGAGATTGAAAGAGCTTGATACGACTACCATAGACGGCCACAAGATAGACCTTTCAGCAAACATCGAGTTCGAGGAGGAGATTCCTTTGGTACACAGTCAGAGAGCTCAAGGAGTAGGTCTCTTCCGTACTGAGTACCTTTTCCTCAGGGAAAGAGACCCATCTGAGGAAGACCAATACAGATTCTACAGCTCCATTATAAAGAGAATTCACCCGCAGTCTGTGATAGTTCGCACAGTCGATGTCGGTGGCGACAAGGTCTTTCCGGGTGAAGGCTTGGCAGAGGCAAATCCTTTCTTGGGCTGGAGAGCGGTTAGATTCTGTCTCGAAAAGAGGGAGTTTTTCAAGACACATTTGAGGGCGATACTTCGCGCAAGCGACATGATGAATGTGAAGATTATGTTTCCAATGATCTCAAGTCTGGAGGAAATCAAGGAATGCAAGGCTGTGCTTGAAGAGGCTAAGACAGATTTGCGAGAACTGAATATGCCATTCGACGAAAACATAGAAGTAGGAATAATGGTGGAAATTCCGTCTGTCGCACTGACGGCTGACTTACTGGCGCCAGAAGTAGACTTTTTCTCCATAGGCTCGAATGACCTCACCCAATATACCCTTGCAGTGGATAGAGGGAACGAGAATGTTGCGAATCTCTTCGAACATCTCCATCCATCAGTGCTGCGCTTGATAAGGAAAGTGGTCGATGAAGCACACAAACACCACATCTGGGTCGGGGTCTGTGGAGAGATGGCCGGTGATCCTGTCGCTGTGCCTGTACTTCTTGGCTTTGGTGTGGACGAGCTTTCCACAAATCCGGGAGACATTCTTAAGGTGAAGGATATCATCAGATCATTGACCATGGAAGAGGCTAAGGAGATCGCGGCCAAAGCGCTATCACTCTCTACTGCAAAGCAGGTGCGTTCATTCCTCACGACAGAAATAGTCCAGAGAATTCCCAAAATTGCAGTCACCTTAATCCAAAATGAGTCTACAGATAGATAAAAGCGGAATGGAGAAGAAGATTTTTGGACTCCCTGAACAGATAGTGGAGGCGACACAACTAGCAGAACATGTGGATATAACACCGGCCGGAGAGATTCGGAATATCGTAGTTGCCGGCATGGGAGGTTCTGCCATAGCAGGGGATATTCTCAAGGCTGTACTCTGGCATCGTTCTTCTGTCCCCGTTGAGATCGTTCGCCACTATTCTCTGCCTTCTTCAGTGACCGGGGACACACTCCTGATAGTGATATCGTATTCTGGAGATACTGAGGAGACTCTCTCCTGCTTCTCTGAAGCGAAAAGAACGGGTGCACAGATTTTTTGCATATCGAGTGGTGGAGAACTCGCAAAGATCGCCAGAGCCAAATCGCTGCCGCTCATTCAAATTCCGAAAGGATTTCCTCCAAGATCTGCAATAGGTTACTTAACCGTGCCTATGTTACTCGCGATGAGGAGATTGGAGGTGGATCTGAGACCGGATGTTGATGAGACGGTGACCATTCTGAGAGAACTCAGGTCTGAATTCTCTCGACAGACAGAGGAGAATCGTGCGAAGAGAATCGCTCAGAGCCTGGTCGATAGAGTTCCTGTAGTCTATTCCTCGAATGAATACGCACCAGTCCCTTTCCGCTGGAGGACCCAGCTGAACGAGAACAGCAAAGTGTGGACACACACAAATCTGCTTCCCGAGTTGAACCACAATGAGATCGTTGGAATAGGGGTCCCCACTGAAATCTGCAGGAAATGCTTCATCGTCTTCCTGAGAGATCCAGATGAATCAGTTCAGATTGAGAGAAGAATTGAACTCACCAAGGAAATCGTCTCTCCACTCGTATCAGGTACAGTCGACGTGTGGGCGAAAGGCACGTCGACTCTGGCGAAGCTCTTCTCACTCGTCTATTGTGGTGATTGGGTAAGCTTCCACTTAGCTGTGGAAAGGGGTGTAGACCCAACTCCAGTAAGGCGAATAGACTATTTGAAGAGCCAGCTCTCTCCGGGCCCTCGAAACGAAACCTCCAAATTGAGATGATAGTAAATGAATGTCCTGAAGAACCGATGGATTTCGTTTACCTGCGAGGAGGATGGCTCTGAGCTTACCAGTTCTTGTAGCTCTCTTTCCTGTGCGTTCTTCAGCACTGATATGGTGGCTCTCGAGAGATTCAATCCCGGAACGTCCTTCTGACATTCCATGCATACCACTCCACCCCGCTCGATACAGAAACGCGTCGAATCCGATGGTTTTCCGCATTCCACACATCTCGTGAATTCGGGTGAATAACCGAGAAGTGCAAGAGCCTTAATAAGGTAACCCCAGACGAAGACTCTTTCCGGGCGGTTCTCTAGAAGTCTAAGCGCAGAGAGCGAAAGTCTGAATAGCTGTGTATGTGGCTCTTCTGCTGGAGTTGTACCTGACAGGAAATTGAGAATATTCGAGGCCTCAGCGAAACATGTGAGGTTGCATCTCAGTCGATCAAAGGAATGGATTATCTGGGAGTCCGAAACCGTATAGATCTCTTTGGTTTCTCTCTTGTAGAAAATCACGGATGAGTGGGTGAAGAGCTCCAGACTCGCTCCGAATCTGCTACCTGGTTTCTTTATGCCCTTCGCGAGGAGTTTCAATCTCCCGAAATCCTTCGAGAAAAAGGTGATTATGCGGCTTGTCTCCCTGAAGTCATACGTCTTAAGGACTATCCCTTCACTTCTCAGAATCTCAGCCATACGTATACGTGGATACCCTCGCTCCTTTCAGCAGGTTGATATCTCCAATCGTATTCCCGTCTCAAGCTCTCCATTGCGAATCGTCCATACTGGCATTAAGCAGAAGCCCTGGTACACAAGTTCATATCCTGATTCCGTCTGCGACACAGTCTCTACCGGATAAATCCATATCTCTGCGGCGAGATCAAATCTGAACGTCACGACAATTCTCTTGTCCCTATCTACAATTCGAATCTCGCGTCCGGGTTCGAAGAGTGCACTCGGCTGATTCAGACTGAGATTGAATTCGACCCCGAATCGCGAATATGACGGATCGACTGAGTGCAGGCAATAGCAGACTGAGACTGCAGCTTCTTTCGAGTTCACAGACAGTGTCTTGACCAGGTTGACTTTTTCAGATCCCCGCCTCAGCTGCAGCCACACATCTGATTCCGATTGCCTCAATCGACTGCTGTAAAGAGCCCTCCCCAAATCCACCACCTCCGGGTGAACCATCTCTCGGAACTGCTGCTGAGTGGTCGCCGGTGTGAGAAGATGGTCTATCAGGGAGTCCCTTGTGTTTCTGTCATATACCCGATCCCTCCCCAACTCTTCCCTTGGGCTTTCCACCAGCATATGACTGTCCGCACGTTCCTTCTCGGGTCTTGGTCTCTTACCGATACCGAAATGGTAGAGCTCTTTTCTTCGTGCAAGTGTATTCAGCAGATTCAGCGAACTCGGCCTGTAGTCCAGCTCAAAGATTCTGCCCCCGACGGAATGAAGATATAGATTGAGAAGAGGCGTCTCGATAAGCGACTCGTTGTATCCATCGCAATCGAAATCGCACTCGCGCGCTTGGAGAAAGTCCCTCCCTCTTCCTTCAGTGTCCGCGATGACCTCCGCCGAAATCAAATGAGCATATACTGTATCCCTTAAGTCTGGAAGATAGATGCCACCAGAGTCTTGGTGCCAGTACACACAGTTTTCCTGTCCTCTCCACAGCTCACGTTTTGCTCTCGCCTTTCCCTTCTCCCTCATCTTATGCACCTTCCTGCTCACGTATATCATCTTCTTGTGAGCACGATTGGCTTCAGGATACTTTGCAAGGAAATTCCTGAAGTATCCAGCTCTGAGAAAAGCACGCAAATCTTCGTACTTCCCTTCTCTTTTCAGAGATTCGATCGATGCTCTGTATTCGCACTGTCTCTTCGCAGCAAGGGACCACTCGTCCATTTCGTCGCCGGAAGACGTAGGTAGATATATCCGTCCCTTCGGGTCCGTGGTGGCAAGTACACTCGAAGGATGTTCAAGACCTATCCACTTCGTCTTCTCGACAGCATTGAGGAGTTTTCTGAACCGCCCTTTTCGCCCCCAAACCAGTTGATAGGTTTCCGGCAAAAATCCGAACTTCTCTCCATCATCTGCCCAGACGAGAATAGACCCATCTGGAAATGCTCTCAGATATTCGATCACATCCTCTGGCTCGCGGTAAGCCATGAGATGGCGGAGCGCCCCTGCAATTGGGAACACGTATGTGCTGCTTCCTTGATAGTCAGTGACGTAGTATCCGTTCAGTTCCTCCTCTGTTGTCCCCGCATAGAAGAAATGGGTGTCATCAGTGAGCGTATATTTCAGACCGCAATGTACTGCAAGTGCGGGGATGGTTGGCTCCCACACTTTCTCTGCTAACCAGAAACCCTGTGGACGTCTTCCGAATCTCTGTTCTAGCAGATGGGTATAGGCGAGGAGCTGTTCAGCCCCATCCTCGAAAGGGATTATGGGAAGAATCGGTTCATAGAAGCCCGATGAGAGGAGCTCAATCTGTCCATTTTGCACGAGCTGTCTTAGTCTCTCTATGAGAGGCTGGGGCATCCGTTCCAACAAGGACCCCGAATAGTGAAGGGTGAATTTCGCCTGAGAATGGCTTTCTAGGAGATCCACGAGGGGTTCATAACACTTCTCACATATTTCCTTGACAACCCGTTCGCGTGCGCTGACCGGCTGATGATTGTGGATACACAGGATCAGGGTGATTCGCGACTTCACTCTCCCCGGATATACCAACCTGCAGAGGTGGTGTCAAGGCAAGAGGATTCCAAGGCCTATATCTGACCCGCTGATCGAGAGCCTGCCACAGGATAGAGAGCAAGACTCTTCCTTCCGTATGGCGTTTCTCTTAAGTACTTAAGTCAAGACCTGACCCCATTGCGTTGGGTTGACAATCGCGCGACAATCGTATAATCACTGAGATATGGAGAAGAGACAGCCGAGACTAACCGTCGACGTAATCATTATGGTCGACGACGGGATAGTCCTCATTGAAAGACGATATCCACCCCACGGATGGGCAATCCCTGGGGGGTTCGTCGAGTACGGCGAGACTGTGGAGGAGGCTGCACGAAGAGAGGCGAAAGAGGAGACTTCGCTCGAGCTTGAAGATCTCCGGCAATTCCACACCTATTCAGATCCTTCGCGTGATCCGCGAGGACACACCGTGAGCGTAGTATTCACTGCAAGAGGCATCGGAATCCCATGTGCCTCTTCAGATGCCGCAGCCATAGGCGTATTTCGCCTAGAAGATCTTCCCAGCCCAATCGTCTTCGACCACAAAAAGATCCTTGAGGATTATTCCGGTAGTATTCAATTGCGTCAGGTGAAGGTGGAGATTGTGAGCGGCAGTATCGTCGACGCCCAGGTTGATGCAATCACGGTAGCTGCTAATTCATCCGGGATTATGGGAGGAGGAGTCGCTGGGGTCATAAAGCGCGCTGCTGGTGTCGAAGTCGAGCGCGAAGCGCGCAGAAAAGCTCCCATCGCCGTAGGAGAAGCCATTATTACATCAGGAGGGGAAAGCAAATTCAGAGGGATAGTACACGCACCCACAATGGCGCGTCCGTCGATGAGAATTCCACCCCAAAACGTGTACAAAGCGACCCTCGCCAGTTTGAGGACTGCTGACAGGAATGGGTTTCAATCGCTCGCCATTCCGGGAATGGGTGTTGGAGTTGGGAACGTCGGGAAGGGGGAGGCGGCAAGACTCATGATTCAGGCAATAAAAGAGTTCTCTCCCAGAGTACTGAGAAGAGTCGTACTTGTCGACGTGGATCAGTGTATGGTTGACTGCTGGAAAGCTGCTCTTTAGTCCCCCTGCATGGGATTTAACGAACCCTCCAGCTTCTCGAAACCTTCGGGTATCTCGAATTCTGAGTTTTTCAGTTGTGTGCTTCTGATATTTTCTATACGAGTCTCCATCCTCATTAACGGCTGTTCCTCACCTTCTGCGCTCACCGTAATCTCAGAGACAATTGGAAACCCGTCCAGGTCTTTTAGCTTCTCCTCGTACTTGGCCATCGCTTTCATTCCGCCAGGGACCATTCCCGACATCCCTTCCATCATTCCCTCGCTACCGGTGGCGAGTTCTTCCATCGTCCTATGGAAATCGGCGATTTCCTTCAATGGACCCTTCTCCTCAGCCATCCACAGATTCGCAGTCATATCGAAGGCCTTTCCTTCTTGCTTGTCCTCGAAGCTCATCGTAATTCTCACCCTCTCACAGCTGTAGCCTTCCATCTCTTCCTTTTCCCTCAGCCTTGTCACCTCGACTTTGAGTGGCATCTCAGCCTCTTCCTCCTGCTCCTCGGGAACCAGCTCTTTCACTTCTTCCATCATATCTTTCACCGTCGAGAAATGAATTTCTGTATAGGTTCTCGCGCTCTCATCAAGGATCCACATCAATTCCTTGTCAAGCCTTGCAATCACGATGGTCACTATTTCATGGGACTGGTCCATTCCGGGGATGGGGACCTTCATCATTGATACCGATTCAGTCTTCTCTTTGTCACCTTTGAGATAGACGGTCGACTTCACCTCTGTCTCCCCAGTCATCGGAAGAGAGGTTGTCATATTCTGTTCATATATGACATCAGCCATCAGGGTGCCAAAGAGAGCGAGTCCCACTAAGCTAAAGACAAAACCTTTGAGAATAGACATCACTACCTCCTTTTGCTGCACAAGAATTGCCAGAACCGTAATTCGTTCAATCACCTCCCTCCTGTTCAAAAACCTTTCTGTATATTTGATCTGTGTTCTTCAGAAAATGGCTCAATTCAAAAGAGCCCTCTATCTCCTCAGCGCTCAAGACAGTTGTGATATCTGGATCTTTCTTCACTTCTTCCTTGAAATCGAGTTTCTTCTCATACGCCTTTGATGCACTTCTCTGGACGAGAGAATAGGCTCGATCTCTACCCAGTCCTTTATCGATCAGTTTCAACAGCAGGACTTCGGAGAAGACCAGACCCTTGGTCAAATCGATGTTCCTCTTCATATTGCCGGGATAGACCACTAGTCCCTTCATCACTCGAGTGAAGGTGTGAACCGCGTAGTCCGCCAGTATAGATGTGTCGGGAAGGATGATCCTCTCTGCGGAGCTGTGTGTGATATCTCTCTCCCCCCAGAGTGCAATGTTCTGAAGTGCTGCCAGCGCATTGGACCTTGCGATTCTTGCGAGTCCGCAGAGTCTCTCGCATACGTTTGGATTTCTCTTATGGGGCATCGCCGAAGAACCTATTTGCGTCCCACCGAAGGGTTCTTCAAGTTCGCCAAGCTCAGTACGCTGCCGATTCCTAATTTCCGTGGCGAATTTCTCTACGGATGAGGCCAGTATCGCGAGCGTGGTCAAGTATTCCGCATGACGGTCCCTGTCGACTATCTGAGTTGATATTGGCGTAAGGAACAGTCCCAGTTTCTGCGCCACGAGTTCCTCAACTCTCGGATCGATATGGGCGAAATTGCCCACTGCTCCAGATATCTTCGCGAGTGAGACCTCGCGCTTCGCTCTCTTCACTCTCTTCAGATTTCTTTGCGTCTCATCGTACCAGCTCAAAAACTTGAGTCCCAGGGTCGTGGGTTCAGCGTGAACCCCATGAGTTCTTCCCATCATGACCACATCCTTATTCTGGAGCGCCTTCTCCTTGAGAAGTTGAGACAGAATTTTCAGTTTGTCGATGATCAATGTGCAGCTGTCTCTCAGCAGGATTCCCAGCGCAGTGTCTTCAACATCGTAGGAGGTGAGACCAAGGTGTATCCATCTCCCCTCTTCCCCTACCTTCTCTTGGACGCTCTTCAGAAATGCGACCAGGTCATGTCTCGTCTGAAGTTCCATTTCCTGAATCCGTGTGACATCGAAATCGGCTTTCTTCTTTATTATCTCAAGACTTCTCTTGGGTACTATCCCAAGTTCTGCCTGAGCCTCGCATACTGCAACTTCAACCCTCAGCCAGACTCTGAACCTGTTCTCCTCAGTCCACAGCCCACCCATCTCGGGCAGAGTATATCTATCGATCATTGGACACCTACCGTGTCGACATATAGGAAAGGTGTAGCTTCGTTCCCCTTCTGTCGACTACTAGTGACAGTTCTCCTCTATGCATTACATCTGGCACGCCTTCAAAATCATCCACATTCTTGATCTCTCTCTTCTCAATAGCCAATATGACATCACCCACCTCTACACCTGCCACCTCTCCCTGGCTGCCAGGTTTCACATCGATGACCACGACCCCTGTCTTGACATCCAGTTTGAACTTGCTCCGCAAATATGGAGTGACATTCTGAACAACTATGCCAAGTCGTTCAACCTTCTTCCCTCTAATCTCCGGAGGCTCCGTGGCCGTCAGAATGAACTCTACCCGGTCATGGTCCCTGAGGGCGTGTATTGTCACCTCTTCCCCGACTACGAGCGAGGAGTTGGCAGCTTCCCAATCGTCCAGGTTCCTCACTTTTCTCTGGTTGACTCCAATTATGAGGTCACCTGCCCGCACTCCTGCACGCTCGGCTGCACCGTCTCTCTCCACATCTGTTACCATGACTCCTTCCTGTTCTTCAATCATCTCCGCCAGTTCGGGAGTCAGCTCCTGAACATCAATTCCCAGCCACACTTCTCTCACTTCTCCATATTGAACAAGCTCGTCCAACGCTTTTTTTGCCGTATTTATGGGAATCGCAAAGCCAATCCCCTCAGAACCTCCTCCAGCGGTGAATATAAACGTGTTAATCCCAATCACTTCTCCCTCAGCGTTGACGAGAGGACCACCACTATTCCCCGGATTTATGGCAGCATCAGTCTGAATCATATCTTTATATGCACTTATCCATCCACTTCTTGGTTTGATGTCCCTGTGAAACGCCGAGATCACACCAGCCGTCACCGAGGGCATAGGGTCCTCGAGCAAATACCCGAATGGATTCCCAATGGCTATGGCCCACTCCCCAATTATGAGCTTGTCAGAATCGCCAAGAGGCGCGACCGGCAAATCGTTCGAATCTATCTTCAGCAAAGCTATATCGAGCGCCTCATCTCTGCCTGCTATTGCTGCGTCGAACTCCCTTCCGTCTGGAAGAGTGATTTTTATCTTTTCCCCACTCCTCACCAAATGTTCGTTCGTCAGTACATACCCCTCCGGGTTCACGATGAATCCTGAACCGAGACTCTGTACTTCCCGCGAATACACCCGAGGAGGAGAGAACTCTCTGAAGAATCTCTCGAAGAAATCGCCCTCCCATATGGGCGAAGAGCTATAGTATCTGGTTTGAATCACAGATATGGACACGACAGCAGGTGACACTTTCCGGGCAGCTTCAACGATCGCATTTGTTCTGCTCTCTTCCAATTCTTCGTAGGAGACAGATGTCGAGGGCAAGCTCTGGACCACCCACTCTGCTTGAGAAGGCTTTCTTATGGAGTAACCAGTTACGAAGGCCACTCCAATTATCAGAACGGTAAAGATCCGCGTCCACCTCATTCCATTCACCCCTTGTCCGGAAATGCCCTTTTCCAGTCACGTGCGAATTTCTCTATTCCAATGTCGGTGAGCGGATGTTGTATCATCTGTTTGATTACCTTAAAAGGGATGGTCACGATGTGGGCTCCGGCGAGAGCGGCGTCCACAACATGAAGTGGATGTCTCACAGATGCGACTATTACCTCGCTTTTCAACCCGTATTCGAGGAAGATCTGGACAATTTCCCTCACAAGATCCATTCCTACGTGGCCTATGTCATCCAGCCTTCCTATAAAAGGGCTCACATAACTGGTCCCTGCTTTTGCGGCCAATATAGCCTGATTTGTGGAGAATACAAGAGTCGTATTCACTCTGACGTTGTCTGCTTCAAGCGCTTTGATCGCTCTAAGGCCATCTTCAGTTATAGGAATCTTGATGACGATATTCGAGTGGACACGGGAGAGCTCCTTGCCATCCCTTACCATCCCGTCCAAATCGAGATGTGTCACCTCTGCAGATACGGGACCATTCACTACTTCACAGATTCGACTGAGAATCTCTTTTGGATCGAGCCCGCTCCTCTCCACTTCCCTTGCGAGCAGCGTGGGATTCGTAGTGACTCCATCAAGCACTCCCAGGCTTGCTGCCTCTCCTATCTCGTCGAGATTTGCCGTGTCTATGAAAAACTTCATGCAGTCCTCCTCTTCTCAGTATTTGACCTCGCGGAGATAAAGCCCGTGTGCAGGTGCTGTAGGAGTAGCCGTCCCTTTCCTCCTCTTTTCCAAGAGCTCAACCATCACCTCTGGCAAAAACCTTCCACGGCCGATCTCCACCATCCTGCCTACCATCATTCTCACCATCTTGTTGAGAAATCTATCCGCCTCAACCTTAAAAATCAACTCGTCACCTCTCTCACTCCATTCAGCTTCTGAAATCTGAATCACACTATTCTCTCTTGCCTCGACCGTGAAGGAAGAAAGGTCATGCTCTCCAATCAGATGTTGTGCAGCCTGATTCATTCGGTCTTTGTTAAGTCTATACTTCACCTCCCAAGCATGGTATCTCTTCAGAGGCGACCTTCCCTGGAGTACTCTGTATACATACACTTTCGATGTCGCATCATATCTGGAATTAAAGCCGTCGGGAGCATCAGAGACCTTATGGACATAGATATCGTGGGGAAGAATCGAATTGAGCCTCTTCCTAATCGTCTCTGCGCCCATTCGGGTGTAGGAGTGGAAATTGGCGACCTGTGCACACGCGTGTACTCCTGCATCAGTTCTCCCCGCTCCTACCAGTGTGATTTCCTCTCTGAGAATCGTTGAGAGGCACTCGGAAATCACTCCCTGAATGGTCCTCAATTGTGGCTGAATTTGCCACCCACGGAATTCGCTCCCGTCGTATTCGGTTATCATTTTTATGTTTCGCACATCTCTCTGGGTCCAACGATTCATTTAGCATAAAAAAAGCGGTGGGCGAAGTCAACACATTCATCGGAAAACCCACTCCTGCTTGACATATTTCATCCGATTATTTAAAAGAGTGAGCCAAATGAGACTCAAAGGCAGAGTATCCCTTGTCACGGGAGGAGAACAGGGACTTGGAAAAGCTATAGCCTATACGCTTGCTGAACAGGGGTCGGACGTCGCCATCTTCGACATCGAAGAACGCGGTGGCTGCCAAGAGCTCAAGAAACTTGGCAGAGAGGTTCTCTTCTCAAAAGTGGATGTGTCAGATTCAGAGCAGGTTTTCGATGGGGTTTCTTGTGTAATACAGCATTTCGGTAGGTTGGATGTACTCGTCAATAATGCAGGGGTAACAAAAGACAATCTCCTTGTCAGAATGAGTGAGGCGGACTGGGACCAGGTACTCTCTGTGAATCTAAAGGGAGCATTCAACACCACGAAAGCTGTGGTAAGAGATATGATAAGACACAATTTCGGCAGAATTATCAACATCTCTTCAGTGGTCGGGATTGCTGGCAATGCCGGACAGGCGAATTACGCGGCTTCGAAAGCCGGCCTGATAGGATTCACCAAGAGCCTTGCCAAGGAACTTGCCAGAAAAGGGATAACCGTGAACGCCATCGCACCTGGCTTCATAGAAACCAGAATGACAGATGTCCTCGGGAAGGAAGTGAAGACAAAACTCCTAGAGCAAATTCCAGTGGGAAGAATGGGCAGTCCAGAGGATGTAGCAGCTCTTGTCTTGTTTCTCGCGTCCGATGAGGCCGAATACATAACGGGACAAGTGATAAGGGTGGATGGAGGAATGGCCATTTAGAAGCCAATCAACGAGGAGGTGAATATGTCAGTCGAAGAAGACGTCAAGAGAATAGTAATAGAGAAGTTGGGGGTAAAACCAGAGGAAGTCACACGTGAAGCACGTTTCATTGATGATCTTGGAGCGGATTCCCTCGACACAGTCGAACTCATCATGGCGCTCGAGGAGAAATTCGGTGTCGAGGTTCCTGATGAAGATGCGGAAACTCTGACTACAGTCGGCAAGGCCATCGAATACATAGAGAAGAAGGCGAGTGAGCAGGAAGAGTAATGGACAAGAGGAGAGTTGTAGTTACAGGGGTAGGAGTTCTGACCCCTATTGGACTGAATAAGAACGAATTCTGGAATTCACTCAAAGAGGGAAGAAATGGAATCTCCCAAATCACACGGTTCGACACGACTGGCTTCCCAGTCATCACGGCTGGAGAACTAAAGGATTTCGATCCAGCACAATACATTGACCCAAGGGATCTTCGGAAGATGGACAGATTCGTCCAATATGGATGGACGGCAACTCAGGAAGCCTTAGCAGATGCAAATGTAGAGCTGGGAAAGATGGACTTGAGCAGAATGGGAGTCATTATTGGCTCTGGGATAGGCGGAGTCGAAACCTGGGAGGCCCAGCATCACAGATTGATTAACGGGGGGCCCAGCAGGGTCAGTCCGTTTTTCGTGCCAATGATGATTTCAGGCATGGCCTCAGGTCATATCTCCATCAAGCTCGGTGCAAAGGGCACAAATTACTGCACTGTCTCGGCATGTGCATCTGGAGCTCATGCCATAGGAGAAAGCTTCAGGAATATCCAGTACGGTTCAAACGATATGATCGTCGCGGGAGGTTCAGAAGCTCCTATAACCCCTCTCGCCCTGGCCGGTTTCTCAGCTATGAAGGCTCTTTCCACGAGGAACGACCAACCAGAGAAAGCATCGAGACCGTTCGATAAAGAGAGAGACGGCTTCATCATGGCTGAGGGAGCCGGCATATGTGTGCTTGAAGAATTGAATCATGCAACAGAGCGCGGAGCACGAATATACGCCGAATTGATCGGATACGGATCTACGGCAGATGCCTACCACATAACTGCCCCGGCTCCGGAGGGTGAAGGGGCAGCACGTGCAATGCAGATCTGCCTGCAGGATGCAGAATTGGAGTCCGAAGAAGTAGACTATATTAATGCACACGGCACTTCCACCCCTCTCAACGATAAATTTGAGACTCAAGCCATCAAGCGAGTATTCAATAGTGCTGCGTATACCATTCCTATCTCCTCGACCAAATCAATGATTGGTCACCTTCTCGGAGCTGCCGGAGCTGTCGAATTCGTCGCGACAGTCCTCGCTCTCTCTCATTCCGTGATACCTCCCACCATCAATTACGAAAATCCTGATCCAGAGTGTGATCTTGACTACGTTCCAAATGTTTCCAGAGAGAAGTCGATGCGCACGGCAATAGCTAACTCTTTTGGGTTCGGTGGTCATAATGCGGTGTTGGCAGTCAGAAAGTGGGAGAAATAGAGATAGAAGTAGTCGAAAAGAGATTCGGGCTCAAGTTCAGGAATAGGGAGTTGGTTGAAACTGCGCTCACTCACTCTTCAGCGGGATTAGCTACTTCCAACGAACGTCTGGAATTCTTGGGGGATGCTGTGCTGCAACTCGTGGTGAGCCGCTATCTGTATACGAAGTGGCCCGCCTTTAATGAGGGAGAATTGACTAAGTTGAGAGCAAAAGTCGTAAGGAAGAAGACACTTGCGCAGGTGGCGCTCCGTTTCGATATCAATAAGATGCTCATTCTGGGCGAATCACTAAAAAAGGTGGGCAAGGCTCCCAATCCATCAATTCTTGCGGACGCCTACGAAGCACTCATCGGAGCGATTTACATCGATCTTGGCATGAAGGCAGCGAAGAGATTCATCAACCTCACCCTTCTGAAGGAACTCAGTCGTATTACGTTGGACATAGATTCCAAGAGCGAATTGCAGGAAAAAGTGGTCAAGAGGTTCAAATGTTATCCCAAGTACAATCTTCTCAAGATAGAGGGACCAGAACACAAGAAGAAATTCTGGGTCGACGTGACTGTCGATGGAAGAAGAGTCGGTACAGGCACGGGACTGAGTAGAAAAGAAGCAGAGAAGGAAGCAGCACAAGAAGCTCTCCTCAATTGGCGGGCACGAGAGCTGCGGCAGCAAAGGAGGTAAAATGAGACGCTTGCTCGTTCTTTTTCTCATCACTGTAATCGGTTGTGCAAGCCCTTTACTCGAACAGCTTAAGGTAGACATCAAGTATGGACGCATAGACGATGCAGTAGAGCATGGAAGGGAGGCGATAGCCCAGGAACCAGACAATCCAACAGCACATTTCCTCCTTGGTCAGGCTTACATTCACGCGTCCAAATGGATTGATGCCACCTCCGAACTTAACGAAGCCATACGACTTGATTCTTCCCATATCACGTCAGAAATGAAAAAGAGTCCGGACTTCTACTGGACCACCTACTACAATGCGGGGATTGAGTTCATGCAGGAAGAGGATTACCAAAAAGCATCTCAGTTGTTCATACAAGCCACCGAGATAGACCCGTCGAAGCCAGAAGCTTACAACAACCTGGGTTTCACATATCTCATGCTTGGTGATGACCAAAAGATGGTCGAAAACTACACCAGATCCATGGAGATAGACTCGACAAATGTCGATGCATATTACAATCTTGGCTTCTACTACACTACTCGCGGAGATTACGACAAAGCTCTCGGTCATATTGAAAAGGCTGAGAATCTTGCAGCACCAGAGCTGAAGGAATACAAGACACAGTTTTTTGAACTCTCTTCTCCAGGCCTCACTACAACAGAGAAGGAAGAATATCTGCAGAGCTTGATTCCTCAAGAAGACTCTCTGAGGAGGAAGGCTCTTGCGGGGGACTTGAAGATGGAGGATGTGGAAAGAGGATTAAGACTCTTGAACGAAATCGACAAGAGGACCAAACGGCTTGCGGAAATCCTTTCCACCAAGGGGCTGATCTATCTGAATACTGAAAGAGAAGGGGAAGCAGAAGAAATGTTGAAAGAAGCCCTGATGCATGTGCAGGACGATTCCGACACTTATTTCTATTTGGTACTCGCACTCCAGCGTCAGGGGAGATATGACGATGCTTTACCATATCTTGAGAAGATGGCTGATCTCGATCCATACGACATAAGAACGTGGTTTCAACTCGGTGTCTCTCACTTCAGGACAAAAGAGTATGATGAAGCACTTAAGGCCTTTAGCAAGGTGATTCAGTTGAACCCTGAGTACGCTGATGCATACGTCAATCGCGGGAATGTCTACACGAGCAAGGCAAATATGATGAAAGAAGAAGGAAGAACGCAAGAAGAGAGAGACCTGAGGGAACTCGCGAAAAAGGATTTCGAAAAAGCAGATGCGCTTGAGAAAGCCGGGGAGCCTGACTGAGATGTATGCTGGCCAAAGTCCTATCGAGTGCCGTACTCGGCATTGACGCTTATGTAGTCGAGGTTGAAGTAGATCTCGCTTCAGCTCTTCCTGGTTTCACCACCGTGGGGCTTCCAGACGCAGCCGTAAAGGAGTCAAAGGAAAGAGTTCAGGCAGCGATCAAGAATTCCGGTTTTGGACTTCCGGCTAAGAAGATAACTGTCAATCTCGCACCCGCCGACGTCAGAAAGGAGGGCGCAGCCTTCGATCTTCCTATAGCGCTGGGGATACTTGCCGCATTGGGTCAGGTCAAAGGTGCCCTTCTCAAGCAGCTTCTCGTACTGGGAGAGCTTTCTCTCGATGGAACCCTCAAGCCGATACGGGGAGCACTACCCATTTCGGTTTCCTGCAAAGAGAGCGGATTGAAGGGAGTGTTGCTCCCGTTCGCGAATAGTGGAGAAGCAGCCATTGTAGAGGATGTAGATGTCTTTCCTGCAGAAAATCTGATCGATGCGATCCGCTTTCTCAACGGGAATCTGGATATCAAACCCTACACCGTCGATAGGGCTCAGATGTTCTCTGAAGCATCTCAATACTCGGTCGACTTCTCTGATGTCAAGGGTCAGAACCACGCAAAGAGGGCTCTTGAAGTTGCCGCGGCGGGAGGACATAACATCATTATGGTGGGTCCCCCAGGAGCAGGAAAGACTATGTTAGCGAGAAGACTGCCTACCATCCTCCCCAGGATGCAATTTGAGGAGGCTCTCGAGACCACCAAGATACATTCTGTGGCTGGTCTGATGCGACACGGGAAGGCTCTCATCGCAACACGACCCTTTCGATCTCCTCACCACACCATCTCCGATGCAGGATTGATAGGCGGAGGGCATCATCCTAAGCCCGGCGAAGTCAGTCTCGCACACAATGGAGTGCTCTTCCTCGATGAACTGCCTGAATTCAACCGCAACGTGCTGGAAGTGTTGAGGCAACCTCTCGAAGATGGGTGTGTGACGATAGGAAGAGCGACCATTTCGGTTACCTATCCTGGAAGATTCATGCTCGCCGCAGCTATGAATCCCTGTCCATGCGGCTATTACACGGATCCGAACCACGAATGCACATGTACTCCAGGGATGATACAGAGATACGTTTCCAAAATCTCAGGTCCTCTGCTCGACAGAATCGACATCCACATAGAAGTTCCCGCTCTGGGGTATCAGGAACTCGCCTCAAAAGAGGTTGGAGCGCCATCAGCTTCCATTCAGGCCCGAGTAAATGAAGCAAGAGAGCACCAATTAGAAAGATTCAAGAGTTCGAAACGCCTCTTCTGTAATGCCCATATGAGCTCGAAAGATATAAGGAAATACTGTCAGATCACAGTTGATTCGGAGGAACTTCTCAAGGCTGCAATTGCCAAGTTCGGTCTCTCTGCCCGAGCCTACGACCGAATATTGAAGGTGGCAAGGACCGTCGCAGATCTGGAAGCCCAGGAGGACATCCTCCCCCACCATCTCTCAGAAGCCATTCAATATAGAACCCTGGATAGGAAATACTGGTTATAACAGAAGAAAAAGGGGACGGTTCTATTTTCCCCTCCCGGCGCATGCTGGACAATCTAGAACAGGAGAAGGGGCATTGGGTCTCTCTGATTATGTCTTCCGGATAACCGCCCGCAACCTCTGGCGGCGAAGGACCGAAGAAGAGGAATGCTGTATGTCCCCGGGGAGGGCGATTTCTTTCTGAGTGATCGCTCCGTGCAAACGGGAATCTACTTGTGAAGCAGATTCCTGCCTCTGCAAGCATGTCAAAGGAAGTAGGGACGACGCAGGAGGAAGAGGGATGGCAGAAAGCACGTCTTGGACAACCGCCATCGACCATCGTTCGCTCCCTATATAGAGCGGATGCTGTCCTCCCGTTTGGACTACTGGACAACCTTCTCTATTGTTTCTATATTTTGAGGCTATGAAAATCAGGTAACGAAACCCTCAATTGCTTTCGAAAGGAGCGGGAAAATGAGACATCGAATTGAGACGGAGATCGTACACGGCGTTCACGTTTCAGATCCCCACACCGGGGCCCATTCCATGCCGATTTACCAGACTTCCACATTCGTATTCGAGAACTCAGAGCAAGGCGCTCGAAGATTTAAGGGAGAAGAGGGCGGATACATATACACCCGTTTGGGCAATCCTAATACTGATGCTCTTGCTAAGAAGGTGGCCGTCCTGGAAGGATTTGAAGCCGGTCTGACAATGGGTTCAGGTATGGCATCTCTCGCAAATGTGATTCTCGTGGCAGCTCGAGCAGGTGACCATATTGTAGTCGATGATACCGTTTACGGAGGTACTGACTACCTGGTAGAGGATGACATTCGTCGATTGGGAATTGAAGTCACCAGGTTGGATGCCTCTGACGCGGAAGCAGTCGCCGATGCCACGAAGCCGAACACCACGTTAGTCTTGATCGAGACTCCGGCAAATCCGACCCTAAAGGTGATTGACATTGCAGCCATCGCTGAGATCACCCACCGCGAAAATGCTTTGCTGTGCGTCGATAATACCTTCATGACTCCCTATTGCCAAAGGCCCAAGGATTTCGGTGCAGATATAGTATGCCACTCGGCGACCAAGTATATTGCTGGTCACGGAGATGTCGTGGCTGGTGTCTTGGTGGGTGAAAAGGCCTTTGTTACAAGGGCATATGACGCTGCGACTCATTATGGTTGGACGCTTGCACCAATCAATGCCTGGCTAGCACTTCGCGGTCTGAAGACGCTTGCATTACGCATGCAGAGAAGTTGTGCAAATGCACTGGCCATCGCACAGTGGTTGGAAATGCACCAGGCAATAGAACGAGTTCACTATCCCTTTCTAAAATCGCATCCGCAGTATGAACTCGCAAGACGTCAGCAGAGGTCTGGCGGCGGTATCATCGCATTCGAAATGAAGAAGGGGTATGATGCTGGCAAGGCATTGATGGACAATGTGAGACTCTGTACGCTTGCAGTAAGCTTGGGAGACTGTGACACTCTGATTCAACATCCGGCATCGATGACCCACGCCGGTATGAGTCGAAATGCCCTGCTAGAGGCCCATATCACTCCTGGTCTAGTACGGCTTTCTGTCGGAATTGAACATGTCGATGATATAATTGAGGATCTGGACCAGGCGATCAGAAAGTACTAGTTCAGAAGCGTGATCTTTGCAACCCTCGCTTCGCCTTGTTCATAGAGCCTTAGGAAATACGTTCCACTTGCCAGTCCCCTGCTTGCTCTATAGTCTATTCTGTGTTTCCCCTTAGGAAGCTGACCCTGGTAAATACTGGTTTCCAATCTTCCTGCAGTATTGATGAGATCGAGATAAACGAAAGACGTGCGGGGGAGGAAAAATATGATGGTGGTCTCCTTGCTGAACGGGTTTGGAAAAACCGCGAGTCTTCCTTCATTCAGCTCCGCCGTCCTCGATTCTTCTACGCCTGTGGGATTGTTTATCTCGATGAGGTCTACGTCGGTTGTGCCAAGATCATATGGCGATTGTGATGCAGTTCTGATATGGGGTGTGTCGAGAGGTGAAAGGCCGTTCGCCAGCCGTGCTTCATTGATTACGACTTGCCCTTGCCAGTCACAGGCAACGGTGTCAAGACTCATTATCAGTTTCTTGGGATTGAAGTTGACGGTCCCGTCGGGACCCCCGCTATAGCAACCAAATAGAGCATCAATGATGAATATCTTCTGCTTGTTACTCGGCGTGAGAACGTCTCGTATCTGCTGATTGAGGGAGGGAATATAGGGATTGCAGTGATTGCCGTGTAGAGACCCCGGATTATTGACTGAGCCGTAGCTATTCTTCATGGTCAGCGTAGCAAGAGCAATCGAGTGGTTCTTCACCACGGCTGCATTTACCACATAGTCACAGAATTCGGACAAAATCCGACTCGGTTTGCTGGTCACCCCGCCTACATCGAGAAGAGGACTACTGACATAGCCGATACCTGAGTGGCTTGTGCCAAAACAGCGGACCACATCCGGTTCATTTCCGTCGTAGAGTACGTAACCACCATTTCCTGTCAGAAGACTGTCACGATTGTCCCAGATGATGATATTGTTCTTGTTGTAGGGCACGCCACCAAATCGCATCTGCCCAAGACCGTTCACGATGCAATTCACCAGTTCCCGATGCGTAGTGATTTGGAACAAGCAATTTACCTTTATTCCGACTACGCTATCTGAAGCAATTCCAGAGAATACGGACTTCCACGCCTCACCGACATCGTCTATTCCCATGAGTGTACTGATGGATTCGTCCATCATGATCTGAACGACCGACTCGTTGATTGTACTTCCGGTAGTTGCATCTTCGTGGAAGCACTGTATCACTGGGCTCCCGAGAAAACCGGCTTCACCTGTGGCAAAAGAAACTTTGGGCTTCGCAATCAAACCGATAGCTCCTGTCCCTATGTACTTCAAGAAATCACGCCTTGATACGTTTGTCATACTGTCCTCTTTCTCGTACATCATACCCATAAAGGTTGATCTGTCAAGAGACCATGAAGAACCAAGAAAAAGAAAAGGGGACGGTTCTATTTTTCTCTCCCGCACCTGTCCGTCTCCCCTTCTAACAGTAGCAGTGTTCAGGAATTCCACTGTCGACCGGCCGGCCATTTCAGAATTCCCTTTCATAGAAGATCAGAGAGGATTTTCTTGCCCTCTCTTCTGGCCCTCCACATCACACGTTAGGGAAAATAGAACCGTCCCCTTTTTTCTTGACTTGTAAAGTGTAGGACATATAATGAATATATATGGGATTGTTGGATAGTATCAATTCTCCAGCAGATCTCAAGAAACTCAAGAAGAATCAACTGGAGACTCTTGCCTCAGAAATCAGGCGAACGATTATCGAAGTCGTGAGCAGAAACGGTGGCCACCTTGCCCCAAATCTAGGCGTTGTAGAACTCACGGTTGCACTGCACTATGTCTTTAGTGCTCCGGAAGACAGGGTCGTCTGGGATGTGGGTCATCAGTCGTATACTCACAAGCTTCTTACTGGCAGGAGAGAGGTCTTTCATACGCTGCGAACTCACAATGGAATCTGCGGTTTTCCCAGCAGGAAGGAGAGCGAATACGACACTTTCAATACAGGTCATGCGTCCACATCGATCTCGGCGGCCCTGGGTATGGCCTGCTCAAGAGATTTTGACCGCAAGGACTATCGCGTGATAGCCGTCATCGGAGACGGTGCCTTGACGGCTGGCCTCGCATTTGAAGGACTCAATCAAACAGGATATCTGAAGAGAAACATCATCATTATACTGAATGACAACCGAATGTCGATTTCTCAAAACGTAGGCGCAGTATCCCACTATCTGACCAAATTGATTACCACACCGATTTACAATCGCCTGAAGGAAGACGTCTGGGAATTGCTTGGAAAAATGCCATCCTCTCTGAGCGACAGAACACGAGAATTAGCACACAAGATAGATGAGGGGTTGAAGAATCTTCTCATCCCCTCGGGACTTTTCGAGGAGATTGGTCTCAGGTATATTGGTCCCATCGACGGCCACGACCTCGACACTCTCATTGAGACGTTTCAGGGGGTGGAGAGGCTGACAGGACCCGTTCTCATTCACGTGGTCACCAAGAAAGGAAAGGGCTACAACCCCGCCGAGACGAATCCTTCGAAGTATCATGGCTTGGGCCCCTCTCTTCCCACCGCCGATGCGGTAGTACGGAAGAGAAGCATCAAGTACACTGAGGTGTTTGGCAAGAGTCTCGTGGAATTGGCTGAACACGACAGCAGGATCGTGGCAATAACTGCAGCCATGCCGGAGGGAACCGGTTTGACGTATTTCCAGGAGAGATTCCCAGAGAGATTCTTCGATGTGGGAATAGCGGAGCAGCATGCAGTCACCTTCGCGGCTGGGCTCGCATCTTCTGGCTATAAACCGGTGTGTGGAATATACTCAACCTTCCTCCAGCGTGCCTATGATCAGGTGTTACATGATATATGCCTTCAGAATCTGCCTGTCGTCTTCTGTCTTGATAGATCTGGAATCGTGGGAGAGGACGGTCCCACACATCACGGGAATTTCGACATATCATATCTCCGTCACCTTCCGAACCTCGTGTTGATGGCACCAAAAGACGAGAGAGAATTCAGGCACATGTTGTACTCCGCCTTCTCTTACGAGACCGGGCCAGTGGCAATAAGGTATCCGAGAGCCGAAGGTGTGGGAGTCGAGTGGAAAGTGAAATTTGAACTGCTGGACTTCGGAAAGGCTGAGGTGCTAAGGGAAGGAGAGCACGCCTCTATCTTGGCTCTCGGGTCCATGGTCTACCCTTCTCTCGAGGCCGCAAATCTCCTGAGTGCCGAAGGAATAGAGGTCGGAGTAGTCAACGCGAGATTCGTGAAGCCCCTCGACACCGACCTTCTCACACATCTCGGGAAGACCACGAAAACCATCATTACTGCGGAGGAAAACGCCCTTGCGGGAGGTTTCGGCTCCGCGGTGATGGAGTTCTTTGAACTTGCTGACCTCGGCGGCGTCAGAACGAAGCGCATAGGTCTGCCAGATAGATTCATAGAACACGGTAAGAGAAGCCAGCTGCTTAAGTTATATGGGCTGGCGACCGAAGAGATTGCAGCACGAGTACGAAGCGTCGTGGAAAAACGAAGAAGACGACGCCTTTCCTAATCCTCCCCTTTTGACTGCAGCTTCTGACTGTTGGACATGCGGCCTTCACATTCAGAAAAGCGTAGCCGCAAGTCTGACTTCCCAATCCCCACGAGAGGCTCTTCACAAGGGAGAACTGCGAGGGAGAGAATCTGAAGAAGAGAATAAATCGGATGAGATTAGACCCCTAATACTTCGCTCGGGAATTCCAGCGGAGGTTAGGGGACGACATTCGACGCACGAAATGTGGCGGAATCAGTGTCATGTGGTCCTCGTCTTGCAGCAACATCCAGATGTTCTCCTCACAGGAAATAGACTGCAACGCTCAGACGAACGAGACAACGCAATCCAGGCTGAACGCTCTACACTCTGCGGACAAGTGCAATAGGCCGGTCGATCCTAGCTGCGTCTTCGAGCGGCTGGTTGAGATCCCAGTTATTCCACCAACCGACAAATTCGAAATGTTCGAGGGCTGATATGAAGAGGAGAAATTCCTGTGGATAGATTGCTCTTTTGACGTCCTTTCCCACAATACTGCGTCTCTCCCCATGGTCATCAACTTCAAGAATGATTGTCTCTTCAAAGGTTTGCTCAACACGATTCACGATCTTCCAAGAGACAGTAGTCCTCACGTGGATGCCGTCACTGTCGGTCTCCCAGCTCTCTGCACCCGCTGCCTCCCAGGGCGGGTCATATTGAATACACCAATCAAGAAGATAGAGGCCCCCCTCCTTCAAGACCTCACCAACCGACTTGAAATGAGTCATCAATTCGGAAGTATTCTTGACGCTGAGGGACCCAAGTAGCACGTAGACAAAATCAACCCTTGCTGCAAGAGAGAAATCCACCATGTTCGCCTGAATGAGACTCACGCGACGTGACAGATGTGACGCCCTTTCTGTGCTGTACTGCAGCATGTTTTCGTTTATGTCAAGTCCGCAGTAATGGTACCCTCTCTTCACCAGTTCTTCCATGTGAGGGCAATTTCCACATCCCAGTTCCAGGACCGATTTCACCGGGATCTGCGAGAATCGGCGGAAACATTCTTCAAATACGTCAACCTCCGAAGGGATGTCTCGAAACGAAAAGGCCATTTCGTAGTACTTCGAGTTATCATACAGAGAAGACAAGGCCTACCCTTCTGTCACTTGCTGGATTCCAGTCATGCTACTCCATCTCACTATACAGATTCCTCCACTCTGGTCAACCCTCACCCCAGCCACCCGGGGACTCCTGAAACGATGGAGATTGAGTGGCAGAAAACCGGCTGAAAACGAAGAGGAGACGTTCCCAGTGAAGAATCCCCAGAAATCTACGCCCACACACTGGTTGACCTTTTCTCATTTTGATGGTATTGTATGCCTAACGGCAAGTGAAAAAAAGGAGGGCAAAAGATGGCTTATGCCACAGGAAGAGTCAAGCTGCGCAAATCACGAAGGACCGGGAAATGGATTCCTTTTGGGTGGGTGACTGTTCATGATGGAGAAGAAGCAGTCAATGAACCCGTATACGCCCCGAAGGGGATTCAATTTGACACCAAGGAAAGAGCTGAAGTCTACGGCGAACGCATGATACAGGAGAAAATCAAGGATCTGAAACGTGACGGTGTTGTAGAGTGAAGATAGTGAGAATCATGGTAGGCAAATCTAGGTGGCTATCAGAAGATGTAGTGGTGAACTTCAGGGTGAGTAGTATCCTCAGAGCATGAATTGATGGCAAATTCTCTCCCCCCCCCCTACAAACCTAGGAGATATGAGGTCATGACGGAAGTGATTGTCCCGTACGGCTCCACGGAGGAGACTGTCACATTGGATGGGACGGTAGAAACTGTGCTGGCTTACCCGGGAGACTTCGTGGAGAGGATTTCATCAGATTCAATCGTTGAGTCCATCGAAAAGCCGCTGGGTAAGCCACCCTTAAGGCAATTCTTGAGCAACTCTAAGAACCTTCTGGTAGTGGTCAATGATGGAACGAGAAGGACGCCAACTGCTCAGATTCTCGAATTGATCTCCCCGCTCCTCGAAAAGACCAGTTTCAGAGTGCTGATCGCATGTGGTTCACATCAAAGACCAAGACCGCGGGAAGTGACACGAATTCTGGGGAAGAACTACGCCAACTTGAGCACGAGAGTTATAGTCCACGATTCCAAGCGGACAGAAGGAATGGTATACCTCGGGAGAACGAGAAGAGGAACGGAACTCTCAATCAATTCCTTAGCGATTGAATCGGACAGGATACTGGTGATTACTTCCGTGGAGCCTCACTATTTCGCTGGATTCATGGGTGGAAGGAAATCGCTTGTCCCTGGGATTTCTTCATACTCGACCATCGTCCAAAATCATAGATTGGCGCTTCACTCAATGGCAAAGGCATTCTCTCTCCATCGCAACCCGGTCAACAATGATATGATGGAGATTTTCAACTACCTTTCCGAAGACAAGGTCTTCTCGATTCAGCTCCTCCAAGACCGAGGTGGCAAGATTACCGAGGTATTCTCAGGTGACATCCAGAAGACTTTCTCCCTCCTCACAGAGTCAACTAGAAGGCTCTATGGAGTGAAAACAGGTCGTAGAGCTGACATCCTCGTGAGTATCGTTTCCGATGGAGAATTGAGTCTCTACGAGTCGAGAAAGGCGATACACTACGGAATTCTCGGACTAAGGAAAGGTGGAATACTCATTGTAGTCTCTCCCTGTGCAAGGGGATTGGGAAGTTCTCATTTCATCGAACCGATATCGGCATCTCGAACTCCTCAGCATCTGATCAATAAGGTGCACGAGGATTTTCAGTTGGGCCATCAGAGATTGGCAAAGTGGGTAGATGCACTCCTGTGGGGAGAAGTGTGGCTTGTGTCAGACCTTCCTGAGCGGTCCGTTACGGATCTCTTCTTAAGACCGTACCATTCTGTGAGTGCAGCCTTGAAGGATGCTATACGGTCGAAAGGGATGTCTTCCAAGGTGGTTTTTGTCTTCGACGGTGCGACCACCGTTCCTCTGACTTCATAAAAGTGCCATCCGCTTCTTGCCCATTACACTCAACCTGACAAATTCTCTCACATCGTCTCTCGACGCTGTACTATCGTCTTTCATGCCGCCTTGGAACTCCTCCAGTCACCCTTGACAAGTTTGCCCCCGTGGATATCATCTAACAATGATGCAGTGGCGGAGATTCTATACCAGGGAAGTGACTCCCGTCAGGGTCATCCTTCTGGGTTATCTCATTCTCGTCCTTGTCGGTACACTTCTCCTCACTCTACCTTACGCCTCTACCCATAGTGGAGGTGAGAAAAGGGTTTCTCTCATTGACTCTCTTTTCACTGCCACCTCCGCAGTCTGTGTAACTGGGCTCATCGTGAGAGACACAGAATATGATTTCTCCCTCTTCGGAAAGAGCGTGATATTGCTGTTGGTTCAGGTCGGAGGACTTGGATACATGACCATATCGACCATCATATTGGTGTTCCTCGGTAAGAAGATATCTTTGAGACAGAGATTGGTGATAAAGGAGGGATTCAAGCAGTTCAGTCTGGAAGACATCGCGAAATTCACGTCGAGGGTATTCCAAGTCACAATCCTGATAGAGGCAGTAGGATTCTTCGTTCTCTTCTTCGCCTTCTTAAAGGACTTCTCCTGGCAGAAATCCTTCGGCGTCTCCATTTTCCATTCGGTATCAGGGTTCTGTAATGCAGGGTTTTCGGCCTTCTCGAACAATCTCCAAGACTACGCCGGGAATTTCTTGATAGTCCTTACCGTAGCCGCTCTGTTCATCCTCGGTGGGCTTGGATTCTTCTCATTCGGAGATCTGTACAACACTTACATGAGAAGGAAGACGAAGAGACTCTCACTGCACACCAAACTTGTCCTTCGTATTACTGCTCTGTTGATCTTTGGCGGCACGGCAGTCATTCTTGTTATGGAGTGGCACAAGGGCCTCTCGGATTTCCCTGCTCACACCAAGGTTCTCACTGCATTCTTCTCAGCAGTCACACCAAGAACCGCCGGTTTTTCGCTGGTGAATCTGAGAAACTTCGCCCTCGGCACATCCCTCCTTTTGGTCTTCTTCATGTTCATCGGTGCATCGCCCGGTGGCACAGGAGGAGGGATAAAGACCACGACTTTCGCCGTTCTGGTGAACACTCTACGAGGCTTGAGGAAGGGCGGTGAGATGATCGTATATGGCAGGAGGATATCTGAGCCATCGGTTCGAAATGCCCTTCTTGTGTTCCTGTGGGGGATTTTCATAGTAGGGTTGGGAAGTCTGATCCTGGCAATCAGTGAAGTGGAAGTTGCTGGAAGGAGCGGATATGTGGGAATGCTCTTCGAGCAGGTTTCCGCATTTGGCACAGTGGGACTCTCGCTTGGTTCCACAGTTAAAGCCAATGTGAGTCTCTCACATGAATTTTCGCCTCTCGGCAAATTTATCATCGTGGCAACTATGCTTTCCGGAAGAATCGGCCCCCTCACGATAGGGAGCGCTCTGTTGGGAGTGAAGAGGCCCAAGGTCAGATATCCGGAAGCCAAAATAATGATAGGGTGATAGAAATGAGACACATAGTTGTGATCGGTCTTGGGAGATTCGGTTCTGCAATCGCCGAAGCCCTAAGCAGCAAACAATGCGAGGTTCTTGTCATCGACAGTGACGAGAAGAAGATAGAGAGACTGGAACCAATTGTTACACAAGCTCTTGTATTAGATGCGACTGATGAAGAAGCATTACGAGAGGCTGGAATTAGAGACTTTGATGTTGCGATAGTGGCGGTGGGGGCTGACATCGAAGCGAGCATACTTATCACCATGTTACTGAAGGAATTCGGGATCAAAGAGGTCGTAACGAAGGCGATGGACAATCTTCACGCCAAGATTCTGCGGAAGGTGGGTTGCGACAGAGTAGTCTTTCCAGAAAGAGATATGGGGCAGAGATTGGCTGAAAGCTTGATTTCACCGAAGATATTCGACTACATAGAGCTGTCATCGACTCATTCTCTCATTGAAATAGATGCTCCGGAGTCTCTGGAAGGAAGAACTCTGAAACAAGCCGAATTGAGAGCAAAATACGGCGTGAGTGTGATCGCCATAAAGCGGAAGACTCCAACCATCAGGGAGGATGGGGAAACTGAATTCAAGGAGACGACCATAATCGGTCCGTCTGCAGATGAAGAGATCCAGCGAGGAGACAGGCTGTGTTTGCTCGGTAAGGACGAAGGCCTTGTCGGAATTCAGAAACTATGAGCAAAGTGGAAGAACTTGTCGATCTGGCCAAATTCTACTTCCTCAACAAGAATTTTGAAGAAGCTATACAGAAGTACGTCGAGGCACTTAAGCTGACACCCAAGGATGCGCGAATCTACTACAATCTGGGTATTGTTTATGAGGCCATGAATATCGTTGACAAAGCCAAGGAGAACTTTAGGCTGGCCCTGGAACTCGATGAAACGCTCATTGCAGCTAAGAAGCATCTCCATAGACTCG
>LRSK01000248.1 GCA_001563325.1 Candidatus Thorarchaeota archaeon SMTZ1-83
GTTTTCACTCATGTATGTATGAATTGGATGTCCCGGAATGGTTTCAGGCTTTTCTTGAACATCTAACGACTCCTTGAAGACCTGCACATGCAGGTCACACAAAGCCGTCACCTGCTGCGCCGTGAGTTCGCCTGAAGAGATGAGAGATTGTTCCATCTCAGCAATTTCAGTTGCACTAACATCAACAAGGATCTCCTTGAACTGTGCCTGTAGTTTCTCCAAATCTTCTCCCTTATGCAATTCCAAAACGAGGTCTTTCAATCGCCTCTGTCGTTTCTCAAGTTCTTCTTGCCATTCACCAATTTCTTTCTCTTCTTTGTCAATAGCAACTTCCTGCTTGGCATTTTTCGATATTGATTCAGACAATAGGACAAATAACCGGTTCAAGGGAACTTTCGAAATCTTCGAGACGTCAGTCAGAGTTGCATTCTTGCCAATTGTTTTCTGTAGAATCGGATTTCGCAATCGTTTAAGCTTCGGTGAAATCTCAACAAGAGTATCAAACAGGAAGGGATACTCTTTAGCCAAATCCAATACCTTCGTCGTTGCTTTCAGAGTTGTGGTCATGAAATTACCCCATAGAAGATCAGTGCAACATGAGCTAGCATGCTTCATTTAAGCACTGACCTTGAAACTTCAAATGGTCTAATATTAAACTCTCGGAAGGGAAAAAGAGCAACAAGATCAAGATAGACCATATTCATCAGACTATTCAGAGGTGATTGCATTCGCGATATCAATACCACTAATCCAATCGATTGGCAATCCATTGTTTGAGTTCCGTTCGAGCAGGCATCTTGCTTATCCACTCTTGGTCCTGATAGAAGCCTTCATGCCTTATCGTTACGCACTCTTCAATGTACTCTGGACGATTATTAGTGACATCCTCGAAGTAGAGGTTCAGTGGATAGTTATAATTGGCAGGTAGCTCATCCATCTCATCTCTTGACATTCTTGACAGAATGACGCCTGATAGTATGCCTTGATGCATAAAGATGGTGTAGCGTTCGTCTTCTTGATACAGCTTCTTGAATACGGGCTCCTGGTACAGCTTTAGGAATGTGTCACGCCAAGACTTGAATAGCGATTTCTCGGGTCTAGCAACTAGGCAGCCCGCATTGAAGTACGGCCTGATATCAATGTCCTCAACCTGGGTCTTCATGACAAATATGCGTTCATTCGGGACATCGCAGAACTCATAGATAGCAGACCAGAAGGTGTCTAGAGGCTCTTCATATTTCAAACCTAGGAGTTTGTGATGAACAGGACGATATCCCAGGCTGATGCCACCTTTCAGGAGGAACTTCCTTGGCTCTTGCAGTACAAGTGTGTTCGGAGCCAGCCATGCAACGAAGTCCGCCCGACCAATTGACCTCGATTCCGCTAGGGCAGCAGCCTGAGCGTGTCTTGTGAAAGGGAAAGCGGCTATTTCAGGGTCAATCTCAAATGGGACCAAATCTGCTTCCAACTCAGCGATTCTCTTTTGGGTTTTCACAGACAGTTCTCTCTTTGACTCAGGCATGAAACACCACACATCTACATGAGAGAGAGTCCCACCGAAGGCACGAATGCTCTCCAGGAGAAGCAATGCGCTTGCTTCTGATGAATCGCCGGGGAAAATAATCGTAGCAATGACGATCTTGTTTTGATTTGAGGCACACCCACCTGAGGGCATATTAGGGATCGAGTTTCATTCGCTACTTAATCCTACGCTCAGCGCAGACTAGCTCTTTATACGATGCCGTGCCTTGAAACGAGCCAATGCTTGAGGGCCATCTCGGCCAAACCGCTTGTCGAGTTCCTTTCTTGTGATTTTGATTATCGAGGGTCTGCCGTGAGCACAGTTGTATCTATTTGGCGATTTGACGAGATCCACTAGTAGGGAGGCAATCTCCTTATGGCTGAGAGTTTCTCCGGCTCGGATAGCTGAATGACATGCTACGACTCTGAGGACATTATCCATGAAATCCTCGCTCGCGGCTCGCACTCCAAGATCAACGATTCGATCAACAAGTGCAATCAGCTCTTCTTCGTTTGCACGATGACCAAAAACCTCAGGAAGGGTAGAAACCAGAACCTCATTTCCTCCAAACGGTTCTATTGAATATCCTAATTTCTCCAATACTTCTTCTGCATGGAGGATTGCGTCCTTGTCAGCAGTGTTTAGGCGGAGAACAATTGGCTCCAATAGCTCTTGGGTGACTAAGCTCCTTTTCTTCATGTCATTTTTCATTTGTTCATAGATGATTCTCTCATGTGCCGCGTGTTGGTCAACGATTACCAATCCATCATCAAACTCGAGAAGAATGTAGAGGTCCTGAATCTGCCCCACAATTTTGAACGCCCCTCCTAAAGTGATTTCCTCGGGATCAACGGTCTTGTCCTTAAGCAGTTCTTCGAGGGTGACCCTCTCAAATAGTAGAGGCTCCTCTGCCAAGGTTCGTGCAGAGAATGTCATTTCTTCTTCAGATTCATCTGTGGAAAGGAGGGTCTCGGACAATGGCATATCTACAAAATCCTGCAATGCCAAGGGTGCTTCTTTTGGCCGGTCTTTATCCAATGCTTCTCGAACTGCTGTCCTTGCTGTTTCGACGATTGTATCAAAATCCTGAATCCTTACCTCTCTTTTTGTAGGATGCACATTTGCGTCGACTTTCTCAATATCGACATCAATCTTGATCGAACAGATAGGATACCTTCCCTTCATTAGGAGCGATGAATAGGCTGATTCAACAGCCCGATTGAGTCTGTCGTCATGAATTGGACGATTACGAACTGAGAAGTATTGTCGACCCCTGTTTCCTCTTGAAACAGGAGGTAGAGCTATAAACCCTGATATTAGACTGTCACCGGACTTGTGCTGAAATTTGACCAGACTCGCTGCAACATCAGGTCCCCAGAGGTGGAGTACTCTTTCTCTTTCTGTCTGCCCAGGAGGGCAATCCATGGCAATCCGTTCATCTCTGACAAGCCTGAATCCTACATCATTCCTGACAATTGCGTGTCGCATAGCAATGTCTAGAATCCTCTGACTTTCCACTCTTGCATCTGACAAATGCTTTCTTCTTGCAGGCACATGCTTGAAGAGGTTTGTAATCTCAACAGTGGTTCCCATTGGTCTTGATGCATCAACCATTCTAGGGATTTCTCCAGCTCTTGAAACAAGCTTTGTCCCGAGTTCCTCATCTTGATGTTTAGTCACTATCACCATGTCGGCTACTGCCGCGATGCTTGCCAGAGCTTCTCCCCTGAATCCATAGGTCTGAATGGATTCGATATCCTCCTTTGTGCTGATTTTGCTTGTTGAGTAGCGCAGCGCGCAAACTGGGCAGTCTTCCTTCATTATGCCAATGCCATTGTCTGAAACGGTAATTGAGCCAATCCCCCCCTCAGTGATTGATATCTCAATATTGGTGGCACCAGCGTCAAAAGAGTTTTCAATCAATTCTTTGACTATCGAAGCCGGATTCTCGATTACCTCTCCTGCTGATATGAGAGAAACCAGATCATCACTGAGAACACGAATATTGCCCACGGAACCACCTCAGGTCCCTAGAGCGGTATATTCAACGATTCCGCCCACTATTGTCATTTCTACAATGATATCCTTGATCTTCTCGGGCTGGACATTGAGAATGTCATCAGAAAGCACTGCGAAATCCGCCCTCTTTCCTACCGCCAAGCTGCCAACAGTCTTTTCCATGAAGGATGCATAGGCGGCTTCCATAGTATAACATCGTAATGCTTCTTCAACGGTAAGCCTGACTCTGTCGTTAGGATGAGTGGTGGCTGACCAGATGCCGTATATTGGTCCATAGGGCATGCCGTCGCTGCCAAATGCTAGATGTGCCCCATTATCGAGAGCAACTCGGAACATGTTCATTCCGCGAACCGTTTCCTCATCGAGCCTCTCATTGTAGAGAGCTCCGGTCAATTGCCACTTCCCTACGAAGTTGGGTTGCATAGATAGAATTAATCCAAGGCTAACAGCTCGACGAATTTGCCATTCATTGATTAACTCTGCATGCTCGATGCGATGCCTCTGGTCACGTATCATTGATTTATCCTCAAGGTCCTCGAAAGCTGAGATTACCATCTCAAGGGCAGCATCACCAATGGCATGGGTCACCGTTTGTATATTGTTCTTGATGGCTTTCTTGATGATCTTGCTGAATGTCTTTTTATCCATCAAAAGCCTGCCTACGTTCCCTTTCTGTCCTTTGTAAGCTTTGGACATGAAGGCGGTTGAGGCTCCAATCGAGCCATCAGTGAATATCTTGACTCCTCCTATTCTTACCATTGGACTACCCATTCCCGAGGAGAGCCCAAGTCGAATCATATCATTCATTTGCTCAACTGGAGGGTTGAAGACTGTTCGTACAGAGAGTTTTTCCTGGCGTTCGACCTCACGCAAATGACGAAGAGTCCCGGCTGTAGCATTATCAACTATTGTGGTTATTCCAAGCTCGTTTGCAATCTTGTTCCCTGCAATAATACCCCTTTGTATTTCATCATCAGTTCTTGGTATCTTTTCAAAAATCCCTTCAATGTCTTTCAGTACGCCATTGGGATTTCCTTTCTTGTCCTTCACGACGCCTTCAAGATCATTTCGAATCTTTAATTTCTCAAATCCAAGGGAATTCACAGATACAAGGTGGCCATCAATTCTGACCGCAAAAATCGGATGCTTCCTACTGACCTTGTCTAGATCCTTTGCCCTGAGATACCGTTTCTCGGGCCATCGACTCTCGTCCCATCCATAGGCAATTACCCAATTGCCTTGATCGTATACTGGGAGAGAGTCTTTCATTATCTGCACAGCGTCTTCGAGGGACTTCGCATCATGAAGATGTACATGATTCGACTTGTAACCATCACTCGTTAGGTGAGTGTGGGCATCCACAAAACCCGGGACTACTGTTTTGCCTCCTAAGTCAATGACTCTTCTCGCAGTTGGGACGAGGTCAGCAATGAGGTCTTCATCACCAATTGCGAGTATCTTGTAGCTTTTCACAGCCAGGGCTGTGGCTATTGGGTTATGTGGATTCATTGTAATGATATTGCCATTGAAGACAACAAGGTCAGCCTCTAGTTCCAAAGATCAGTGCCTCCGATGATGAAGGATTGTCTATGTCCAATATATCTTGCTCTCCGCGGCGCATCTGCTCTGATTTACTTTGAGGTTATTGATTACTCTTTGCCCTCTATCTACTACTTCGGAACCTTCTCCCAATCGGCCAAGAATCTCTCAATACCAATGTCAGTTAGGGGATGTTTCACCATCTTCTCCAGAACATCAGGGGGAATGGTTGCTATGTCAGCTCCAAGCAATGCAGCTTCGTAGACATGTATCGGGTGTCTAATGCTTGCAACAATTATCTCTGTAGCAAAGCCATAGTTTGAGTAGATCTGGACAATCGCCTCAATGAGTTCCATTCCTGTTTGCCCCACATCATCCAATCTTCCGATGAATGGTGACACAAATGTTGCGCCAGCCTTAGCTGCTAACAAGGCTTGGTTTGCACTGAAACATAGCGTGACATTGGTCTTGATGCCCTCATCTGCACATATCTTCGTGGCTTTGAGACCCTCCCACGTAAGAGGAACCTTGATGGCGGCATTGTTAATCCAGCTATTGAGCTCTCTGGCTTCCTTGAGCATGCCTTCTGCATCTTCGCTGACAACTTCTAGGCTTATAGGGCCCTCAACGAAAGACGCTATTTCATCCACAATCTTTCGGAAGTCCTTCCCTTCCTTGGCAACAAGAGACGGATTGGTCGTTACACCATCAACCATTCCACGCTCGTGCGCCTTCCGTATTGCATCAACATTTGCTGTATCGATAAAGAACTTCAATCTGAAATCATCTCCCATCTTTGGAGTAACTGCCGTGATGAACTACTACACTCGATTAAAACGGTTTGGTCAGGCAGTGTCAAGCAGCGCTTTGAGCTTTCTCACTTCTTGCTCTATGTTTTCAGCCTTGAACACCGCCGAGCCCGCAATGAAGAAGTCAGCTCCTGCTCTGCGGATGCTCGCGATGTTGCCCCTCTTTACACCGCCATCGACTGCGATTCGGACATCAGGCTTGTGTTCATCTAGCAGAGCTCTCAGTTCAGTTATCTTTCCAGTGACTGGTTCGATGTATGATTGTCCTCCAAATCCGGGACACACACTCATGAGAAGAACTGAGTCAAGCAAGTCGAGGAGAGGCATGACATGAGAAACTGGAGTGCCAGGATTCAGAGTGATACCCGCTTTGCCTCCTAGATCTTTTATGAGCTGCACTGTTCTATAAACATCGTATGAAGCCTCAATGTGCGGATAAATGAGTTCTACACCGGCATCAAGAAATTTGGGAATATACTCCCTCGGCTTTGTTATCATTAGGTGAGCATCTAATGGAACATCCGTGATGCGTTTCATGGTCTTGGCTATCATCGGCCCATAAGAGATGTTGGGGACAAAATGGCCGTCCATAACATCAAGGTGGAAGTAGTCCGCTCCTCCCTTCTCGGCGGCTTTGATATCCCTCTCCAAGTTCGCAAAGTCCGCAGACAGTATTGACGGTGCTAGCAGTGGTTTCATCGTCCATTCATCCAGAGATGACTCACGCTGCACGAATGCAGCGTCATTGGACTGGCCTGAGTCCACGTATTTTAAGCTTCGCCAAGTGCAGCTAAACGAATCAATCCTTCAACAACTTGGGCACTTGGCTTCGAACCAGGACAAGCTCCACTATCATCACTAGAACCTGAGTGGCCAGACTGATTATGTGATTCCCCGTGAGGATCATTGCTGCCCCGTAACCCACTAGTGGTACTATTCCGATTAATGCTCCCATGATTGCAGCAAGAAAGGTCATACCAGAGTCTGCCACCACGCTAATGGACACAGCGCGACCACCACCTCGTTTCCAATAGGTGAAAGCGCCTACAGCTAGTGCGACGGTATATCCACAAGGAATCTGAACCAATGGAATGAGAGGTATCAGAGGTGATGTCAATGGAAACAATGACAGGAGAATAGAGATCAATATCATTGATCCCACATAAGGAAACATGGCCATAGCAACCTTGGCATTCAGCATCTTCCTTGATCTGATGGGCAGTCCTGCCTGAATTGACGCCCCTTGAGTGTCAAACATCATGACTGAGATAATTGTAATTCCAGCAAAGAAGTTGCCATATTCGACGGAAACGAGAGCCGTGAGACTTCGTAATGCCTCCGACTCAGACCAGCCTGCCATCATTGGAAAGAGGAAGACGGCAAGGAATAGCGGGATGATGAATATAAACGAAGAACCAATATTTCGTGTTGCAAGCTTGAGGTCTTTACTAATGATTGACTTGAGAACCGTTTTTGTACTCAGAGTGACATCACGAAGCTCTAGGGTCCTTTTCGTTGACACTCCTCCCACGCTGATTTGCTGGAGTGCACTACCTGTTCGCCGGTAAGATATGATTGCCACCCCTGCATACATGACTGAGGCGCCTACAGCAGCTAGAATGGTGGCATAGGGGAGCCCAAGCCCAAACTGCACTGCAGATGCCAAGAATCCAAACGAGAACGGAAACAATAGCGCTAGAACCGAGGATCCTTGAGTACCCATTCCAGTAGATAGATCTGCAATGAAATGAATCAAAGAAGGCAGCCAGCTTCCCATACTAAATGCAACGACCATTCCAAGTGCCAGACCCAAGGATGCTGACACTCTGACCAACGTATTCATTCTGGAACCGTCGACCTGATGAGACTTCTTTCGAAACCATATGGACATCTTTGTTAATGCACCTATCGAGATGGAAACTGTTGCAGCGCACCCTGCGAGTGCCACGAGAGCAGGACCTGGTCCTATTGCAAGAAGCGTGATGATCGGAAAGATAGTGAGAATCAATATTGTTGGCGCGATGAACACCCTGATGAACGCAAGAAGTGACAGCTCATCGAGATCCTTTTTACTTAATGGAAGCGTTGCAGGGAAACTGATTACGTCAGCCGTGAAGAAACCAGTGGTCACAGATAGATTGAGGAAAATCAACAACACGAAGCTGAGTACGAGGAAAATTGAAAGCCCCACAGCCAAGCGAGTTTGGGGAACTCCGATGGAGTCATCTACAAAAGCCATAACTGCCGTTAGGACTGAGAGTGAGAATATGAGAGCAGTTGTTATGAAAGTGCTAAAACGGCTGTTAGACTTGATACTCCGAGCGATCTTCCCAGGATTCTCTTTCACTCTTGCAAGGTTAGATGGATTCATCTCCAGATAGCCCTTGAACCTCACCTCTGCTGATATGATTCCTGCAAGTTTCCACCGCTCTGAGAATCTCACTTTGCAAGGGCCTCCCTCAGCTGATCAATGCCCTCGCGTACTTCATCCTCTTGTTCAGTTAAGGCGAGGAAAACATTCTCCAGAGTTGCACCCTCTCTCTGTGAGACATCTCGTAGCTCTTCAAGTGTGCCCACTGCAACTAGTTTGCCCTCGTCAAGGATTCCCACTCGATCACACATTGCCTCAGCGACTTCCATGATGTGTGTGCTCAGTAAGACGGAGCCTCCATTTTCAGTGTGAATCTTAATGACGTCCTTCATAATCGAAGCAGTACGGACGTCAAGCCCAGAGAACGGTTCATCTAAAATCAGGAGCTTGGGTTTGTGAAGTAGAGCTGCAATTAGCATGGCTTTCTGCTTATTACCCTGAGAAAGAGTTACTACCATCGAATCATAATACTTCTCAAAGTCTAGTGCATGTACAAACTCAGCAACTCGCTTGCTTGCTTTCTCTTCTGGAAGTTCTCTTACCGAAGCTATGAACTCAAACATCTCTCTGGGTGTCAGAGATTCATAGAGCTGCTGTTCTTCAGGCACATATCCAACAATGCGTTTGACGCCAATAGGATCTTCACTGGAACTGATTCCAAAGACCTCTGCTGAGCCAGAGTCTGGATCAAGCAGTCCCATTAGGACTTTGATTGCAGTCGTCTTTCCAGCTCCATTAGGTCCAAGGATTCCAAATATCTCTCCTTCCTTAACATCGAAGGAAACATCGTTCACAGCGACGAGGTTGCCATATGATTTCACCAAATTTACAATCTTTACTGCTTCTGACATTTCATTATCTCTCCAAACTTGTCTTTGACTGGCCATTATCTCTTAGTCGGACTCTGCGTTTGATGAATGTCCAATAGCTATAGAACACAATCCAAGCAGTCCATACGCCAAACACAATGAGAATTGCCCAATGCTGGATGGTCAGAAACAAGTACACATTCATCACGATATACATACCCATGTTGATGAAGTACGCTCTTCGTTGCCATCCATATCTCGAAACAACATCAATTGCTTGAACAGCAGCAAAGCCCCGGTCATTCAGAACATACAATCCTTCCGCATTGGTAGTGACTATGCTTGACATCTTCTTCAAATGGAAATCCAGCAGACCGCTGCTATCTATCTTCAGCTTGCGTTTCAGGTCTGCAAAGCCTCTAGGACCCTTAGCTAGTTCTCTTAAGATTTCTACTCTCATTGGGTGGGAGATTGCATCAAACACTTCATCCGAGTTCATTTATCATCACGTATGACTTGGTAAAGTTGTATATTATTCTATCAACCTTGACCAGCAAGTCAAGAAACATTGACCACGCTTGAGCTATTTTTTCATTTGATAATATAACCTAACGGACCAGCGCAAGCATTGCGTAGATTCCATTAGGCTTTACTTCTCTGATCGTTTGACTACAGATGCTGCTATGCCAAGTACACAATATAACACCAGGATTATCACTGGTATAATCTCATCTAGGAGCGTGGCATTGTAGAACGCAACGGCTCTGGCTGCTTCTGCATAATATGTGAGGGGGAAGATGTATGGGATCATGGCAATATATGTTGGCAATTGGCTTAAGGGGAAAAGAAGCCCGGATAGAAACATCTGGGGTAGGATGAAGACAAGAATGGACTGTATGACCTGCAGTTCATTCCTCATTCGATACGAAATTGCAATGGCAAGTGTGACGGATCCCATAGCTAGCAAAACTACCAACGGAATCAGCGTCAAGATGGATGAAAGCAATTGTGGAGAGAGGTATAGCACAACTGTGCTAATGACTGTTGTCTGAACTAGGAGTACTCCAATGAACGCAATTGAATACCCGAGTACAATCTCGAGATCCGTCAGTGGAGTACATTGCATTCTCTCAAGAGTGCCTTGTTGCCTCTCTCGTAAGAAGAAGATACCTGGTATTAGGAAACCAAAGAATACGCCCATAAATCCAATAATCGCTGGACCCATAATTTCGATCATCGAAATTCCAGCTTTTCCATAAATGTATGCAACGCTTACACTGGCTTCACTTTCCCGTCCGAAGGCCTGTGCTATTGAATCGGATAGCGCCTTCTGAACTGCAGCTAATGCTGACGCAGCTTCAGCAGTCTGCCACTGATCGTAGTCGATGTGAAGTCGTCACCTATATAGACGCCCGCTATTGCAGATCGGTTTTCAAGCGACTGAACAACTGCCTCACGGCTATCACAAGTTATGACTGATACGTTTCCGTTCTCGGACAAGATTTCTTCAAAGATTTCACCTATCGTGGCGATGAATCCGATATCTTCATTGACTAAAGAAAGGTTGAATGAGAGATCGAATGGACTGGGCGGAAGTGGTATTGTGAACGTAACGTTACGCTCCATTTGAATTCCTCTGCTTCCAAACACTTCACCCGCAGCTTGCGTAGTCACATTTCCTATCACTGCCATTATGAAATTAGCCTCTACTTCACTAGTGACATTGATGTACAGGTCGAGAGTGACATTCCCTCCCTTTAGGAGCCCCTCTGTAAGATTGAAAGGCATGAGGAGAACAGCTTGAATTGATTCCCCAAGTTCATCAAAGGCATCAGCACGAGACCTTTGAAAGACAGTTACATTTAGATGATCTTCGAATAGGGAGGACATCGTTGTGCCAAGGCTGTTTTCTAGAGGATCATCCTGAACGCACACAGCTGTTGGTACGTTCGAAACAGCTCCCGTTAGTATGAATGACCATAAAATTGTAATAAGAAGAGGTGCAATTAGCAAAAGGCCAAGGGTTGGTCGATCTCGACGGATCTGGCGGAAGATCCTTCGTATAACAGTGCCAATACGATGAGAGCTGATCTTGCCGCTCATTCTTGACCCCTCCTTACATAGTAGGTGAAAGCCTCTTCTAGGCCTGGTTGTCTTACAACTATGTTTCTTATCTGAAATCTTTCTTTCGATAAGGCCTCGAATATCAGGAATTTCACGTCACCACTAGTTGCAGTTACAATGAAACGCCTGCCTTTGATTTCAATGGGCGCAATGCTTTCTAGGGCGCTTTTAAGCTGTACAGAATCATCCGGATCTATAATGCCGGATATGGTACTCTCCAGAGGAAGTGAACTAATGAGTTCCTCAGGTGGGCCGTGAGCAAGCAATCTACCGTCAAAGATCATAGCAACGGAGTCACATCTAGTAGCTTCGTCAAGATAATGCGTTGTCATGAAAATTGTCTTGCCCTCTTTGGCTAATCTATGGAAGTAATCCCAGAATTCCAATCGAAGGTCCGGACTAACACCAACTGTCGGTTCATCCAAGAATATAACATTGGGATCATGGGCTATTGCGCAGGCAAGGCTCAATCTTTGAACCGTTCCACCACTGAGTACATCGACCGTACGATCCAATGATTCAGTTATCTGAGTCAGTTCAGCAGCTTGGGCAATTAACTCATTCCTTTTCTGAGACTCTCTGACACCATAAGCTTTCGCAAAGAAATCAAGATTCTCACGTGCAGTCAGATCAGGGTAGAGTGACTTGAGCTGTGTCATGTACCCTGTGCGAGCTCGCTCTTCAGCCGTAAGCAGGTTCGATTGCTTCTCGCCTATAAAGCAGGTTCCACTTGTTGGTGGCAGAATGCCTACCATCATCCGTACAAGCGTTGTCTTGCCTGCACCATTAGGACCGACCATGCCTAGAATTGTTCCTTTGGGAACCTCAATAGTAACATGGTCAACTGCAGTAACTTCCTCAAACTGCTTCGTGACCTCTATGGCTCGGATCATATCCTATGCCTCCATACGACTTGTTTTCTTCCTACTCTTCTCGAGTTTTGACCTCGTCCTGCAATTCCTTAAGCTTGACAAGAGCATCGAGAGGTGTCGTTCGCTCCAAGTCCATGTGTCGTATCTTCTCGACAATTGGGTCGTCAATAGTGAGGGCTTCAAGACTTGTCTGAATAGGTTCATAGGATTCGCTGCCATCTCCGAGATCAATAGCGCTCTCTTTCTCCAGCCTTGCGAGCATGGAACGAGCTCTCTTTACAACCTCTTCGGGAACTCCAGCTAACGCGGCTACTTGAACGCCATAGCTCTTATCTGTTCCTCCATCCACTACTTTGTGAAGAAATATGATTGTGTCGCCAGACTCTCTCGCAAGAGTATGGACATTCTTCACCCCATGATGAGTACTAGCCATCTCTGTTAGTTGATGGAAGTGAGTGGCGAACATTGCTCGTGACTTCATCTGGACTATTCGTTCAGCCACAGCCCACGCAAGAGCCATCCCGTCGTAGGTCGATGTTCCCCTTCCAATCTCATCTAGTATGACCAAGCTCCTCTCAGTTGCATTGTTGAGGATGTTGGCGGTTTCAATCATCTCAACCATGAAAGTAGACTGACGAGCAGTGAGATCATCAAAAGCTCCAACTCGCGTGAAGATTCTGTCTACTAAGCCTATCTCCGCAGACTTTGCAGGTACAAATGAACCCATCTGGGCGAGGAGCACAATCAAGGCGCACTGGCGCATAAAAGTCGACTTTCCAGCCATGTTTGGTCCTGTGACAATGATAAGCGCAAAGCCCCCATCACCTATCTCAACACTATTGGGAACGAATTCATTGGCACCGAGTATCATCTCCATAGAGGGATGCCGCCCATCCACAATTCTTATTCTCGTTCCCTCGGTCAACTTAGGCCTGGTGTATCTCCGGTTCACTGCTACTTCCGCTAATGATGTCAACACATCAGCTGTAGCTATAGACTCGGAGTTGGTCCGTAGTTCTTCTATCGCATCTCTTACCTGACCTCTAAGGTTCTCATAGATCTCAAATTCGAGAGCGCTTATCTTGTCCTCGCCTGCAAGGACAGCAGCTTCCTTTTCCTTGAGTTCCGGCGTGATATATCTCTCTGCATTGGCCAGTGT
>LRSK01000249.1 GCA_001563325.1 Candidatus Thorarchaeota archaeon SMTZ1-83
GCCATCGATAATGTGATTTCTCGACTTCTCGTATTTCATCTTCCCAATTTAGAGTATCTACTCCTGCTTGAGGAGCATATGCGGAAAACCATCTTCTTATATTAGGTGGAGAGAAGATATCCCCACAAAGCCACCAAGACAAAACATGTGGTATAAGAGATGTCTGTTGATCTGCCCAGGAGTGCATTGATCATTTTAGAGCGCCTTACACTCGAAGGTCCGATGACACCTAAGGACATCAGTGTAAGAGTCGACCTGGCACCTAGGACAGTATCTTTTGCTCTGCGGAAGCTAGTTGGCCTCGATTTATGCAAGAAGGTTCCCAACCTACAGGATATGCGCCAGCCCCTGTACCTAGCAGACATGAAAAGAGCCGAGGAGTTCCGCAGGAAGTTCGAGAAAATCATTCTTCAGCTTACTCAGAGATCTCCTTGATGCTCTTAGGGCCTCATTAGTCGGCTGGAATCATTCTTGCCAGGCCGGTTGAAATTAATACGGGATGGTTAGATGACAAAGGGAGAGGTCAAAAGATGGCTCACGAAGGTATTACGATAGTCTTGGTGCTGTTGGGAATCGTTCTTCTTGTTTCGTATCAACTTGGCCCAAGCAATGAAGTGCGAGCTGTGAAACAGCTGGAGGCCAAGGCTATGCTGATACCATCTGCCGTCCTACTCTTCATTATCGCCGCGGTGCTGTTCAGCGGAATCCTTGGCCCCTAGTCATACTGCATCGAAATCAGTCTGCAAAAAATCGCGGCAGAAACGAAGTCAGCAGTAGTGCCTGGGTTTAGTAGATTCCCTTCTTCTCGGAGGACCATGTCAAGGTGGTCCAGAAGGTCGTCGGTCGCTTTTCCGTTCATGCCCTCGAGCACGATTTTCGCAGCAAGTGACCGAACCTCCTCAGCGCGTTCAAGTCCTGCCTTCTTGGCGATAAGACCGTCTGGCTTGCGAGAGAGTTGCCAGATGAATGTTCGTACTATCCCTTCTTCAAGGTCTTCCAGGCTCTCCGCGACCCTTGCCAAGTATGGATGGACTTCGTTGATGATGCCATTGAAGTATTGAGACCATTCCTCGCAGATGGGATCAACTTCAGCTGACCTTCGAAAGAGGCCTTGGAGAGTAGTTGCGTCCTCTCGGATGTTGTCGTAGACTAAGGGGTTGTCAATGTCATACCGGTCATGAATGTCCGTCCAGGTAGCGTCTTCCTTGTTCAGTTCCCCGCCAGGTCCAACAATGTGAAACGCCTTGTACAAATTGACTGTGTCCTCGACCGTGGAACTGTCCAGAATTGTCTTCAGCCACTTCATCATGGCCTTTGATGTAAAAGAGCCAGACCCTGACACTGTTGCTCCAGCCGCTACCGCAAGAGGTACATGGAGAAGGAGTGTCCCGAAGATCGTATTTCTCTGATTCAATCCAGAGAAGACATCTCGAGAGCACTCAAGTATCAGCTTTCCCAGTTGTACCTCTTTGGGCTTTATATCCCCCTCAGCTAGCTTCAGGCCTGTCTGGGCCGCCATGTACAGCCCTCTCCCCACAAGGGAAGCGCTTGCCAAGAAATGTCTATAGCCTGTATCCGAGAAACGACGGAGACGGCTGACATTTCCCGGTTTCGGAGAACTCACTTCGAGAAGTATAGACAGCTGGCCCAGACTAGCCAACGACCAGGCGATTTCTTCTTTCAAGGCGTTCCTGCAGCCTGACATCTCCTGATAAAGGCATTCATGTTCACTGGAAAAGCCTAATTAGCATCAGATGAGTGCCCTGCTCGACTCACAATGAGCCTATCTGCCCGGCTGACGTTCTCTCAAATCGGCCTTCTCGTGTCCATCATTGTCTATCTTGCAGTGAGAGGGTTCTTTGTTGTCCTTAACATTGGACTTCTATGGACAACTGTTGGTGGTTTCTTGGCTATTGCCTTTCCAATTCCTTCGACAGCAGTACTCGGATTCACAGCCTGCGTTGTTTCGTATGGTTATTCGTACTTAGGACTCTGGATGATGGATCGTGGTTTCCACTACCCCGGCATGTTGACAATCTTCATGGCAACTATAGCTATCCCCGGGGGCCTCGGAGTCTACTCATGGCTCGGGTTTCCACCCATCTAGAATCGTGTTATTCTTGGGACTAGTTCTGTGGCCCGCCCTTTCAACACAATATCGGCAACTCCAGTCCTGTTAGTTCCTTCAAGATTGACCAATATTACCTTGGCACCGGAGTTCTTGGCGAGCTGAGGAAGAAAGGCTGCCGGATAGATGGTCAGGCTTGTACCAATTACCAACATCAAGTCAGTTTCTTTGCATAACCGTATGGCCTCAGCCATCGGTCCCTGGGGCATGGGCTCACCAAAAAGCACGGCCTCGGATTTGAGAATACCCTCGCACTTTTCACACCTCGGTGGTATCTCGCCTGCAACAACGCGTCTGTGTATCTCCTCTCCGATGTATTCAGTCCCACAGTCCATACAGTAGGCACGCAGGTAGTTACCGTGGAGTTCTACAACTCGAGTGTTCCCAGCCACCTGGTGCAAGTTGTCGATATTCTGAGTGATGACCGCCTGCAGTCTACCCTGCTTCTCGAGTTCGGCCAGCTGAAGGTGTGCCTCGTTTGGCTTCGCCTTGAGGAGGACTTCAGCAAGCTCTTGCCCCATTGTCCAGAACTTGCTAGGATCTTTGAGAAAGCTCTCGTAAGTTGCATACTCGTGCGAATCGTACCTCTCCCATAGGCCTCCCTCAGAACGGAAATCTGGAATCCCAGAGTCAACACTTATGCCCGCTCCAGTAAGTGCCGTGACCCTGCTGGCGCTCTTCACAAGTTCCCTAGCCTTTTCGATCTCTTCTTGTGTTGCCATGATAGTTCTTCCCGAGTATATGTGCAAATGTTGTTTTCGGTAAGGCAGTACCGTTTATCCAGCCCACATCGGTCGAGGAAACGTAACAGGACTTTGCAGGCTTTCCTCGTGCCATGTCGAAAAGTTTTTTTTGGATTTTGAAGAGTCGCCCCCGACCGCTGGGGAGAGCGATGGGTGGCTGCCTAGGGCTCTCCCGATTCTGAATGTGTTTGCGTCTCAGGGATAGACAGGTGGAACGACCAAGCCATGACTGAGAAGAATAATGATGATCAAGAAACTGAAAACGAGCCGTTGGTTGAGGATTTGGAAGCCGAAAATGGAGAATCCGAGAGGGCTCCCCTTGATGAACTCAAGGCTGAGCTCGAAGAGTCGAGGCTCTATGCAGATGAACTTCAGGATAAGTATAAGAGACTTCAGGCCGAGTTTGACAACTACAAGAAGATGACGCAGAGTCGTTACAGCGAGGTCACCAAGATTGCGGGCGAAGGAGTTATCCTAAAGATGCTCGACGTCTATGACAACATCGAAAGGGCTCTCGAGGAGGGCTTCAAGAAAGACCTCAAGACAGCGAGGGAAGGTATCGAGGCGGTCGGTCGACAGATGTTCTCTCTGTTGGAGAGGGAGGGAGTTCGTCCTATCGAATCGCTAGGAAGAGAATTCGACCCATATTACCAACATGCTGTAGGTACTGCCAATGACCAAGAAAAGCCAGATGGTGTAATTGTTGGAGAGTACCAGAAGGGTTACATGATTCATGAGAGGGTCCTACGACCAGCGATAGTGGTCGTGAACAGACATGAAATCCCAGAGACGGCCGAGGATAAATTAGAAGAAGAAGACAAAGGTGAGTAATGATGGCGAAAGTTGTTGGCATTGATTTGGGCACTACAAATAGTGGAGTCGCATATATGGTTGGCGGCAAGCCCACTATTATCACAAATGCAGAAGGCGGAAGACTGACCCCCTCTGTTGTTGGGATTACACCGAAAGGCGAGATTGTGGTGGGAGAGCTAGCCAAGCGGCAGGCAGTATCTATGCCTGAACGAACTGTTAGGTCTATAAAGCGAAAGATGGGCCAAGACTACAAGGTGAAGATTGGGGACAAGGAATATACTCCCCAAGAAATCTCGGCAATGATTCTCACGAAACTGAAGAAGGACGCTGACGCATTTCTAGGAGAGAATGTGGTGAAGGCGGTGATTACTGTCCCGGCCTACTTCAACGACAGTCAGAGACAAGCAACAAGGGATGCAGGTCAGATTGCTGGGCTAGAAGTGCTAAGAATCGTCAATGAACCTACAGCTTCTGCTCTTGCTTACAATCTCGACAAGGGAGAGGAACTCAAGATTCTTGTTTATGACCTAGGTGGAGGAACCTTTGACGTTTCGATACTCGATATAGGTGAGGACGTCTACAAGGTGATCTCTACCAGTGGCAATACGCAGCTTGGCGGGGATGATTGGGACAACAGGGTCATCAAGTGGGTTGTGGAGAAGTTCAACAAGGAAACAGGCATGAAAATAGACAAGGACCTCTCTGCAATGCAGAGGATCCGGGATGCGGCAGAGCAGGCCAAGATAGAGCTTTCGACCGTGAAGCAGACAACGATTAACTTACCATATATCACCGCAGATGAGAGTGGACCAAAGCATATCAATATGGAGATCACTAGGTCACAATTCGAGAAAATGACAGATGACCTTGTGCAAGCTACTCTTGGTCCAATTCGGCAGGCGCTCTCAGATGCGAAGATGGAGCCGGAGCAGATTGACAGGATTTTGCTTGTTGGTGGCGCAACTCGGATGCCAGTGATTCAAGAAACTGTCAGAGCCATGTTCGGAAAGGAAGGTGATAAGAGCATCAATCCAGATGAAGTCGTTGCTCTGGGTGCCGCGGCACAGGCTGGAGTGATAGCAGGAGAGACCGACATTCTTCTTCTTGACGTCACACCGCTGACCTTGGGTATTGAAACACTGGGAGGAGTGGCAACTCCACTGATTGAAAGGAACACCACGATACCGACACGGAAGAGCAAGATATTCTCCACGGCTGCAGACAATCAGACTGCTGTTGACATTCATGTAACACAGGGTGAGAGACCCATGTCAAAGGACAACATGACATTGGGGAGATTTCAGCTCGTGGGCATCCCGCCTGCACCAAGAGGGGTTCCACAGATTGAAGTATCATTTGACATTGACGCCAACGGAATCGTGAATGTCAAAGCAAAGGATTTGGCCACAGGAAATGAGCAAAGCATCACAATCACTGCAAGTACGAATCTCTCCGACACGGATATCGAGCGAATGGTAAAGGAAGCTGAGCAGTATGCAGAGGAGGATGCCAAACGTAAGGCAGAGGTTGAAACAAAGAACATCGCTGACCAGATGATTTGGCAGGGCGAGAAGCTTGTCAAAGACCTAGGTGACAAGGTACCAAAAGACCTCAAGAAAGAGCTCGAAACCAAATCCGAAGAGCTCCGAAAGGCAATTGAGGCGGAAGACTACGAGAAGATGAAGATTGGCACTGAAGAAGTCCAGCAAGTCATCTATAAGATTTCAGAGAAGGTCTATGGTGCACAGGGACCCGGTGCCGCTGGTTTCGACCCTAGCCAGATGGGGTTTGATCCTGGCCAGATGGGCACGGCTCCGGGATCTGCTCCCGCAGGAGAATCAGAGAAGCCCGATGACGAGGATGTCGTCGATGTCGACTTCGAGGACATCGAGTAGAGTGTGTATCACTGGTGAAGTTGATTGGCATCTGATGATTACTATGAACGACTCGGTGTGGGGAGAAATGCCACACCTGAGGAAATCAAGAAGGCATATCGTGCACTTGCCAAGAAGTATCATCCAGACCGAAATCCCGGTAACCAACATGCCGAAGAAACCCTGAAAGGAATAAACGAAGCATACGAGATTCTCAGCGATCCAGAGAAACGAGCCAACTATGACAGATGGGGAACTGCAGACTTCCAAGGAATCAATATGGATGGGTTCGGCGACATCTTCTCTGAGATATTCCGTGGATTCTCAGGCTTTGGGGATTTTGGCTTTGGCAGGAGGGGACGTGCTGGACCGCCCCCCGGTCAGACCCTGAGAGTGACCATTCCATTGTCCTTTGAGGACGCATTCTTTGGTGTGGAGAAAGAGATTGCCTTCAATAGAATGATTCACTGCGAGTCTTGCAGAGGATCGGGCGCAAGTGCCGGGAGTTCTCCGCGAGCATGCCCTACATGCAGGGGTCGCGGACAGGTCATGCGTTCCATGGGAGGGTTCATGTCTGTGTCGCAGACGTGCCCTTCATGCGGCGGGGTGGGAGAGGTCATCGACACACCCTGCAAAGAGTGTAGTGGGAAGGGACTGCAGAAAGAGAGAAGAGAGATCAAAGTGCCGGTTCCGCCTGGAGTTGAGGATGGACAAGCCCTAAGGATACGCGGCGGAGGCAGTGCTGGGCCACGGGGTGGTCCTCATGGCGACCTGATTCTCGTGTTCGCGGTTGAGCCGCATGATACGTTCATTAGGAAGGGGCTGCACATCTACATGGAAATGGAAATACCGTTCTCGCTTGCAGTGCTTGGCGGGGAAGTAGAAGTCCCAACCATGCGCGGAATGAGCAAGATGAAGGTAGGAAAGAATACTCAGGGAGGGACCATCTTTCGGATGAAGGGTAAGGGAGTCTACTCCGACGACGGCAGAAAGGGAGACCAACTCGTTCGCGTAGTCATTCACATTCCGAAGAAGCTAACAAAGGAACAGAAGAAGTACCTTGACAAGTTTGATTCTGTATTTGATTAGAAGCTGAGCGGCTTACATACGCATGCTTTCATCCTGAGTTTTGGGAAGCTGTTCGTGTTTGCGGGGATTACTACCCATGCTGTATCAGCCCCGCGGCCAGTGCCTCCAATGCACACCACATCACGGTCTATCGTAACAAGACCGGCGTCAGCGGCCATCAGAGCAATCTCGGCGCAGACCTTGGTCCCCTGCCCGAATGTACGAAATGCTATTGCCATGAGCTCTGTGGGTGTCCACGTACCTAGTTCCTTCCTGAAGCTTCTGGCAACTCCAGCAAAGGCATGGGTGGCGGTCAGAATCTTCGCACCTGCATCGAGGATTGCCTTACGATTCGCGTCTTCAAGTTCATTTTCGTTGGGTATTAGGAAACCGGTATGATGTGTGACAACTATTACCTCATGGCTGGAGAACCTATTGACGGCCGCAAGACCTGTCGCTCCGGTCGTTGTTGCCACCACGATGTGCCTAATCTCGGTGTTTTTCTTCAGGAACGACTCCACCACAGAGAGGACTTCCTCGGTGTGGTCAGGAGAAGCCTCATCTAGGTGAACTGTTTCGATCTTCATGAGGGACTATGGAGGCTCATCCCCGCTTTAGGATTACCTATCTCGACTTAATTGACGTCAGCGTCAATTTTCCTCCGCAGAACTAGACTCCTGAGCTCCATTCGCATGTTTGATGAATACTCACGCGGCTCACGAAGCATCAAGTAGAGTGAAGAGGATATTAACCTCAGAACCGCGCTCAACACCATCATTGAGAAGACTGCAAAGTGAGCTCCCATAACGAGAGCCATTGAATCCCCAAGGAGTCCCGATGTCAGAGCACCAAAGAAGTAGATGATTCCGGTGAAAGTGTTGAACACTGCTAGATGAGCACCTCTTTCCTTCTCGGGAGCGATATCAAAGATGTAGGCAGTAATCGAGTTGACGCTCGTTGCTACACTGAAACCGGCCAGAGCGTTAGCCATGTATATCATGATAGCATGCGTAGCAACAGCATACATGAGCGGAACAATGAACAGGGACCCTCTTCCTGCAAGAATCAACGGCTTCCGACCTACTCGATCACTTAGGTTCCCCATAGGAATTGTGAAGAGGATTACTGTGACACTCATGACAGCCGAGGCGATTGCAATCTCTAGGTTTGTGAAGCCGAGCCAATCCTTCTGGACAACTATGAAGTATGGCCAGGCCATTGACATCGCGAACGAGAAGAAGACCGAAACAAGAGCAAAGCGTCTGAAATCACCCGGTCGAGAGAGTAATGTCAGTACGGGAGGAAATTCTCTCTTCTTCGCCGGATCTCTTTTCCCCTCTCTGATTGTTAGAGATAGTATTGAGGTCACGATGCCAAAGATAGCTGTGAAGTAGAACGGCAAATAGTAGACCTCTCTCCAGGCCTCTACGGACGGCAATAGTATCAGTCCGAAATCCCCTAAGGCTGCTCGGAGAGAAGGAATCAACGCCGGAAATCCTGCAATAAAACCGGAGGCCAACGTTGCCACCAAGGATGCTACACTGGTTGCCATACCAAGCCTACCTAGCTCGGTCCCTCTGTGCTCCTCGTCCATGAGACCACCCAACAATGACTGCCAGGTGGGAATCTGTATACTGAACAGAATTGACTGAATTCCATATAGCAGTATCATCTCAATGGGAGTAGCCGCCCAAAGGAACAGGAACACCATTGCCAGCCCAGTGAGCGTTCCAAAGGCAACGAATCCCTTCGCATGACCAATCTTGTCACTCCAAGCTCCCCACGCCGGTTGGAGGACTGAGGGTGCAGCATTTCCCACACTTCTGAATGCACCAAGCTCGGCGTAGCTGGCCCCCATGTCAATCATGTAGGCCAAGAGAAAGGGTTGATGGAGACCCATAGCAAATTGAGTCAAAGATCCGATGACGTACACTCTTGGCGGGAGCTTCTGCCGCTGAACTTCTTCCGCCGAATCGGTCATCTTCATCCACCCTTGGTGACGTGCTGCTAAGTGACCAACATTTAACTCTAGTTCTGACGATATCAGCCTACTACAGTTTCAGCGAAAACCGTCACTGTTAATACGATGGGTTTCGTGGGTCATGTGGTTGTGAGAGCTCAAACATGCTCGGTGACAACATATATCGAAAACGAATGAAGCAAATCTCAGAGGCTTTGGAACAAATAGGAGTCGACTTCGCACTCCTTACTCCCTCTCCCGCGTTCCAGTATGTGACCGGCATTCGAGGAGGAATGATGGAACGTCTTGTTGCTCTTCTGATGAAACCTGATCAGGACCCCAAGATGGTGGCGCCCTCATTCGAGGTCTCCAATCTTTCGGAGCATACATGGGTTGAAGATTTCCTTCCTTGGGCTGAAGACGAAGACCCTTACAAGATCGTTGCTAGTGAGGCGGGAGCTGAGGACGGAGGCCATTCTGTCGCATTTGACGAACACCTGCCCTTAGGGGTCTACTGGAAGGTGGAGCAGGCGTTGGGTGGATTCCAGCGCACCACCTCTCTAACGCCTATAATCAATGAGATGCGACTCATCAAGAGTGATGAGGAGATTGATCTCATGAAGAGGGCAGGGCGAATCATTGATTCAGCAGTGACCAGGGCATTCAAAGAAGCCAGTTTTGGTATGACTGAGGTAGAGATGCGCCAGATTGTGCATGTTGAAGTCATTCGCCAAGGCGCTGAACCCACCTTCGCTGCTGTTCAGTTCGGCGAAAACAGTGCGGTGGCCCACGCCGCCCCTGGGCAGCGCGAGCTGAGGAGGGGCGATGTAGTTCTTCTCGATTGTGGATGCGTCGTCGGTGGCTACAACACAGACATGACACGAATGGGAGTTGCAGGCCCTCCATCTGATGAGATTAAGCACATTCACTCTATTGTGCTCGAGGCACAAGAGAACGCAATAGAACGGATTGCTCCCGGACTTGCATGTGGAGCTGCAGATGGGATTGCTCGCAAGGTGATTGAAGAGGCAGGGTATGGACATTGCTTCACACACAGATTGGGCCATGGTATAGGGATTCAAGTGCACGAACCCCCATATCTTGTAAGGGGCAATGCGCTAGAGCTCCAGCCCGGGATGACACACAGTGTCGAGCCAGGCATCTATCAAGAAACTAAGTTCGGTGTCAGAATTGAGGACTTGGTCTGTGTGAGAGAAGATGGTGCAGAACTGTTGACCTACACTCCAAAAGATCTCGCCATAATGGACATCTGATCTGATTCATTCGCTCTCTTTAGGCTCTTCTTGTGCCCTAGAGAGAATGTCCTCCATTCTCTTCTTGTCTTCTTCAGATAGGCGCTCCATCGCCTCTGCCGACTGTCTTAGCATCGGCGCCATGACGAGCGAATAGACTGCAGGCAGAGCAGCAATAGTTTCCATTCTCTCAATGTAGTCCTTCTCTGCAAGGTCACGGGATTCCTTTAGAGCCTCCTTGGAAACCTCTCCTTGACCAACACCGGGACAATTCTTGTTGCCTAGATAGTACTTCTCACCATCATGCTGCAAAGGGAACGTCTGGCAAGAAATCGGACGAGAGTATCTGATGGTGCATCCATTGGCATCCTCATCAAAGAATACACAAGCGGTCCCGTCGGGATCATCCTTGAGGGGCTTGCGAATAGTTTCTATCACGAAAGGGTCCTTCTCAGACCTAGGAGGCACGATTGTCAGACCAGCAATGATGTGGCCAATGTATCCCTGTGTGGTCCATCTGCTGAGGTCTCCAAGTGTCACATTGACGTTGGGGCGAATATGGCACTCTCGA
>LRSK01000250.1 GCA_001563325.1 Candidatus Thorarchaeota archaeon SMTZ1-83
ATTCTTGCATCCCTGCCAAGCCACCAGTGACGCGTTAGCCCCTCGGGTGTGGTACTGAGGAGCCATTTCCTTATACTCACGAGGGCATTTGACTTATTGGGTTTCACTAAATCCTAAATAGCGAGAGAGTAGACACTTTTGGGATCGAAGCCAAGGTCTTCATCTAATTCTCGAGCAAAATGAAAGCATTTCTCAGCTAAAGCCTCGTCAGTGTCTCTAATGAAGGCGGCATTAAGAGCGAAGAGTCTTGCCATGACTACCAGATCATCATACTTCCGGGCGATTTTCAATGCTTCCTGAAGAGCATCATCTAGTTCGCTTTCCTTTCGTCCCTGCATCATAACATGATAGATTCCCGGAATGAAACACTCAAGGTCGACATCAGACTCAATAAGCTCGCGCATGCCTCTATTCGCGGTCTGCAATTGGCTCACATCTTTAATGGCATTGTAGCATTGCCATTCACGAAGGAGCAGATCCAATTTTATCCAATCTTCCGGAGTCGAATCCAGAGCCTCTCTGATAGATTCAGCCACTCTCATCAAAGGCATATCGCCATAAGTATGTCTTAAGAACAAGAGGTAGTACGGTCGAGCAAGTACTGAGCTTGGATATTTTTTGACAAGTCTGGGCATAGAATCATGTCCGCCATAATGTAATGCGAGTCTGGCGGCAAGATACACACGTTCATCATGGCTCTCTTCAGATGTTACCGCAGTGCAAAAACGCCTTACGAAATCCTTGTAGTCGGCTGCAGTGTCCATCTGATTTTCTAGCATTATTCGTGTACCTGGGTCCACAAACTTATAGTATTTCGTTACAGAACCGAGCGTCTTCATCTCCTATCCATCGGGGAATATTATGAAAGGGATTAGAAAAACCTGTTGATTTCTCATTTTTTGATCATTTTTGGGAAGAATCCAGCTTCAGAATCATATTTCTAATCATAAGCTAATATTTTGAGCCCCTTTGACTCAATTCACCACGGGCCCAGAGGAAGACTGCTAAGCCAAATGCGATGGTTCCAGCTACCAGGAGGAGAAATTCATTGGCGGGTGCAAATCCAATCCCCCACTGCATCGCGGTGACAAGAAAGAGGAAACCCATCGCTATTATCGCCACCCCACTTAGCCTTGCATTCGTACGAAGTGTTTCCCATTCAGTGAAACACTCGGCACATCGACCGACAAAATGACTACTTTGATGGTCGTCTATCTCGACTCCACATTTCACACAGCGATTCAAGGGACCAACCTCAATATGCTTGAAAGACATGTGTGGTCAGCATAATAATTCCTTCTCTATATCATTGAGGCAGCTCACCATCCAGTACTGCAGCAAAATCCTCCATCTTTCTCATGAATATCTCAGGCTCATATGAGTGGATGACATGATCAGAGTCGATGAGAAAGAACTCATTCTCTCGCAAATCTGAATCCCTGAATGATGGTTCAAAGAAAAAGTGCCTAAGTGAGATGGCGCCTCACTCAGATTTGAGGCTAGCCTAGAATCTCTTTTCCAAGAGTATTTCCAAACTCGCGTGCCTTGGGGATTTCCACTCCGCTTAGTGGTCCTCTAAAGCCATCCACGGCTGCTGAGAATCCTGGACTGATCAGGCGAGAATCAGGGGCAACCTTGGTCAAGAGCTTTTCCATGTTTCTGACACCTCTTCCTTCATGCCCCATGTGCGTGTCAAATGTGCTCATTATCTTTCCATCAAGACCTGCCTTTGCGGCTTTCTTGATTACGCTCTTGATTCCGCGAGTGGCCATTGCAGCGTGAATGGGGCTGCCGAAAAGAAAGGCATCAAACCTTCTGATGTCACACCCATTTAGCTTCTTATGATGCTTGATTACACAGGTTATTTCACCTGCATCTTGAATCCCTGCTGCAATCTCTTCAGCCAGTAGTTTCGTGTTTCCGAAAGTTGTGTCATAAACAATTAGTGCGTGCTTCATTTCAATCATCTCAAATTGGTGGGATGTGTTGACTATCATGCAATGGAATTTAAACGTTTGCAAGTCATGCAACGTTTGACGTTTACCAAACACTTTATAAGCAAATGCGGCTATGTTTGATATGTACCAAACGTTCATGTTGTGAAGCGAAATGGTAGTAACTCTCAAACAGCACGCCAATGGAATCCGACCAACGGGACTCATGGATCGAGTCTTTGATGGTCTTGACTCTAACATGACGCGCCTCTTCATGCCGTGGGTAGCACGCCATCCACGGTATCTAAGGGCTGGCCTCAGACTCGCACGATCATACAAGAAGACTGAGAAGCTCCGCCAAGAGGCTTTGAAGTCTGGACTTAGAGTCCCTCCCTTCTTAATTCTCAGCATAACCTCCCAATGCAACTTGAGCTGTGTCGGATGTTATGCCGCTGCAGTAGGCACACTTGAGAGCAGACATCCTACAGACTGTTCTAAAGCAAGACCTGCTCTTGGCTACAACGAGTGGCGTGACATTATTGCAGATGCAAGTGATCTTGGGGTGTTCTCCTTTATCATAGCCGGCGGTGAGCCCTTCCTGTTCCGTGGACTTGTCCAGCTTTGTGAGGAATTCGATGATCGATTCTTCATCATTCTCACAAACGGGACTGCTCTCACTGTTAGCGACTATGCACGCCTGAAAAAGACGAAGAACATTGCTGTTATCGTCAGTGTTGAGGGCAGTGAAGAGCTCACCGATTCCCGGCGAGGTAGGGGAGTGCATAAGCAAGCAATCGGGACTCTGGCACAACTGAAATCCATCGGAGTTCCTTCTGGTATCTCTGTCACGATAACCAGAAAGAATTACGAATACTGGATGACGCCGGAGAACTTGGATCGCTTTGTTGACCTTGGTGTATTGGTTGGAGTGTTCATTGAGTACATTCCTATGATGCATGAGAACTTGACCGGCACTGGTCATGATTCCCTGAACGACAAGTCTGGACTAATGCTTACAGCAGTGGAGAGGGATGATTTCCGAACAAAGGTCCTTGAGTACCGCAGAGGGAATTCCTTCTATGTAATTCACTCTCCTGGAGATGAGGATTACTTTGGTGGATGTGTATCTGCGGGTCGAGGATTCGCGCATGTCACTCCTTCGGGGGATCTAACCGCATGTCCTGTTTCCAATCTAGCCACGCACAACCTCTCCACTGCATCCTTCAGGGATGGACTTGCAAGTCCGTTGTTCACAGCTATTCGTGAGAATGAGCATCTCCTCACAAACGAGGACACCCCTTGTGCACTCTTCGGACATCCTGATGAAGTCCGAGAGATTGCAGAGTCGGTGGGCGCCTACACGACAGACAGTTTGGAAATTTCATAAAGTAAGGTGAAAACAATGTCTACATCATACAACACAATTGTTGATGATTTGAAGTCGAGCTTTAGGCTCGCAAAGGAAAACATTCTCAGCTATTTCTTAGCTAATCTAGGAATGCTGATTGCTGTTGTCCTTTTGATGGGTTTGGTGATGGTACCGATAGCCGTTGCCGCGCTATTGATGGTTGGGACCAGTCCAGCGGCATGGGAAGCAATTGGTCTGGGGCTCGCAGCCTGGGCTGAGAGCAATCCTTGGGCAGTTGGTGGGGTTGCAATTCTATTCATAGTCCCCTTTATTGCCCTGTTTCTGACTGTGGTTGGTTCAATCTATGGCATGAGCAAGGATCTAGTCGCGCATGGTGAAACCAAGGCTGAGAGAGCCTTCTCCTGGTTCAGGCATAAGTTCCTGACCTTTGGAGGTGCCGGAGTCCTTCTGACAACAATCATTATACTTCCTCCTCTGGTTGTCTGGGGCTCTGTATCCATCCTTATGGGCTACACTGTCAATGTTGCTATCTCTACTCTCCTCTCTGTGTTTACATTTACCTGGGTGTTCATCACTGTCGGGCTATGCGCAATGGTGTTCCCAGCCATGACCTATGGTAAGGGTGTTCAGGATGCCTTCAAGGAGTCATTCCACCTTGCGCGAGAGCGCCTTGATCATGTCTATGGACTACTGAGTGCCATAATCGTGTTGGCTGTTGCATCATACGGCCCAGTCGTCTTCTGGGGGCTCACTGCTCCACTCACTGGTGCAGTTGTCCTTGATGCAGTGGCCATCACAATAATGGTCTGGACCGTGCTAGTCACATTCCTGTGGCTCCTAGTCCTGCTACCCATGACGATTATCGCATTCACGAAAGTATATGCCGAGATGACCGGTGGTCAGGTGGCAACCCAAAAGCCTCTCCCAATTCCCTTTGTATAGGAGGTTTCTAATCTGAGAGTGCCTCGAATGACTTTTCAAAGGGGCACTCTCTATCATTTTAATCAGGTGATACAATGAGCAACAAAAACGCAAGCATTGGAGTACTGATAGAGGACCTCAAAGTGAGCTTCAAGTTCGCGGTGAAGAACATCCTTTCTTTCCTTCTAGGGATGATTGGCGTTCTCATTGTAACTGTGATAGTCATGATGATTGGATTCGCGATTGTATCGATTCCGCTTTTTTTTGCAGTAGGTGGACCTGAGGGCTTTGTAGCCTTCTTTGAATCTCTGGGTGTTGTCATGGAAGCTGTCTTCGTATCTCAGCCGGATCCGGCTGCGGCTAGCCTTGGAATCTTCGCAATCCTGCTTCTGGTGACTCCCTTCTTCGTAGCCATTGGTGTTGTCTTCGGAATGGGCAGAGAGATAGTAGAGAGCGCAGGAACATCTGCTGAGGGAGTCTTTGTATGGTATCGAAAGAAGTTCTTCTCTCTTGCAGGTGGAGGAATCGCCATATTCGCAGTTATCGGTTTACCCCTCATTCTAGTATATGGAATCCTTTTCTTGGCCGGCTATGTGGTCACAGGTCTTCCAGGAGCTGTTCTAACGGCGCTAAGCGCATTTTGGATCATGCTATCATCTGGAATGATGACCATGGTGTTTCCTGCAATCATTGATAATTACTCAGTTCTTGATGCTACGCGCCAGTCAATACGCCTGTCCTGGAAATACTTCGACAGAGTCTACTCTACTTGGTTTACTTTCATCTTAATCATCATCTTCATGTTTGCTCCGCTTGGCATTGGTATTGCAGCTTTTATGCAACCAACTCTAGGAGTTGAACTTATGGCGGCAGCTATCTATGCCGTCATCGCAGCGTTTGTTCTAATACTCATTGTTCTTCCCGCGTTGGTGATTGCTCTAAGTAGGCTATACATGATTCTGAGTGGTATTGAGATATCAAGTGCAAGTCAGGACGAGCCTAATGTAAATCTTGTTGGAGGTACGTGAATCGTGGAGAATGGGTCAACAAATGCTCCCCTGAAGGATTTGGAAGTCATCACCGATGCTAATAAGATCAAGGTCCTCTTCGAGCCAACTAGGGCGAGCATTATCTTTGAGTATCTGGTAAACGCTTCGTACACTGTCAAGCAGCTCTCAGAAAAACTGGGCAAGAATCCAGGTACAATCCTCCATCACATTCAGAAGTTGCAGGACATTGGTGTCGTTGTTCAAGAACGTACCGAAATGACGCCAACTGGCATAGTTCAAAGGTATTACCGCGCAACAGCTAAAGAATACCGCCTTGGGATAAGTGGAATGATGGAAGCCAATGGCGGTGTTGCACAGTTTGCTAAAGACCGTCTCAAGTCTATTGTTTCAAGCCTCTCGGTCTATGGTATTGAGATTCCAGAGTCTCAGGTCGAGGAGGCTATGGGCGTTTTGAGACGGTTGATTGAACGGGAGAATGCAGTGAACTCTGATTTACCCATTGCAGATGAAAAGAGCTTTCACAAGCTACCTCCCTCTCTTCGAGGCGATGCATCCCGAATCATGCGTCGTTTTGTTCTGGATGAAGATTCGGAATATCAAAGACTGCGTGAAGAGTGGCATCGCCTTCTCCGATCGCATCGCAAAGTAGGTATAGGAAATGACTAGTTACGAAAGAAATACTGGAATGGTAGTGTGCATAATTGGTGTGTTAATCGTTGGTGCGGTCGTCGTAGGTGCCCTCACGTACTTTGGTCCCACAACTTGGGGCTGGTTCATGGGCGATGATACTGTGTATTATCACTTCGAGAGTACGGTAGGCGCAACTACGGGACCAGTCAATCTTAACGTTGATGTCACAACTGGTTCTGTAAATGTGGATTTCGAAGACAATGCGACGCTGTTGTATAGGATTGACGTAGGTGCGAGTAACCGAACAGTACAGGAAACTAGCGCTCCAACTGTCACGTTCTCCTCGAACACAATCACCCTCAGCTATTCAGTATTAGCTGCGAACATCACTCTAGGCAGTGGTGTCAATTATACGCTGGATGTTACGAGCACTACTGGTTCCATTGATTGTGATATTATACAGGGTGCACACATTGGTGATGTTACTCTCACAACAGAAACCGGCGCTATTGACTTCTACATGGGAAGTGGTGTGGTCATAGTGGGAAGTCCAGATTACAGCTTCGAAACCACTACTGGAATGGTTGATCTGAACGTAGCCCTGCCCTCTGGAATTGGCGGCAGCATCGAAGCTGCTGCTGGTACTGGCAGTGTAGAGATTGATGCTCCCGGTTGGACTCAGATAACGTCAAACCATTATGAATCAGATGACTACGATACAGCTAGCCAGATAGTGACTGTTGTGATTCAGAGTGACACTGGTTCAGTTGAAGCACATATCAGCTAATCGCACGCCTTCGAGAGGAGGATTTCACCTCCTCTCTCCCTTTTTTGGACTACTACGCAATGACGTCATATATAGCCATCCAATCCTAATATCCAGCGGAATCATGAACGGTTACCTTTTAACCCGACGCTCCTAGAGATTTGTTGTAATGTCCGACCATCATTCAGAAATTGACATGTCGGAAGTCTACCAGCTGCCCCATCAAGTAGTTAGCCTCTCTGATTTTCCATGTGACGAGGAATGGATATTAGACATTGGAGGCGGCGGAGAAGGAATCATCGGCCAAATCAAAGGTCGTCAAGTAGTCGCGATAGATAACAAGATGCCAGAGTTGGAAGGAACTGCAAGTGATGCCCTGAAGCTAGTCATGGATGCCAAAGAGCTGCAATTCCTAGAGAACTCCTTTGGGATTGCAACGATCTTCTTCACACTCATGTATGTGCCTTTTGAAGATTTGGACACGATTTTCTCTGAGATTGCCCGAGTCTTGAAGCCTGGGGGAGAGTTATTGATGTGGGATGTCAATGTGGAAGTCCCAGAGGATATTGACTCGAAGATGAAGTATTTCATAGTCCCTTTGAGTGTGTCCTTTCCTGACGGCACAAGAAATGAAACTGGCTATGGAGCATATCTTCGAAATCAGAATTTGGAGACTTTCCTGGCAGTGGCCGCCAATCATGGCTTTGAGGTCATCGAAAAGGAACAACAGGACCTTGTATTCTATGCAAGACTCATTCTACGCAAAGGCTAGATTGCTTGTTGAATCTAGACCAGCTCACAGTGATTGGGAAGAGTTATCCGAATTATGTTGAACGAGATAAGGGGTCATCATCTTGGATTTTCAGTCAGATATCAGCGACTATGGTATTGTTGTTGTATTCAAGGGAAGGAGCTATCTAATCAGCTATCCCAAGGAGGTATGGGAATCCACTCCAAGAGACACTCAAGTTGCGCTCAGGGATAATCTGGTGCTAGCTACGACAATGCATCTTCCCCTAGTTTTTAACGAATCTGAGGCTACATATAACTCCGGACGACCCCTGTTGGAACCCTACTTCACTCAGAATTTCTTGAAAGACATTCCCTCTTGCACTGAAGTGGATGGAACTGATACAGCTGATGCTGTACGCAGGTTCTTCAACACTAATTACAGATTCTTAAATCCTGAAATCGTTCTTCCATCAAAACAGCCTGTCGATTCTCCCCATAGGGCAATTGTGGGGCTAAGCTTCGGGAAAGACAGTCTTCTCACTTATGCACTGGCAGATGAGATTGGCCTCGATCCTCATGCAGTCTTTATCGTAGAAGAGAGCATGACATATGAAGAGAAGCATAAGAAGGCGCTAGGAGAGAAATTCAAGAAGGAGTTTGGAAAAGACCTGCTAATCCTTCACCATGACACCGGACGGTTCAGAAACTATGACCACTTGGGTCTCCCATTCTCTGAATTTGGTTGGGGTCTGCAGACAACTGAATACGCTCTGGAGCTAATTCCTTTTGCCTACGCGAATAATGCGAAGTACCTGCTCTTTGGGAATGAGCAGACTGCATCAGCTACGTACATGGATGCCGAAGGTAAGTGGCTTGTATATCCGTGCTATGACCAATCTCATGAGTGGACTGTACAGATTGACCAAATCACTCAGATGTTCTCAGGGGGTTCGATTAGAACTGGAAGCCTCATTGAACCACTTATGGACATGATGGTCCAGCGAATCCTTGCACATAGATACCCACATTATGCAAAGTATCAGATGAGCTGCTTCACTGAGAAGGAATCTGGGAGGGACTACCATTGGTGCCACGATTGCACAATATGCGCAAAGATGTATCTCCTATGTGTGGGTGGAGGAATTGAACCCTCTGCAATTGGAATTAGACAGAATATGTTCTCAGCCTCTAACAGGCACTTCTTCACGCTCTTTGGTGGCAAATCTGCACTCACTTATGCTAATACCGAAATGGCTCGAAACGAGCAACTCTTTGCTTTCCTTTCTGCCGTGAATAAGGGAGCTAAAGGCGACTTGATTGACGAATTCAAAAGCAGCGATTTGTATCAAGAGGCTCTCGATAGGGAGGACGAGCTATTTAAAAAATTCACACACATTTACGAGCCAATAACAGTACCGCGCGAACTGAAAAACGAGGTTTTGTCTATCTTTCGTGAAGAGGTCTCTTCCTTCACGCTTTGAGTACACAGGGATTCGTCAAATGGCTCCGAATGTCTTGTTGAGTCCCTAATTTGACTTCGTTAAGGTATTAAACCAGTGTTGATATTCTCTAGGTGTGAAATAGATGCGTATTGCATTGATACTGAATACACGTCTTGGAGAATCGGAGTTTGAGGTGGAGTACGATCCACCACACACGATTGAGCTAATCAAGCGCGGCATAGAGGATGCTGGGCATGAATATGTCTTCATTGAGGCCAAAGAGGATGTTATTGAAACCCTCAAGGAATTGAAACCTGATTTGGTGTTAAACCGATCCGAAGGTATACGTGGAGAAAGTCGGGAGTCGCATATCCCTGCGATTCTTGAAATGCTGGGAATCCCCTATATTGGCGCAAACATTCTATCAACAGCAGTCTGTCTCAATAAGGCTTGGACAAAGAAGATCCTCGCATATCATGGGATTCGCACTGCAGCTTTCCATGTCTTTCGTGCAGTGGAAGAGTCAGAATCTGCAGACATCCCATTTCCTGTCATCCTCAAGCCAAACGAGGAGGGCTCATCTGTGGGGATCAATGAAGACAATGTAGTGCGAAATCGTGATGAGCTTCGGAGAAAACTTGGGGAAATGATTGAGTTATACCAACAGTCAATTCTTGTGGAGCAGTTCATAGAGGGGCGTGAGTTCAGTGTAGGAGTATTAGGTTCTCCTGAAGGCCCTCTCGAAGTGTTTCCAATTCTTGAGATTGACTTCACAAGATTACCTCCTGAAGTCATGGGAGTATATGGTCAGCGGGCAAAGACCATCTTCGAAGACCTAGACAACTACGTCTGTCCAGCTCAGATACCTGATACATTGAGGGAGGAGATTGAAAGACTCACCTTAGATATCTGTCAAGTCCTTGAAGTTCCTGATTTTGCAAGAATTGACTATAGAATGAATGAGAAGGATGAGGTATTCTTCTTAGAGATAAATCCGCTACCTGGAATGGACTTCGATCTCGAAGAGAAAGATATTTCCTTTTATCCCTACATGGCAATGAAGGCTGGATACACCTATAGTCAACTTATTGAACGATTGATACAATCAGCCTGCAGTAGATATGGCATGTGAGTTTGATGCAATTCGCCCATGTGATGAGAAATCAGGAGCTGTAAGGAAATGCGTCTGAAGGACCAGCCAGAGAGCGATGAACCAACATGGAAGCGGCTTCATGAGAGCCTCTCCAAGATATATTCTGGTGAAGTGAAGATATTGTTTCCCCACAGGCTTGAGAAGAAGCATATTGATTGGTTCATGGAGATAGAACGTAAGGCATTCAGGACAGATCTCAGGTACTCAGAGAGTGAGATAAAGGACCGTCTGAAGGAACCAGGACATCTTCTCATGTTTGTTCTTGTGGATTCGCAGCTTGAGGCTACATTACTTGCTTATACACTGCCTATGACATTTGTTAAAACCCTGCACTTGGACACAATTGCTGTCAAAACGCAGAGAAAGGGCGTTGGTAGGCTCATCATAGAAGCACTGA
>LRSK01000251.1 GCA_001563325.1 Candidatus Thorarchaeota archaeon SMTZ1-83
GAATAGGCACATCCAGGGGACTGCAGATAGTGAGAGAGGCGGCTGATGAAGCGAGAAATGAGGGCACTGCTTAAATCTCAGCCCACACGAGGAGCTGAGATTGCATCGGTGGCAATTCCCGAACCCGGTTATGGCGAAGTCCTAGTGAAGATAAAGGCAACGAGCATATGTGGTACGGATTTGCACATCTATCAGTGGGATGAGTGGGCGAGCTCTTCGATGAAATTGCCCAGGATATTCGGACATGAATTCGCAGGCGAAATCAGTGAAATTGGCGATGGGGTGCGTGAGGCCAAGCCTGGCGAATACGTTTCAGCCGAGACTCATTTCGTATGCGGTCGGTGTCTCCAATGTCGCACAGGCCAAGCTCACGTCTGCCGCTTCACCAAGATCCTTGGAATAGACGTAGACGGGGTTTTCGCTGAATATGCAGTAATTCCTGAATCGAATCTGATACGATGTCATCGCTCCATTCCTCCGGACATAGCCAGCGTTCAGGAGCCTTTTGGAAACGCAGTGCACTCCGTTTTTGCTGATGACATCCTGGGTGCGACGGTTGCCGTTTTTGGGTGCGGTCCGATAGGACTGTTTTCAGTAGGGCTGGCTGCTACATATGGTGCGAGAAGTGTCATAGCAATAGAGCCACACGATTACAGACGCGAACTCGCACGAAAGATGGGTGCAGTGGACACTCTTAACCCTGAGCAGGTGGATGTCGTCGACACGATCCTCTCACTCACAGCAGACAAAGGTGGCGTGGATGTAGTGCTTGAGATGTCGGGGAACGAGAAAGCCATCGCACAGGCGTTCAGAGTGCTCAGGCCTGGTGGATGGATTTCCCTGCTTGGAATACCCCATAGAAAAGTGGAACTCGACCTCTCAAGAGATGTCATTTTCAAAGGAGCAAGAGTCTATGGAATAGTCGGGCGAAGGATGTACGAGTCTTGGCATAGAACTCAGGGAATCTTGAGCTCGGGTAGACTCGACATCACTCCCATTGTAACCCACACATTCCCACTTGACAAGTTTGAAGAAGGATTCAGTCTGATAGAGGCTGGAGGATGCGGTAAGGTTGTGCTGACGCCGTAGGAATCTGAAGAACCAGGTGGAGAATGTACAGTTGTGAAGATATTGAAAGTGGGGTAAACATGGGGAAGTTCAGTTTTGTTAGCAAGGAATTGGAGAATTTGAAGGAGCAGGGTCTGTACAATATAATAAGGACGATCGGCAGTTCTCAAGGTGCGTGGTTTGTCGTCGATGGGAAAAAAGTGCTCAATCTCTGCTCAAACAACTATCTTGGCTTCGCCAATCATCCCAAGTTGAAAGACGCAGCCAAGCGCGCCATAGACAAGTATGGGATCGGTCCTGGAGCCGTGCGCAGTATAGCTGGCACGATGGATCTCCATCTCGAACTCGAAGAGAAGCTCGCGAAGTTCAAGCGGGTAGAGCGAAGTCTTTCCCTCCAGTCAGGATTGAATTCGAATGCGGCTACCATACCCGCTCTTGTAGACTCAGCAGATGATGTGATATTCTCGGACGAGCTGAATCATGCGTCAATAATAGATGGTTGCCGACTCACCAAAGCCAGGAGGGCGGTGTATCCGCATCTCGATGCTTCAGGGCTCGAAGATCAGTTGAAGAAGGAGAGGGGAGCCAGGCGGAAGCTGATTGTGACTGATGGCGTATTCTCAATGGATGGAGATGTGGCGCCGTTGCCGGACATCGTGGAGCTTGCGCAGAGATATGAGGCTATTCTAATGGTGGACGACGCCCATGGCGAAGGGGTGCTTGGAGATCATGGTAGGGGCATAGCTGACCATTTTGGGCTCCACGGAAAGGTCGATATCGAGATGGGCACCCTGTCCAAGGCATTTGGAGTTGTGGGAGGATATCTGGCCGGTAACGGCGATGCAATTGAATTCCTTCGCCAGAAGGCACGGCCCTTCCTCTTTTCCTCTGCGGTCACTCCACCCGATGTTGCCGCGTGCATTGCGGCAGTGGAAATCCTCGAAGAGTCCGATGAAGCATTAAAGAAACTATGGGAAAATGCGAAATACTTCAAAGAAAAGATGAGCTCTCTGAGGTTTGATATTGGAAACAGTCAGACTCCGATAACCCCTGTAATACTGGGTGAGGCCAAGGTCGCATGGGATTTCTCGAAGAGATTGTTTGAAGAGGACATTTTTGCCCAAGCAATAGGCTATCCGACTGTACCGAAAGGAAAAGCGAGAATCAGAGTGATGATCTCTGCTGTCCATAGTGCGGATGATCTCGACTTTGCTCTGTCGAAATTCGATATGATCGGGAAAGAACTGAGGATAACGTAGTCCAGAACTCAACGCAAGATTTGAGTTCGAAGGGAGGGGATCGTGATAGTGGAACTCAGTGATGAGAATTTCGAAGAAGAGGTGACCAACTCTGCATCTCCAGTGCTCGTAGATTTCTGGGCTTCTTGGTGTTCTCCGTGCAAACTTGTGGCTCCGATAGTTGAGGAGATAGCTCACGAGTACGAGGGGCGGCTGAAAGTATGCAAGTTTGACGTCGAAGAAGGAGGGAATACACCGTCTAAATATGGAATAATGAGCATTCCCGCGCTCTTCATCTTCAAGGGGGGCGAAGTGAGAGAACAGATTGTGGGGTATGTGCCGAAGCAGCACATCATTGAGAAGATAGAAAAGGTTCTATAACATGTCTGTCATCTTAGTAGTCGGAATGCAGTGGGGAGACGAGGCCAAGGGAAAAATAGTGGACTTACTCTCCGAAAAAGCCGATATTGTGGCCAGATTTCAGGGTGGTCCGAATGCTGGGCATACTGTTGTTATCGAAGATGACGAGTTTGTGCTCCATCAAATCCCGTCCGGCATTCTACGGGGTGACAAGGAGTGTGTAATAGGTAATGGTATGATTATCGATCTGCGCGGGCTGGTCGAGGAAATGGAGCAACTTAGAGAGAGAGGCCTTCAGATCGAAGACAATCTGGTCATCTCTGAAGGAGCACATCTCATCATGCCCTATCATAGACTTCTAGACGGAGCCTGCGAGCAGCTTCGGGGAAAAAGGAAGATAGGCACGACGAAGAGAGGAATTGGACCGACGTATGCAGACAAGGTTTCATACAAAGGGATACGAGTGTGTGATCTAATGGACGAGACCGTTTTCGCGCGGAAACTGGAATTCAGTTTAAAAGAGAAGAATTTTCTGTTTCGGCAATTCTTCAGGTTGAAGGAACTGGAGTTCAAGGAGATTTACGAAGAATTCCTGAACCTTAGGGACAAAGTAAGACCGTACATCCGCGATACCAGGGCGCTTATGAGAGAAGCCGTTCAAGAGAAGAAGAACATCCTTCTGGAAGGTGCTCAGGGTACTATGTTAGACGTTGATCATGGCACGTATCCATACGTGACGGCTTCCAATTCGAGCATCGGTGGTGTGGGAGCAGGTTTGGGAATACCGCCTCAAAAAATCGACCACGTGATTGGAGTTGCCAAAGCTTTTACGACCAGGGTCGGGGAAGGACCTCTTCCTACCGAAGAGAGAGGCAAGATTGGAGAGATTCTCAGGGATAGGGGCAACGAATTTGGAGCAACCACTGGGAGACCACGCAGATGTGGATACTTAGATCTTGTTGTGCTCAATCACTCGTGTTGGTTGAATGGCGTGGATCACCTCGCGATCACCAAACTGGATGTACTTGATACGCTCGGAAAGATCAGAGTATGTACGCATTACGAATTCGAAGGAGAAATTCTGCACAACGTTCCAGTCAGTACAGAAATCGCAGAGCGTTGTCGCCCCGTGTACGAAGATCTCGATGGCTGGAGCGAACGCACCTCAGGGATCAAGAGATACGATGAGCTTCCAGATAAGGCTAAGGAGTATCTCAGTTTCGTTTCAAATGGTGTTGGGGTGCCCATAACCATCATTGGAACTGGACCAGGAAGAAGCGACGCAATAGTCCTTGAAAGTCTTTTTCAGAAATGAGTCCAGCTTTCTACTCTACTGATGTGACCCGGAGAGCAGTCAACGAGTGTCTGGCCGGGGAAGCCCTCGAAAGGAAGACCTGACCGCATGCGCAGAGATATTTGCCAGGCGATTCCGAAAGATGCGAGACCGTGTGTGAAGACGGCAGCTACAGACTGAGGACGACTTCAGGAATTGAACAGAAAAGAAGAACGGAGGCAAAATGATTGAAGTGGGATGTTGTGGTTATCCAGTCGCGAGAAGGAAGTATTTCTCCAAGTTCAGAATGGTAGAAATCCAAACCACATTTTATAATCCGCCACGTCCGGAAGTAGCAGAACGGTGGAGGGTAGAGGCACCGAAGAGCTTCGGATTCACTCTCAAGGCTTGGCAGCTCATAACTCATTCTCCCAAGTCACCGACCTATACAAAAGCCAAACTGGACATTCCCAATGAAAAACTTGGGAGTTACGGATTCTTCAGGCCGACTCCGGAGGTTTTCAATGCATGGGAGAAGACTGAGGAAATCGCCAGAGTTCTTGGTTGCAAGATAGTAGTCTTTCAGTCTCCCGCCTCTTTCCTTCCTACGAAGCAGAACATAGAGAATATGAGAACCTTCTTCGAGCGGATCGATAGAAAAGACTATGTCTTCGTGTGGGAATCGAGAGGAAAATGGAGAAGAGAGAAGGTTCAAGAGGTCTGTTCTGACCTGAATCTTGTTGATTGTGTGGATCCGCTAAAGAGGAGTCCCACAGTGGGTGAACCAGCCTATTTCAGACTGCATGGAAAGGGAGGATACAGATATAGATACTCCCACAGCGAACTGCAGGAATTGGCAACGCTCGTGAATGACTTGAAGGACGGCTATGTGATGTTCAATAACGCCTATATGTTTGAAGATGGGCTAAGATTCCTTCAGTTGTTGAAATAGAAGTCAGCACTAGGTAGTTCAATTATTCGTCAGCCCAGTTGGCGAAATTCACATCCAGCTGCCCACTCGCGTGCAATTCTTTGCCTGTCTTGTCTTCAGTACCCCAGAACTCGACAGTTGCTTTCGTTCTCAACTCTCCGCCGTTAATCAGATCCACCAAGGGAGACACAGTCTTCGCTTCCGCAGGTACGAGCACAAAGGCGACTGCCTTTTCTTCCCCGGGAGGGATAATGACGTTAAGGGCCCCTTCGTGAGAAGGCGGGAACTCATCCTCTTCAACTGAACTGAAGGTGACTACGTAACGGTCCAGGTGAGCACCATACCCTGGAGGCTCAGAACTCCCAAACGGAACCTCGTAGAAGTGGACGTCGAACGAGACCATTGCCACGGCGTTGTCCTCATATACCAGTGCAACATCGTTATCAATCGTCACCACGTCACTGGTGATTGGTGGGGAGTTGCCTTCTGCATCCTGGAACTCGACCACTTTCAACAGCTCACTTTCAGAACACGCAAGCACCACCAAAATCGCAACGCTCAAAAGTACGAATCTTCTCATATCATCCTCCCTCTTTTTGTGAAAAAAGGTACAATTGTGAAAAATCGTGTCAAGGGAAAAAATGACGTGTAAAGAGAGAATTCGATTTTTGACTTGACAAAAAATTGCGTAACCATACATTTTAATGCGAGGAGGTCGACATGGCTATTGCCCCTAAAGAGATCAGCCCCGGAAAATTCTATTCAGTCGACGAGACCGCCAGAATTCTGGAAATTTGCTCCGAGACAGTGAGAAAGCATTTGCGTGAAGAGAAGCTCAAGGGCAGGAAGATTGGTCGGCGCTGGTTGGTCAAAGGACAAGAGATAAGAAGATTTATCGGTGAATAGAAGGGAGGAGAATGTTTGGGAAAAAGAGTGCAGTAGGGCTGGATATAGGCTCATCCTCATGCAAAGTGGTCGAGCTTGAGGTCTCCAAGAAGGCTGCTGTGCTTCTGAATTATGGTATCACCTACCTTCTGCCAGATGCGATTGTCGATGGAGAGATAATGGACAGGGAGGTGGTCATTGAGACCATCAAGGGACTCTTTGAATCGAAAGGAATTACGAAAAGAGATGTCATCACTTCTTTGCCGAGTAAGGGAGTGATCGTGAAACGGATAACCGTCGGGAAGATGAAAGAGTCCGAGGCCAAACTCCAGATCCGCTGGGAGGCTGAGCAACACATTCCGTTTGACATAAGTGACGTGAATCTTGATTTCGAAATTGTCAATCCGGATGTGGGAGAGGATCAAATGGAAGTGATTCTCGTTGCGGCAAAGAAGGACGTGGTGAACTCATACGTGGGACTCATTCGAGAGGCGGAATTGAATCCCGTCGTAGTTGATGTGGCAGCCTTTTCCGTGCAAAATGCGTTTGAGGTCAACTACGATACTGCTCCGGAGGAGCTGATAGCCCTGGTCGACGTTGGCGTCGAGAAGACATCCATAAATTTCGTGATGAACAGCGCCTCCTATTTTTCGAGGGATATTCCGGCCGCGGCTGCGATGTGCTTGCAGCGGCTTCAGAAGGATCTCGGGCTGTCTTTTGAGAAGGCGGTCGACGCGTTGAAGGGACGGCCGGGAGAAGAGGTGGATGAGTCCAAGCTCATGGGCATATTCAGAGATTTCGCCGACGAACTCTGTGCTGGTATCGAAAGAACCCTTCCGTATCTCCCGCCCAAGATGGAAAGAATGGACAGACTCTACCTGTCCGGTGGAGGAGCAAACATAAGAGATCTGCCTCAGCTCATCAATCAGAGACTGGGAGTGCCTGTAGAGATAATGAATCCATTAACACGGATCCGATACGATCCAGCTATCTTCGAGGAGGAGGATCCACAGATTATTGGCCCAATTCTTGCACAAGCTATAGGATTGGGACTGAGAGGGGGCTAAATGATTCGAATTAACCTCTTGCCGGAGGAGGAGCGAGGCAAAAGAGCAGGGAGAGGGTTTCCTGGATTGAGAATGCCGTCGCTCAAGATTCCGATGGTCCCACAGACGATCTGGATAGTGTCCGTAATAGGAGTCCTCCTGGTCATATTTCTGGGTGCTTATCTCAGCCGAAGGATAGCAATCGGGAGACTAGATCGAGACATTGCCAGAATGGAAACGAGGCTCGCCAAGCTAAAAAGGGAAGCTGATTTGGTACAAAGCCTTGAAACCAAGACAAGGGAGCTGCAGAACAGGCTGGGTATCATCAATAAATTGAATCGGGACAGATTTCTGAGGGTGAAGATGCTTGACGACCTGTGCAGCCGAGTGCCGGACTATATATGGCTTACCTCATTTGAAGAAGTATCGTCTCAAATAAAGATTACCGGGTTGACGTTCTCCAACCTTACGGTAGCCAAGTTGATAGAAGAACTGAGCGAATCCGATTGCTTCTCCGGCCCGGACTTGGTGGTACTCAGAAAGAAGGCAATTGCTGGACAGGATGTGATGGAATTCACTGTGACGGTGGGGATGAAGGAAGCCTCTCCCCCCGCGACGGAACGTCAAAGGCTGAGAAGGGGGAGGGGATAATGGCGAACAGGACCAAGATCATTTTGGTTGTGGTGGTGGTAGCGCTTGTGGTCGTCTACTACAGATTCGTCTGGACCCCCGCGTCAAGGAAGTTGGCGGATAGGAGAGACGTGTATCACAAAGTGAGTACCGAGTTGAGGAAAACGGAGGTTGTCGCCGCCAACCTTGAACGTGTTCAGCGTAGATATGAGGTGTTGACAGAAAGATGGGAGAAAGCCAAGGTCATGTTGCCGAAGGAGAAGGAAGTACCGTCTCTGCTCGAAGGCATAACGACTGCCGGAATGAAGTCTGGAATCAAGTTCGACCTGTTCGAGCCCCAGGCAACGTTGCCAAGAGGCATATATTCGGAGTTCCCGATCAACGTGGGTGTTACGGGGGATTTTCACGATATGGCGAAGTTTCTCTCGGCCATAGGAAATCTGCCCCGAATAGTAAATATCGCGGATATTCAACTGAAAGGCACTACGAAGAAAATGTTGGATGTTGACTTCAAAGCGCTTACTTACATAATAACGGAAGGTGGAGGTGGAGAAAATGTGGAATAAACTTTTGCCGGTTTTCTTGTCTCTATCCCTTCTCGTTTTCGTCAATTGTTCCAAGGAATCGAATGATGCGGAGACTTCTCAGACTGAACTTGCCCAGACTTCAGAGGCTACCACTGAATCTGTGGAAGACGAGCTGGAAGAAGAGATGGAATTTCCAATCGTGCAAGAGGTCTATGTATATGATGCGAGGGGTAGAAGAGATCCATTCTTGCCATTGCTTGTGCCCGAGGGTGAACAGGCGCCAGGTGAGGAGAGGAAGATAAGAGTGGAGAATCTGTCGCTGGTTGGAGTGATGTGGGGTGATGGACTGAGAGTTGCCGTTCTTTCTGATCAGGCCGGGAACGGTTATGTCTTCAAGCCTGGGGATTCATTGCCGGGAGGAAAAGTGGTGGAAGTTGGCGAGAAATCGATCGTCTTTGAGCTCAGTCAGTTTGGCATAGTCACAAAGTATGAGATAGTGATGGAAGAATAGGAGGAAAAATGAGAAGTATTGTGTCTGCATTCATTCTGTTTCTTGCGGCAGGCGTAGGATTCGCCGGGTTCTTGACCGACATAGAGATAGAAGAAGTGGATGGGATGACTCAGATAGCGCTTCTTGGTGACGACACTTTCCTCTACACTGACTTCACTCTGACGAATCCGTATAGGATTGTAGTGGATATAACGGGTTTCTCATCCCTACTCCAGAACGACTACTTCGCTGACGTGAACCGCGGAGCTGTGAAGGGAGTCTCTTTAAACAGATTCAAAAAGGGCAATTTCCTCAGGGTTGTGATAGAGCTTGAACAACCTCTTTCATACACTATCTCCAGAGAGTCACACATGCTCATGCTTTTCTTATCCTCTAAGACAGAGACCTTTCACCAGTGGCGAGCTTCATCGGTGCGCTCCTCCAATCCTGGTATTCATTCAAAGCCGAATCCTACGTCTCGTGTCTCTACAAGCGCGGAAGAACCTCTGATCTCTATGGACTTGGAAAATGCCAATGTGCTTACTGTATTGCGTGCTTTTTCTGAATATGCGGGGGAGAACATCGTCGCGGACCAGGATGTCAAAGGCACCGTCACAGTCAGGCTGAGACGTGTTCCGTGGAGTCAGGCCCTCGATATCGTTCTGAAAAGCTCTGGATTGGCTAGGACCTATGAAGATGGGATTATACGAGTGGCTCCGACCGGTAAGCTTGAAGCTGAGAGGATAGAAGAAGAGAGAAAAGCTCGGGAACTGGAAAGACTTGCTCCTATGAAAACCAAAGTCTATACTCTGGAGTTTGCTCAGTGCAAAGAGGCAAAAGAACCAGCATCGAGAATGCTTTCGGAGAGAGGAACAATTGAAATTGATGAAAGGACTAACTCACTGGTAATAACAGATATCGAGACTGTGCATCAGCAAGTAGTGGCCCTTTTGGCAGTTCTTGACTCCTCCACTCCTCAGGTAGAGATAATCGCGCGCATTGTAGAAGTGAACTTCGATTATGTAAGAGAACTCGGAGTGAAGTGGGGAGTCAAAGATCTTCAGAGCGAAGATCTGCAGACCACAGCGGAAATCGACATGGAAGTTGTCCCAGGTGAGGAGATTGCTGGAGCAATCGCATTCCGCCTCGGGTCTATAACAGACTGGGCCACCATCGCGGCCAAGATATCCGCTCTTGAGAGAGAAGGAAAAGCATCAGTGGTCTCACATCCTCGTATTTCCGCGGTGAATCACAAAGCTGCCTCCGTATTTGCTGGAAAGCAGATTCCGATAACGACAATTGGCGCGGAAGGAAGAGTGACCACCAGATATGTGTCCGCGGGAATCGGTATGGACGTTACTCCTCATATAAACTCACTCGAAGACATCACCATCGATCTGTCCGCAGAGCTGAGTGAACCAGACTTTGCAATCACGGTGGGAGGGCTACCCACTATTTCCACCTCTCGGGCGAATTCAAGGATACTCTTGCAGAATGGAGAGACTGTAGTGCTTGGAGGTCTCAAGAAAGTGACCGAGTCTGAGAGAGAAATAGGTGTTCCTATCCTAAGACACATTCCTCTCCTCGGAAATCTCTTCAAGAGAACTGGAACGACTAAGGAAGAGAGGGAGATTCTTATCTTCGTGAGCCCTTATATAATCAAGAAAATCTGAGTCAGAGGTCGTCCGTATCTTCTCACTTTTCAG
>LRSK01000252.1 GCA_001563325.1 Candidatus Thorarchaeota archaeon SMTZ1-83
TACAAGTCACTGGGCTTCAAGGTGGAGGAGGAAATAGCTGACCTGATAGTGTGGCGGAACGGGCCTGAGTAGACCTTCAGCTGTTCATCGTCTGTATAGAATCTCTGGAACATCACCAGAACTCTCCAAGTCTTTATGGGAATGATTATAAGGCATCCCCAAGAGGCGAACTAGCCTCAGACGAGTCAGAATGAGGTTGTACACCATGTCCGAAGATTATCGACATATCGTTCGAATTGCAGGCCGCGACATCGATGGCCAGGAGAATCTGCTCCAAGGTCTAACTCGTGTCAGCGGTGTAGGCCTTAGACTGTCGAAAGCAGTCTTGACAAAAGCGGGCCTTGACCCTCTCAGCAGGCTGGGATATCTGACAGAGGCCCAGATTTCGATGATAGAGAAGATTATCAAGGACCCGGTGGCAGCTGGCATGCCAGACTGGTACGTAAACAGGCCACGAGATCGGATGAGTGGGAGAATGCTTCACCTTACCGGTCCTGACTTAGAGTTTGCCCACAGGAGCGACGTTGATCGTCTTAAGCGCATCAGATCATGGAGAGGTGTCCGGCATAGCCAAGGTCTGAAGGTTCGAGGACAGCACACGCGAACGACTGGGCGCGGTGGCGTAGCCGTTGGTGTTTCTAGAAAGAAGACTAAGCAATAGTGTGAGGTAGTTGGAGAATGGGAGATCCTCGTCGACAGAAGAAGAAGTACGTGACGCCAAAGCGTCCCTTTGATAGCGAGAGATTCGAGAGCGAACTCCAGCTGATAGGCTCCTATGGTCTCCGCAATAAGAAGGAACTATGGAAGCACAGAACCGAGCTGTCTCGGTATAGAAGACAAGCTCGAAACTTGCTTGCATTGACTGAAGCAGAGAGGGCTACACTTGAACGTGAACTCTTGGGTAAGCTGTCTCGACTGGGGGTCCTGACCGGGGAGCGCACTTTGGACGGTGTTCTTGACCTAACGCTAGAGGACCTCCTTGAGCGTAGAATACAGACGATAGTCTTTCGTAAGGGCATGGCAAGTTCCGCCTACCATGCGCGTCAGCTTGTGACGCACGGTCACATTGCCTTGGATGGGGCGAAAGTCAGCGCCCCTGGGAGGCTGATCACTCTCGAAGAGGAGCAGCGCATGGCTTACGTAGAAAGATCTCCACTCAATGACGAATCACATCCCGCGAGGATAGCCGCTTCTGCAGCAGCTCAAAGGATAGCGGCCGAAGCAGTTGCGGCCGTGGAGGTGGCAGACTTGGCCGTTGATGCCACCGAAGACGATGAATCCAAAACGGGCGATATTGAAGGTCAAGACTGAGGTGTCCAACTATGAGTAAGAGCGACGAACGCAGCAGGTGGGGAATTGCCCACATATTTGCATCGTATAACGATACCATTGTCCACGTTACCGACATCACTGGTGCAGAAACAATAGCACGCTACAGCGGTGGAATGATGGTGAAGGCCGACCGCAACGAGTCCTCACCCCATGCCGCTATGCAGGCTGCATTTCAAGCTGCGAGGGAGGCCAAGGACAAGGGCATCTATGGAATACACATACGCGTGCGTGCTCCTGGTGGTAGTGGACCCAAGACCCCTGGTCCGGGTGCGCAGGCAGCTATTCGTGCCCTTAGTAGAGCAGGTCTCAGAATTGGAATCATCGACGAAGTTACTCCTATTCCCCATGACGGTACGCGGAAGCGAGGCGGCCGCCGTGGTAGAAGGGTCTAGTTCAAGTCCGTTTGACACATTGCTGTCAGAACCTATACCATCTGCCGACTAATCTGTCCGGTACTCCTTTGTTCTTCTTGCCAAGTCTAGCCAATGGTTTCGTAAGATGCCTCTGTGCTCTAGGAGGAGGAAGATACACTTTCTCTTCAAGTGTACGGTCCACGAGAGTCTTTGTCTTTGTACCCTCCCGGTCCTTGAAGCCACAACTGAAGCATTTGTATCCCTGCCCCTTGCCAGCGCTTTTCATTCTCTTGAAGCAATGAGGACACACGGGATTGGATTCACGGCAAACCTCTGCAAGTCTAACAATCTCTAGCCCTTCAACATTGAGAGTAAGTCCATGAGTTCTTGCAGGGGGCCGAACGGCTGCGTGGACTAGGACTTGGTCTCCCTTCTCAAGCTTCAGCACTACTGTTCTGAATTCCCCAGTGGGCTCATAAGCTGCGCAATCAACCCGTCCAGAACAGTCACCTACGCTGAACACAACATGTCCCCCCTCAGTGGTCTTGGGTCTTCTATCAATAACCCCATGTACAATAGCGGCCATGTAAGGTCGCAAATCTGAAACATACACACAGTGCATCAGGTGGGCGCCAGTTCCTTGGTTGGTCCTGAATGCCATCATTCTGTCGACCGACTGTTCGCTCTTCACATAGGATGAAGCTTCTAGGACGTCCTCTACGCGTTCTCCTCTGATTCCGTACAATACCGGATCTGGACCACGCGGGACAATAAGGGCTCTTCTTGTTACCGGATCTACATTGGAGAACAGCCTGCCCTCCATTCTCTGGTCCATTTCTACTACGGACTGCTCATCAACACCTCTCGGTTCCGACGTTGACTCGACCGCGCGATAAGCAATAAGCTCGTATGTGTGGTCATACTCAAGCCGATTGCCCACCGCCGCAATGGCACCCACAAGACCTCGCCCATTGCCTCTTCTGATGTGGTCTATGGAGTGTTCTTTCAGGAGTCTGTCTGCGACACTTACTGGAATTGTTCTCCACATTGCGCGTGCGGAGAAGCTCTGTACGGCCGTGGGGATCTTGCCTCCTACAAGCACCACTCCTGGATTTGTGTTTGGATAGTCTTCTTCGGAGTATTCTCTTACCATTTCCTCTACAAGAGGAAGAATTCCATCTACTTCTGCTGTATCAATACTTAATCTGATTGCCACTGCTCCATTCCCACGTGTCCTGTAGGGAATGTTCGGATTGAGTCGAATCAGGTTTGGATAGTCAGACCATCTTGCTCCCAATGTGGAGAGCCGTTCAACAACCAGACTGGCGAAATGGGTAGTACACCCACCTTCTGGACTATCTATATCGTCCATCCCAACATGAATTGATTCGACACTCATACCTAGCTCGTCCGACAGACATCACAGATGGTCGCCTCTCCCTCTTTGACACCGTGATCTTCGCACACTAACCTGCCGCACCGATTGCAGGCTCGCGAAGATAGATACTCATCGCAGATGCTGCATCGGGCCTCCTGACAAGTGAGGCAGATACCTTCGTGCTCTGAAGCGCATTTACTGCAGACAAATGCTTGGCACATCTCGCACCGTTTCAATTCGGATGTTTCTAGACCACATGTTTCGCACGAGTCACCGGGAGAGAAGCGTATCACCTTGTACCACTGATGTGGTGGACAATGGGAAACCTGAAATCTGTTGTGTCTGGTACTTCAAATCGTTATGGACCATGGAAACGCGAGCGAGCCCCGAATTCTAGTCTACCATGCCGGACAATGCGATCCCAGAAAGTGCACCGGAACTCGACTTGGTAGAATGAAAAAGGCAAGCATAGTACGCAGTTTCCGACGAATTCCATCTGGATCTGTGGTACTGAATCCGGTTTCCAAGGTTGCCTTTTCTCCATCAGACAGAAACTCGGTTCTACGTTCTGGTCTAGTCGCACTCGACTGTTCATGGAAAAGGGCGGAGGAGATCTTTGCAGCATCTAGAGCGGGTGCACAGAGGTCTCTCCCGTATCTCTTAGCTGCAAATCCCATCAATACCTACAAACCGGTGAAACTCTCCACTGCTGAGGCACTGGCTGCCGCACTTTACATACTTGGACTAGTCGATGAGGCAGACGAGTTGTTGTCTGTGTTCAAATGGGGGCCTTCTTTCATCACACTGAATCGCGTATGGTTGGATGCCTATGCAGGATGTAGTAATAGTAGTGAGGTTGTACAGGTTCAAAGGGAGATCATGAGTGAACACACTCGTGAAGAGTAGGTGAGGTATGCAAAGGTCCCATAGCACTACCATTGTACAGGTTTAAGCTTCCACGCAGCCAGATTCAATTGGGCATTCTTGTGGAGATTAGTAAACGTAGCATCTTGGTGTTCATTACTGTAACAACGGCCTTTCTCTTCATCTTCAACGTGTTATCATCTCAGCTAGTCCCAAACAACATCTCAGCTCTTGAACGGTTATCAGTTTCTTTCCTTACTGCTGTGAACATCGGGCTCGGATTCACTATCGCCAATACCAGAAGGTTCGAAGACTATCCTCTTCACGCTATGTTTTGGGACAGCTATATACTCATCATTATCTTTGTCAGTATGGGCCCTCTTTCACTAATCCTTTATGGCGTTGAACGGACTGCAATTCTTACCGCATCATTGGTTCTAATTGGACACTTGATAGCAATACGGCACTTCGTATTCAATAGTAATCAGATTGAAGACAGCGTGAAGTCCGAACTGCACCTCAGTGCGGAAGAACTGGGTTTACTTTTGCCAGCTATTCCCTCGGACTCAAATGACACAGGGAGTATACTTCGAGGGAGAAAACTCGACAGCATCGACTTGTCCCCCCTCAGCTCCCTCCCTGGTCTTGAGGTACTAGACCTCAGTCAGAACAGATTGACCGAAATTGACCTTTCACCACTCTCTCCTTGCGCTAGTTTAGAGAAATTGAATCTGTGGAATAACAGAATCGAAACATTGGATTTGTCACCTTTGAGATCTTGCCATCATTTGCGAGAACTGAACCTCATGGACAACAGGTTGACCCACATCGATCTGGAGCCCCTCCGCCATTGCAAAGAGTTTGAGTACCTGGAGCTGTCTGGAAACCGCCTTACATCAGTTGACCTTGAGCCACTTTCAGCCTGCGAGAAATTCGAAGCGCTGAATGTAGATGGCGAGATGGAGAAGTTGGAGCTCACTCCTTTGTCTTCGTGTCCTTTATTGAAAGTGATCACAATACATAGTAATATGATGAATGAGCTAGACCTCACACCTTTAGGATATTGCAATGAGCTCGATTTCATTATGATTTCTGGTGCTAATTTAAGACAGCTGGACATCACACCGCTTCTCAATTGTGGCAAGCTGACTAGATTTCAAACAGACACTGTTGAACTCGTTGCAGAAAGGACCATGGAAAACCATGAATGGCCAGAAGGACTAGTCAAGCACAGGAAATAGGTTCAGTTCTATTGAGAGTGTGAAAAGGATGGGGCTGGCTCTGGTGCAAGGAATAGCCCCAATTCTGTTCTGCTCCAATCCGTTACCAGAGAGGAGCTTCGCGACATCAGACTAAGCCTCCTACCCTACACCTCAGGCCGACACATCGCAGGTGTATTCTTGGAGTTGCTACCCGGTGATGGGCCGTTTCATCCCGTCCGAACTAGTCCTCAACAGCTTCAGATGCTGTATCCTTGTCATCTCTAGCTCGGGGGTGTCGTTTCTGTTCCCAGAGCGAGGCTCTCACCTCCCTGTTCGCACAGGACCGGCGTCGACGCGTAGTTGGGAGCTTCCTCAGCTCTCACCTCTGAAGATGAGTACCGTCAGTCGCGCTCTTGCTCCAGAGCCAGTAATAATTCTAGAGTTTTGCATAAAAAGCTGGTCAGTTCGTGCATTGTTTCTAATCTTCTGACGAACGTTTCCTCCACATCTGAGGATAGCGCCCTCTCTCCATCAAGACCCTCTCGGTCGTAGCTACGATTCCACTCTTTGCCTTTGCTATCATGTCTGAGGTCTTGGCACTCTTGGCTATGGCAATGGCCTCTCCCTTCATTGTGCTCAGGACCATAAGCTCGCCTTTCTTGATTCCAGCGTCAAGACTCACAACTCCACTAGCGGCAAGATTCGCCCCATGACAGATGGCGTCAACGGCACTATCACGTACATGTACCAATGGCAAGTGGCCCAGTGCAGACTCTATTGGGAGCAGGTACTTCCTCAGTTCACCTTCCTCGCCGTCCTCTTTCCAGAAGTGATACGCATCCTTGAGGTCGTAGAGCGAGCAGAGGTGTTTGTCTTCACGAAGCGACCCGACACGAGTCCGTCTGAGTTCTCTCATGCTGGCTCCCACACCTAGAGCCTCTCCTATGTCGAAGCAAAGCTTACGAATGTATGTTCCAGCCTGACAGCCTACCTTGAACAACACAAGACGGCCCTTGACTTCAAGCACCTCGTTGTAGTAAATCTGTCTCACTCTAAGAACTCGCTTCACAGAAGACCTGAGAGGTGGTCTTTGATAGATCTTGCCCACGAACTCGTTTAAGATACGAAGTACTTCATCTTCTTCTGCTAGGCCATGTAGTTCCATCAGACATACATACTCTTTCCCTGCTGGTAGCAGCGCCCGCATCGCTTTCGTGGCATTGCCCACACCCGTCGGAAGTATTCCGGTGACTGCTGGGTCAAGAGTACCTCCATGACCTACGCGAGAAGCGTTCAGGATTCTGCGCACCCATGTGGCCACCTCGTGGCTTGTTGGACCTGACGGCTTGTCGAGCACGATAACACTGTTGTTGAGTAGATATTCAATCGGGAGGTTCTCCAATGATGAATAACCATAGTCTGGATTTGTCGTTTCACTCGACTTCAGTATTGTTTCTCGGGGTGAGTCTGATGGCAGAAGGCCCTTCATGTTCTATCCCCCAAGGGCCGCCCTACAATCAGAGCTGACTACTGAGGTAGTCTGATCTTCTCTTTGAACTTCTCTTTCAGTCCAGCATCTTCCAGTGCCTTCTCCACCGCGCTATCATCGGCACCCTTCTCTATGGGAATCTCCATCTCCAGAGGTTCCAGATGTCGAATGTTGCATTTGCGCCTTCGCACGCTACTCACATGCTTTGGTCCTGTCACTACAACGAATCTGCCTTCCATCTCATCGACTATGACACAGTAGCTTCCAGTTTCACGTCCAACTGTCTTTACGCACACGCGTCCTATATTATACAGAGTCATTTCCTAGCACCTCGCCGGTCCTCGGTCTAGCTGAGGCCGCAAGTCGCCTCACGGTCTCATCCCATTGGACTGGGAGAAACAGGATGTCGACCACTGATTGGCATATCAGCGTTGCGCTTCCTACTATACTTCGTTCTGCTCAAAGAAAGTCCGAATTGCTGTGGTTAGAATCCTGACTACACCATCGAGGTCGTATCTGTCTGTCCTGAGAACCAGGTCGTAGATTGACTGGTCGTTAATCTCGACTCCGTAGAACTCCTTGTACCGAGCGCTCTCGCTGCCTTCTCGGGCAATTGTTTCTCGTTTTGCATACTCATAGTCAGTGCCATCGCGTTCAGAGATTCTCTTGATGCGAACGTCCAGTGGAGCAGTCAGGAGAATCTTGAAGTCCGCGTTTTCTCCCGCCATCCAAGCGGCCAACTGGCCGTCTACTACGACATCCCCCTTCTCAGCTTCCACCCTCAGTTTTTCATCTAAGAGTCTGTCTATCTCCTCGTCTTGTTCAGCTACTCTGCTGAAATCCTCGAGAGTAAGCCCTCTCTCAGCAGCTAGATTGCGGAATATGATGCCCGCAGAAACTCTTCTGAGTTTGAACTCCTTTGAGATCCTGTCTGCCACGGAACTCTTCCCCGTCCCGTGAAGACCACCAATGGTCACAACGCGCTTCATCTTGCTATTCTCGCGCTTTGCGGATTATGCCGCGTCGTGTTGCTCTGGCAGTGGCATAGCCACCATATGGACGATTGGGTCTCTTTGAGGAATGGCTGGATTTTCCAACCCGTCCCTGCTTGGCTCCTTTCGGAAGCTGCATTTGCTTGCTAGTCAATGCACAGGTGCCTCTGGCCCTGTAGGATTTCTCACGATGCACGACAAGCCTACCGCCAGGTGTCTTCTTACTGCGATTTGCTCTTCCTCTTGTTAGTTGGCCGGGACGTGGCATAGACCTCACCTAATCGCGGTCAGTGGCTTTTCCTCTGAGCCCTCGGTCTTCTCTTTTAAGGAAACCGGTGTGCGGTTACTTGGGACTTGCTATGTCAATGAGACTCCCATTATTCTCTGGAGTACCTGTCCTAGTCCAAGTCCCACCATCATGTAGAACCCGAAGAAGGTCATCCCAAAACCATAGGCTGTGGGAACACCCAGCCACCCAGTCAGAAACGGCAGGAGCTTGTGAACGCTGAATGGGATGACTGCTACGACCTGATCGTGCCCTGCACCAGTGATAGGATCATCAATAATGAAGTAGAAAGCTCGAAGAACAGTGAACAACAATATGAACGGGATGAAGAACATCAGTGAAGGTTTGCATCTCTGAGTCAACATCTCACGTTGGATTCTCTCAATGTATGCCTTTCGTCGCTTCACTTTCCTCATGAGTTTCTCGTTCTGAGTTTTCTCAGCCTCCTTCTGCATCTCTTGGTATTGCTTTATCTCTGCCTGGTATCTGTGCAACCTGCGCATATCGGAAAACCGCTTCATTGCTAGGTTGCTTACAGTTGTTATGCTGAGTGAAATCACCATTATGAAGAGTGCCGCAAAGGGCGGAGTCTTGAATAAGGCGAAGGCGATGTTGAACCAAGCCATAAAGTCGCCAAATGGATCCTGCATCTGTTTCCTACTCCATAAGCGTTGATGCCAGTTCGGTGGCCGCCTCTTCTACCTTTCCTTCTCGGTTCTTGATCACTCTAACGGTTGCACCTGTGATGGTTCCCACAGAAACTGCAGCGGCTCGACACATTCTTTGATGCGTGTCAATCTCGTCTACAATCTGCTCATCTCGTGTCCGTGTTTCGTCAGAGCTCCGTCTACTAGCAATCTTCTCTGGGTCCGCTTCAACGAGGACAACAGTCTTGGGTTGAAGCGGTTTGGCGACCCACTCAGGTAGTCCTATGAGGAAGCCATTCTTGGTCTGTATGAGCGTGTGTGTGTCAACGATGATCCTGGCCGTCTTCGCTTTCCTTGCGATTGACTCTCCGGCTAATCTCTGAACTTCTCGCTGTCTGGCTGTGGGCATCTTTCGCAACTCGTCTCTGTCCTTTATGAGCCCCTTCTCCACGGCAACCTCAAGCATCTCAGTGCCGATGTTCAGTATTCGTACCTCTTCTCCGTGTTGGCTCTTGACCATCTCAACGGCAGTATCAATCACAGTCGTTTTGCCAACTCCTGGGATACCGGTGACAATAACCACATTCCTTGTTTCCGCCATGAGGTCGACCACCTCTTGCCTTTCGCAGAACTTGCGGTTGGTCCCACTCTACTAGTTATATAGGTTCTGTAGGCCCTGGTGAGAAAGAGAGGCGCAAGTATCTGATGGACATCCGTATGACACACTACTGAGTGTAACGCCTTCTTCTGACTGAACAGGAATCTTAATAGTCCTTCACGGGAATCTTTGACCAGAATGGGGGTCGCGTTCGCGTGGATTATGTCCAAGTAACGTACCTGAGCAGGCACGGAGAGAAGACAAAGAAGCTCTCCCCAGATGCCAAAGATCTCTATCTGGCCTATAAAGATATCATCTCCATTGACTTGTCACCGGTAGCTGCATGCTGGAAGTTGCATGAAGTCCACCTCAATGGCAATAAGCTCAGCGAAATCGATTTATCTCCATTGAGCAACTGTGTACGCCTGAATATACTGCGTCTCGAACACAATCGTCTTCACACTCTTGATCTCCGACCGCTAGCGTCTTGCGCATATTTGAGAGAAATCGATGTATCAAACAACCCTTTGAGGTTGATCTACGTTCCCGAAGAACATAGGGCTAGGGGCGCAATATTGGGGCTGGTGAGTATGAGCGCCTCCACGGAGGTAGTAACTGAACCCGTCAGCTCCTTAGTCAGTATTACTGATACTGTTCGCACAAGGGTCTTAGGCGTGTTAAGAAGCGTGTCAAAGATATCCATGTCTGATCTCACAGAGTACTCTGACTTATCAGTCGAGGATACCAGAGAACTCGTATTCACTCTTGTGGGAAGCGGACTAGTCGAGGGAAAGTTCGATCCCTCAGAGGATACATTCGTTTCAGCGAGTGCAATCATGGCCGCCAAGAAGCTCCGGTCGGACGGCTTGACTACTGCACGCTGTGCCTACTGTGGCTTTTCCCTTCCCGACGCACCTGAGTTCGGAGAAGAGGTTGTATGCCCAAGTTGTGGAACCATTAACGTGGGCTAGAATACCTCGCCAACTCAATCACTGCTCAAAGTTGCCGCGGAGATTCTCCAGAAACTCGTCATGCCCATTCGCCATATTTGAAATGTCATCTGACAAAGGAATCCAATGAATGTCATAGACAATGGTTTCGGGTGTGTTCTCTTGGACTATGCTTGGATCTGATTCCACATGACTCCATGACTCAGGAGTTTCTTCTTCACAGACCAGATGGAAGAAGTAGCGCTTGTGCGTTTCATCGAGTCCATACTCGGCCTGCTCCACATCAACAGTGCCTAGATGCTTGATGAGCCTGAGGGACTTCAGCCCAGTTTCTTCTTTGGTTTCTCGTAGCACAGCTAGCTCAAGCGGCTCCCCCTTCTTCCTTGACCCAGCCGGAACCTGAAGGCCAAAGCGTTCGAACCCACGTTCTGTGAAGACTAGTAGGCGATTACCCTTGGTGATGTAAGCGAAGACTTTCTCCCTAGTCCCCAACCGCAATCACCTTAGAAGTCGGAAGGTCATTGTTTCTTCTTGGCTGGCTTCTTCTTCTCTTCTTTCCGCTTGTATGTTTTTACTCCCTTGGCCGAGGTCACAATCTCAACAACCTCTTCCGCTTCAAGAATACCTTCAGCTAGCTCTTTTGGCCTCTTCTTCACGAGTACCTCCGGCTTGTCAACCTTCTCTACCCTCCTCTTGAGTACCACTGTTGCACCTAGACGAACCGCATACGCTGTGAGTCGCTTTCTGATTCTCTTCTGTGATACCTCGTTGACAGCAACTACAGGCATGATGAACGCCATGACCAGAAGTGGCAGCCCTAGAATCCAAAGGAAGCTGGTCAGAAGATTCGATGGTGTAGGTTCTCGCATTTGGAGCACATAAGGATCCCAGAACTGGGTCACGAACATAGCCAGAGGGAACGCTATTAGCGCGTATCCACCCAATGTGTTTCCGACCCAACGGCCCACTCCTTGCATGTCAGGACACTGACGTATTCTCATCTTGTCTTCCTTCAAATGGGTGACAATTCCCGCGTCGTTCAATACCCACGTTGCTGAAAAGAGTGGAAGTGCCACCACCAAGAAGAGTAGTGAAGCAATCAAGGTCAACGAGATGTCATACATTGCCGTCATTGCAGCTGGCACATCGGAGAGCGCGAAGACACTGCTCTGAATCCAACCCTTCAGGAACTCCGATGTGCTGACACTGAATAGGGCGGGTGCCACAGCCCTGCGAATCATCCGAACACCACCAAATTCGGTGCCAATGTTCATGATGTTCATCTCATAGGAGGCGCGTTTGTAGTTTCGAGCAATGGCCAAAAACACAATTGCCATAGGAACTGCAAGCCCAGCGTATTCTAGGAGAAGTATCGGCAGTCCTACAGCTATGACAAAGATTATGTCCTCATAGGCAGACCCCCCCCAGACCGTAAGAATGTCAGAGGTTTCAGCAGCAGATGTCACACCTACTATTATCTGGACAGCGGCCCAGACGCCGACAACAAAGAACAATGAGGGTAGCCCATACCTAACCTTGCTTGACACCATTGTGCGAAACCCCAGCGATTCTCCTTTCCTTCTCTCAGACCCACTGGAGGAAGCATTCGCCCATTTTAGGTTTGCCTCAATTCCAATCGTCATGACCTCGGTTCGAACCAAGTCCGAGAGAGTGTGTGGCCAGGGGTGTTCTCGCCCACACTCTAGAGGATTCCAAGAAGTCCTGCTACGCCTTCGCCACCCATCTGCGCTAGCTGTTCCTTGGCTATCTGCTCATAGTACTGCTTGATGATTGAAACCATCAGCAGAATGCCCGTACCACTAGCTAAGGCTCCTGCGACATCTGCGGCCGCAGCGAGAATTCCTACCAGAAATCCACCAAGGCTGGCAACTATCGGTATATACCTGTCCAAGAGGCGCTCCAGTACTTTCTCGCTTCTCCTGAAACCGGGCACGATGTAGCCAGAGTTCAGGAGCTGGCGGGACACGTCTCTCGGAGCTATACCCGAAATGTCAACCCAGACCTTGCTGAACCCCCAACAGAGCAAGATCATTAAGGCCGCATAGACAAACACATGGATGAGGCCGTCCTCCTCAAGGAATAGAGCAAACAGTCCCTGCGGTGGTGTGACATACCGAGAAAGTCCCCATGTGGCAATCATACGAGCACTATCTGGGTCTTGTTCGAAGATGCCTATCCAATTCAGCAGGGGGTTTGTCCCAGTTGAGTTGAAGTTCGTATAGATAATCTGCCCGAAGAACAGGACGTTGGCGAATAATGCCTGAGCCAAAATCACAGGGATGTTTGAGGTATACAGTAGCTTGATTGGGTATCTGGCCTTCATTCCTCTATACTTGGCATATTGAAGGGGTATTTCCACTCTCACGGTTTCCATCCATATGACACCGAACACGATGATCAGGGTCACAGTCAACGTGAACAGGCTAGGGCTGAAGCCATCTCGAATCAATAGCCATTGCCAGGGAGCGAATGGACCGACATCAGTCCCGATTCCAAAGAACCGCAGCGTGTTTGCAAGAAGGGCAGCAATGATGCCCTTGGGAAGGTTGGTGGGATTGCCAAGCGGCACAGATTCCAAATCGACGAAGTTCAGCATGTTGAACATTACTTGGCCGGCGACGTTGGTCATGATGAAGAGTGACACGCCAGAACCGAGTCCCCATCCCTTCTGGATGAGCTCATCCATGAGGATAACGATTATTCCCGCCAGGAGTAGCTGCATGAACACTATCAGTGCGGCCTCAGGTCCCAGTTGGCCGTATGCATTGCCAACTATGTAGGCGATGGCCTGGAAGGCCGTCATGATCATGGCTAGGACTTTCTGGCCTCCGGTGAACATTGCTCTGTCCTCAGGGTCACCGAAGTCGACATCGATAATCTTCGAGCCCGAGAGAAGCTGCATGACCAGACCTGCAGTGACTATCGGCCCTATCCCGAGCTCCATCAGAGATCCTCTTGTACTTGCGAGAATCACTCGCAGAGCCCATAGATAGTCAGTTCCAACCGTCGGATTAACACCGTACAGGGGGATATGTGACATGAGAAGGAAGAGTACGAGGATTACAGCCGTCCATACCATCTTCTCACGGAAGGACACCTCTCGATCAGGTGCCTTTACCTCTGGCATCACCCGTACGAATGGTGAAAGAGCCCTAAGGAATGCAGACGGCAAATCGAAGTCTCCTGCGGGTAAGTTTTCTTGGCTGCCAGTTTGGCTTCACCTTTAAAGATAGTGGTTCATGTGTAGGGTTCTACAGTGTATGTTGTGAGCCCGAATGTTAAGGAGAACGAGTTGGAGGCCTGCTACGCCTCTTTCTCCAGATCTATAGAACCGCCTTTCTCAAGTACCTTCTCACGTGCCCTAGCCGAGATTGCTCTGACCCCTACTAGGTCAATCTTCTGAGTGACCTTTCCAGAACCAAGTATCTTGTCTATGCCAATGGCAGAAACATCAACAGTGTACGTGTGTCCTTTCTTGGTCGCCCCACCTCTCTCGACAAGTCTCTCCAATGCCTCGTCGATATCACCAATATTGACTACAACAAGACCCTCGATGAGTTTCTGAGGTCTCCTGAAACCCCACTTCCCAAAGTATCGAGGGTTCTCCTGCATGACCTTAATGTAGTGATGCTTCTTTGAGCCCGCCATTCCTTTGCCTCCTCTCTGGCCCGAAGCTCTATGGCCCGCGCTGAAACCGTATCCGGCTGACCTTCTTCCTCGCATCTTGGTAATCTTCTTGGGTCGTCGTTTCTGCATGGCGGTTCTCTCCTTTCTCAAACCTTCTTTAGGCGCACTTCTAGAACTCCATTCCTCATTGAGGACTTCGCTTCTTCCTTGCTGACTTTGGCTGGCAGTTCGAGTTCCTTGTGATAAGGCCTCTGAGGGTTGTTGACATCAATTGTGAGCGTCTGTCCCTTGACGCGGACCTTTAACTCATCCTTTTCAACTCCAGGGAGCTCAGCAACAACGATTATCTCATCGCCTTCCTCGATTATGTCAACTAAAGGCTCCAGTTGAGGGGTCATCTTGGCCCCGTCAGGACCTGGAGCATTGCCGAATCTCTGAATGATAGGCTTGCCATCTGGTCCAATACGCATCGAGAATCCAAACACAAATGGGTTCGCGCCATCAGGATGTTGGTTCATGAAATCCTCGAGAGACTTCATGTCAAACATGGTGCCTTCATTCATTTCCTCCATCATACGCCTCATCATCTCATCTATCTGTTCGAAGACATCCTCGGGGAGGAAGTCGCCAAACCATCTACGAATCTTTTTTCGTGGGTCCTCAGAATCATCAAACGGGTCGTCCCAACTCACTCATATCACCTCATATCATCTTGCGTGCTAAGTTGTTGATTTCGGCTCCCCTGTAACCGGTTACTCCTCCCATTCCCACGGGTAGATGCCTCTTTCCTCGATATCCCTTCCGTGGGGGTGAAAGCCTAAAGACTGGCTTCAAATCCGCGACGTCATCAACAGAAGCCTTGCCCTCCGTTATTGCCTTGGCAAGTGCCTTAACCGTGCTGTGGCTCGAGTTCTTCTTTACATATCCATCGTCAAGCCTCTTATTGCCTGGGAGTCGACCTCGCTTCGATAGAAGTAATTCCATGGTTTCCGCATCGATCTCTCCCCAGGTGATGTAGTCTTTTGCTTTCGTAATCATCCCCTGAAGGCTTGGACTCAGTTTCAGGACTCTTGCCTGATGTAGCCTTCCCAGTAGAAGCTTGTTAAGAGTGTCCTCTATCTGTGGACGAACGCTTACTTGCCCTCTGACGCGGACTGCCAAAATGACCATCCCTTCTGAACTCATTCTTCTGACACCCCTGAAGATATCCACTCTTGTGGAGGCAGCATCTTATAGGTCTGTGTAAGGGCATCTACAAAGGCTTTCGCGAAGTTTGACGAAGTCCTTGAACGCCCCTTGGTAACGGACCATACGTCATGAAGCCCTGCAATTCGCAAGACTATCTTGCCAACGTCAGCAGTAACCAGTCCAGTTCCCTTTGGAGCTGGACGGAGGGTAACGGAAACAGACCCTGATCTTCCCTTGGTCTGAAACGGGATGCTGTGTGGGTCATGACATCTACATTCCCAAGACCCGCATCCTCTCCGGAACACAGTTGCGTTCAGTTTCGCCCTTGCCTCAGCGGCACGTACGGCTGGTACAAACTCTGGAGCCTTTCCGATTCCAATTCCAATGACTCCTTCTCCGTTTCCGACGACGACAGTAATTCTGAAGCTCTTCTGCTGACCGCTGTCTGACTGCCTTTGGACCATGCTCACATCTACGACTTCTTGCCGAAGCTCTGGGATCAGAACATCAATTATCTCTGGTTCACGGATTACGTAGTTGTTGAGGAATATCTCCTCAATGTTGTTGATATGGCCTTCCTTGACAAGTTTCCCAAGACCAGTCTTAGGAACCCAGTCATCAAGGGGACTCGCTTCCTGACGTCGTGGTGCTCGGCGTTGTCTTCTACTCATCACAAGTCAACTCCTATCTCTTCGTCCCACCTTTTCTGCCCTTCTTCCCCTTGCCTCTAGAGATGAGCTTCTTGGGTTTCGGCTTCCTTGGCGTGGCACGAGGAGGTTTCTCGAGAGGTTTCTCCTTCTTCTTCTTTGCCAGCTTCTTCTGAGCCGCCTTGGATTTCTTTGCTGCAGGCTTCTTCTTCTTCAACTCCGCTTTTGGAATTGCAAGCATTGCCTGTTTTGCTTTCTTGAACTGGGTCGGGATTGCTGTCAAAGTGGTCTTCTTCTTTCCTAGAGCACTGAAGTGATGCCCCTCTGAATGGTTCTCACTGAAGTGCTTGTATGCTGCAACGATGTGTTCTCCTGAGAGTCTCGCCTCATCAGGAAGCACGTCTGGATTGTGCGGTATGTCCATGCCCGCATCCAGGGCTCCCTTCAATGCTGCGTACAATCTCGAACCGCGAACTGGTGGATGCAAACCGACATCCAACACCGCATGCTTGAGACCTCTAGCATCGGCTCTCAGCCCTGCCAGTAGTCCTGTCAAGTATGCAGCAGGTAGGTTCCCGGTGCCGGCATCCCACCCATACTTGCTCAGCTCCGAAGAAACAGCCGCGGCAACTGTAGAATCTCCAATCACTTTGGCCTCTGTCAACTGTACTATCACTCGAGTGTTTGTCTTTCTTACGACCAATCGCGGACTTCCAGACTGGAGGAGCCTACGTCGCCTGTAGTAGTTGGTCCTCCCTTCTCGACGTCTCCGAAACTTCACTCTGTATGTAGGACCTTCTTTCATCGCTTCTTCTTCGCCTCCAGCTTGTGTTCCTTGATATAGGTACGAAGGTGAGCCGTGTTTCTGAATGCGTTTCCTTTGGCCTTCAGGTAGAGGTCTCGATACACACTCCGGGTTATCCTGCCTTCGCCTCTCAGTCTTGTGAGCTCTCGCCGCATCGGTCTGATCTTCATCATCCACCGGTCTTTCTTGGATAGATTCGCCGTGTGCTTGCCTTTCTTCCTTCCAGGACCCTTCCTCTGACCCTTCCGTTTCTGCTTCAGAATGTAGCGCGCTCTTCCTCTGCTAACCCCTAGCTTCTGTCTCTTCTGGATGGCTCCTTCATCCACAAGACGCCTGATGTCCTCTCTCGTAATTGCAAGTGACACTTCATCTTCGAACTGAGGGTCTATCCAGACTCTAGACGTTCCTACCTTCATCACGCCTGCCGCGAGCCTTTTCTGGGTACTCAGCTTCATTTCTAGTCCACCTCCAACCCCTCAAGATCTGTGAAGAGGTCCTCCTCAACGACGGTCTCAGGAGCGCCTGGGTTCAAGACTCTCACCATGAGGGCATCTGCTCTTCGGATAATCTCCTGTCGTTTTCTCAAACCGACTGTAGCGCCTATACGGATTGCATGGATATCAGGGTCAAGACCTTCAACATCGGATGGCCGTTCCACATAGACCTCTGTGAATCGGGATGGGTGCATCCCCCTAACTGCCTTCGGCTTCCGGTACCCCGAAGACACCATCGCTATGCGTCCTTTACGCTTCTCTCGTGTGGCACTGTCAATTCCGCGAACCTTTCTCCAAGAGTCACCTACCCGAGTCCATCTGTGTGCTTGCTCATGTCGGAATTTAGGTTGTTTCTTTCTCTTCTCCTTCGCGATTCGGAGGAGTCGTTGATTGATGAGCGTGTCTCTCACAAGTTTCGGCTTCGGTTCGGGTTTCTTTTTCCTCTTCTTGGGTTTGACTTTGGGTTTCTCCGCCTTTTCCTCTCTCTTGGGTTTCGGCTTCTCTTCCTTCACCTTCTTCTTCACTGGCTTCTTCTTGGGCTTCTCAGCCGGCGGTGGAGAAACCAGTTCCTGAGCCGCAGCAATCAGTTTTGCTGCGCCCGCCTCGCTCAGCCCCTCGACCTTGGCTGCTAGCTTGTCCGCCTTGGACTTGGAAAGCTTGGCTACAGTCTTTACGCCTGCCTTAGCGAGTCTCTCCTCCATCTTCACACCCAGTCCAGGCACGTCAGTAAGCTTTGGTTTCTTAGACATGAATCTCGCCTCCTCAGACTATTGACTTCACTTCCTCGCCCTTGCGTTTCCTGATCACGTAGATGCCATCAAGGAACACACGTCGGTCCTTTCCCCGAATCTTGGTTGCGAGCTGAATGTTTGCGGCACTTTGAGAAACCGCCTCTATGTCTATTCCACTGATGATGACATCATCTTCTGTGGTCTTCACCTCGACGTCTCCAATCAGCCTAGCCCTTCTAACTCCTCTTTCACCGATGAAGTTCTTGATGAGCAGTTCATCGCCCTGAACCTCGACTGACATGGGAAAGTGACTGAATACAATCTTCATCTCGTAGGTATAGCCATGCTGCACCCCGATGAGCATATTACGCACATGTGCGATGGCTGTGCCCACCAGTGCTCTTGCTCTCTTCCTGTTGATATTCGTGGTTGCAACAAGCTCATTTCCATCAATCCTGAGAGTCGTCTGAGGTTCCGGAAACTCACGTTGGAGGGTCCCCTTTGCACCACTGATTGTGACGGTCTTAGCATCCAGCGTGACCTGGCAATCACCCGGTATCTCAATCCTCTTTTCGTACACATAACTCGATGACATCTTGTAGGACCTCCACTCAATATACAAACGCCAGTAGTCTTCCTCCGATTCCCAGGTTCTTGGCATCGCGATGTGTCATGACTCCACGCGGAGTAGTCACAATCAGGACTCCGTAGTTATAGGCTGGAAGGAAGCGCTTCTCGAATCTCTCGAATCCATCTCTTTTTACTGGAAATCGTGGTCTGATCACCCCACACTTGTTGGTGCGTCCCATGAGCTGGATTCTGAATCTTCCTGCCTTACCATCATCGATTAGCTCAAACTCGCCGATGTAACCCTGCGTCTGCATCACCTGCAGCACACGTTCTATCAGGCTGGAAGCCGGCGCTACAATCACCTCAGGCTTTCCAACTATCTCACTGTTGTAGATGCTTGACATTGCATCAGCCAATGGGTCTAGTAGTGTCATCTTTCTTTGGCCTCCGTTAACTATACTTGCGAAATCCCAGCTTCTCAGCTGTTTCTCTGAAGCAGCGACGGCACATGTTCAGTCCATACGATCGGATTATCGCTTGGTGGGTCCCGCATCGAACGCAGTTCCTGCTGCCCTTTCCCATCTTCTTGCGCTTTCTGCTACGTTCTTTCTTTGTGCTCATCATCGCTCACCTCAGAACAAGTACGTGCGTTCGCGCTCCTTCTCAAGAATCTCGACGCCAAAATCGTTCTTTATGAAGACCATGCTCTCCTCTGGCGTCAGTCTGTGTCTGTATGGGACCTTAGTCCTTCTCCTTCTTCTACGCTTCACCCTGAATCCAGGACGCTCAACACATACTGTGATGTTCATCCCTTGGATTCCGAGCTGAGGGTCATACGACACATCAGGTATGTCGATGTGTTCACTGATTCCAAAAGCGAAGTTCCCATCCTCGTCCCAGTTTCGTATCAAGAGGACGTTTTCCTTCGCCTGAAGAGCCCGTGCCAAGAAGGTTCTTGCACTGTCATTTCTCAATGTCACTCGGACAGCGATTGGTTCCTTTCTTCTTATACCAAAATCACGGACTGTCTGGCGCGCCCTTGACTGAACAGGCAGCTGACCTGTCAGCTGCTCCAAGATGGTTGAGCCCCTATTCAGAGGTTCTCCGCCACCCGTGCACATGTCAATCACCACTTTTGCGATATAGGGCTGTTTCATGGGATATGCCTCCCAATCCGCAAGGTAGAGTCCTTCGTTCGGTGTGACGCTCATGCTGCAGCTCCTCCCGAATCAAGGCTGACCTCAGACGTCTTCTTGCCGACCACAAACACATACTCGAGTGCAGTCTGGAATCGATTGCCTTCAGGATCCTCAAGTGTGACAGTACTAGCATGCGTCCCAAAGCGCTTCTGTACTTCGAGGATCTTGCCCTCGATTCCGATGTTCTTTCCCCTACTAACTACTGCGTAGGCTCCATTCTCGAGAGGGAATGATTTCATGAACTTCTGCTCTGGCAAAGACAACTTCACTGTATCAAGCGTCTTGAAGTCAGACGCCTTGGCTCCTTCAGGCAGTAGGAGATTCCTGCCATCATGAAGGGTCATCTGGAGTTTCCCTCCTGGAATCATCATCTTCTTCTCGACTCTGCAGAGCTTGAAGGCTGCCTCTTTGTCATCAATTGGCACAAGTCGGAAGCCCCCTCGAGTCTTAGGAAGCAAGCGGAATCGCTCTCCAGAATCCCTGATTTCTATTACGTCCATGAGTCCAATAGGATAGCCAGGATCCTTGCGCGGTCTTCCGTCAACCAGCAACTGTCCTGTTGTGAGAATCGCCTTTATCTCCCGCATGTTCTCTGCATAACCAAGCATTTCCCTGAGAAGAATGGCCAGAGTGAGGCAATGCTCCTTCGGATGCGGACCTGCAACAGGCTTTGTAACGAACTTCCCGTGTTTCCTTTTGATTGGCCAGTGTCTGGGTGCCGGCAATCGCTTCAAGTGCCTCTTTTGCCCTCTTCTTGCCATCTAATCACTCTCCTCAATCTCTACTGTCTTCTTCTCGAGCAGTTTCTTTCGATCATCATCAAGTTCGAGCTTGACTAGCATGAGATTTGACGGATGAATCGGGATGTTCGCTTCCTTTCCGTCAGCTCGTGTAACTGTGGCATTCTCTAAATGAACTCGAATCGCACGATAATCCACAGCCGTTACCTTCCCCTCAGTGTCTCGGAACTGACCTCTCATGATTCTGACGAGGTCTCCCTTCTTGATTGCCATAGAACGCATTCCATATTCTTCCTGAAGGAACTCATCAAGTCTACATTTCAGCATGTTCTTGCGGACATGCAGTGGCGACTTGTAGACGCGTCGTCTCTGCTTTCTTGGAGACTTCGAACTAGGTTTCTTCGTCATCTCTTCAACCTCACACTATCTTCGATGCGATAGCCGCTACTCGTGGCCATTTGAGAGTCACTTCTCTTGCCATCGGCCCACGAAGCTCTGAGCCCTGAGGCTCTCCTCCAGCCTTAATCAGGACGGCGGCATTGTCTTCGAACTGCATCCATGTGCCGTCCGGTCTGCGGTATGGTTTTCTTTGTCTAACAATGATGGCCTGCAGGACCTGTTTCCGTAGGTCTTGCTTCCCCTTGGTAACGGAAACATTCACCTTGTCTCCTATGCCGGCCTTACCCAGTTTCCGGAGTTTCCCTTTGTACCCGAAGACGGTGATTATCTGGAGTTCTCGTGCTCCTGAGTTATCCGTACAGAGAATCTTGGCACCTATTGGCAGACCTCTTGCGATTCTTGGCATGAACTTCCTGATGCCTCGTCCTACCTTTCTCGACAACGACTACTCCTCCTTCCTTTTTGTGACGCCTACCACCACGCAAGATACGGTCTTGCTGATGGGACGACACTCTACGGTCTTGACAATGTCCCCTACATTCACATCAATGCAGGGTGGGAGATGCGCATGTTTCTTCGATCTTCGTCGCTCATACCTCGCGTACTTCTTGACCAGACTGAGATAGTCCTGCTGGTATGTAATGGTACCATGCATCTTTACACTCGTAACCATCCCCTCTCTTACTCCACCTCTAACTGGGAGGCTGCCATGGAACGGACAGTGTGAGTCCTCACAGACTCTCTCAGGCGGTTCCACATTTGGAATCCCGATGTTGCGAACTTTGGTCTTTGCCATTGATTACCATCTCCGACTCTGGCGTTTCTTCAGTCTGTCATCTGGAGTCCCCGTCAGCAGACGCCCATCAACTCTTACTACAGTCGAATCACTGAGCTTCAAGTCGAATACACAGATACTCTTCGGCACTCTGATTACGCCTGTCCTTGTCGACAGGTGTATCATCTCTCTTGATTCATGCTCGACAAAGCCTCTTCTGGACACAAGCCCGCTATCGGAAGAACTCACGACATGGGCATGAAGACCGATGATCTCGTGTCTTGTCAGAAGTGTCGGGGAAATCTTCATTTCTGCCTCTCACGCTCCATCTCACTCTCGATTGTCAGAATTCTAGCTATGGCTCTCCTAACGTTCCTGATTTTGAATGGGTTCTCTGTACCTCCGCCTGTCGCATGTTGAATTCGAATCTCGGAGAGCTCGTTGTAGAGATCTTCGAGTTTCTTCTGACGCTCAGCCGGAGTGAGTTTACGAATGTCATCTGCAGTGAGTCGTGCCATGTCTATTCCTCCACCTTGTCTAGGTCTTCTATCTCTTCAAGCTCCTTCAGGGTCGCTTCCGTATCAGAAACAGAAGGAGCCTCCTTCTCCTCAACTGGCTCCTCGGCAAGCTCAGCGGCTTCGGGTTCGTCGTCAGGCGTATCTTCCGGTACGACGACTTCCTCGACCAGCTCAAGTCCGTCTAGCTCTTCAAGCTCTCGAAGCTCCTCTATGTCGGTGATTCCCTCAAGCCCTTCCTTCGCCTCTTCCTCAATCACAATCTCCTCTTCTTCTACTCTCTTGAGCACATCAGGCTCTTCCACTTTTCGTGGCTTTGGTGGCTTGATGTTTATCACTCCTGGGAGTTTGGCGTCTGGTCGCATGATTCTCACCTTGACACCTATGACGCCGGGCTTCAAGATCGCGGTATCATCAGCCTCATCGACGAATAGGTCAGCAGGTTCTCCGGTCTTGGCAACAGTGGCCTGCTTGAATTTCTGATATCTCGCTCTCCTGCTTGAGAGCTTACCCTTGACAATTATCTCGCAACCCAAGGCGCCGGCCCGCATCACACGTCTGAGAATCCAATATGCCATTCTTCTGAATCGAACACCGCGTTCAAGCTGTCTCGCTAGTCTTGAAGCCATAACCTGGGCACTTAACCACGGATTCTCAATCTCACTTACTTCCACTTGCACATTCTGAATACCAAATTCAGATTCAAGAATCTCACTCAATTCCCTAATCTTTGATCCTCTGCGCCCAATCACCACACCAGGTCGAGAGGCATGAATTACGACCTCAGTCTTCATTGGCATCGTGCGAATCTCGACTCCGCCGTATCCTGCAGAATTCAGTTCTTTTGCCAAGAACTCGTCAATCCTGAGTCTGCGTGAGTTCTGATCAATGAAATACTTGACCGCCGACACTCTAGATCACTTCCTCCAATACTACTTCTACGTGTGATGTGTTCTCGAAGTAGGGGGTGCTTCTTCCAAAAGCACGCTCGATGTATTTCTTGTAGGTGCGTCCTCTACTGGTTGCGGCGTGGATGACTCTGAGTCTATCTATGTCAAGCCCCTTATTGTCAGCATTGGATTCTGCATTTCTCAGGACCTTCAGAATGTACTGAGACGCTTTGACGGGATGTCCTCCGGCAGCCCACTTCACTCCTGCGTGATGGCCTCTCTTACCCTTGTGGCGCCTGTATGGAATCCACGCCTTCTCCTCAATGACACTCTCAAGGAGTTCGATGGCCTTGTCTAGCATCATGCCGCGTATGGCATTGCAGATCTCTCTACAATGCTTGGGCGAACAACGCATATTGCGGCCGCTAGCAACGGATGTCTTGTCCGGGTCAATGCCTATGATTGAGTAGCCATATGTTGGCATATCGACTCACTTCCAGTGCTCTAACTACAGTGACTTGACTTCCTAGCAGTCAAGTGTCTGTGTCACGCTCAACAACCACTCCAGAACTCACCGGCACACGTCTGCAGGCAGACTCCGCGCGTAGAACTAGAGGCCTGCACTGAATCCATCGGTTCTGAAACAGTCGTCATGCAAGAGCGACTGGTGTCCGCCTGAGAATTTCCAATTTAAACATTCCGAAAGACATCATTTCCTGCATCAAGATTCTAGGGGTTATCACCAAACTCGGCCGTGACACGCCTCAGCACAGGTGTGGTAACAGAACTCTCAATCAAGCCAATCCCGAATTCAGTCATTGTTGCCTTGATGAAATGCACGCCGGCAGACCTCACATACACAAGTCCCTTCCCCTTTAGCTTCTGTAGACTTGCCAATACAATCTGTGTAATCTCATCGTCAGTGAGCTCTATTCCCTTCCCGGGTGTCTGAAGAATTTCACACATCTTCAAGACTGTTCTCATGCTGCTCAGCTGTCTTCTCTTGCTGTCGTAGGGATTCGAGTAGAGCCACAGGAGAACAATGAGGTCCACAACCTCGAGACCGAGGTCTGGATTACTCTGAAGGGTTCTTCTTGCTACAAGCTCCACAATTGGCATGCACATCACACCCCAGATAGACCAATCGTTATTCAATCAATCGAATTGTCATACCAGACCAACCATACCTGGGTGTGGCTCGTAGATTAATCCTCTCTTCATGAGACGGTCCAAAGACGTTTCAACCGAGTTCTGCGAAATACTCTGACTCTGGAAGTGTTCGACAATCTCTGCGACACTTGCCTTGCGGCCTAATCTCTCAAGAAAAGCGACAATCTCAGTAGAAGCATCAATGGTTGTAGTTTGTACTTGAGGTTCTTCTGCAGCAGTAGGAACGAGCTTGATTGTCCACGGCTTCGGGAATATCAGGATGCCTTGGTTCGACAGCCTATTGATCTGTTCCTCAACCCATCGCCAGTTCAATTGGTATTCCGGAGCCAATTGAGCCAGTCTGTCAAGAGTACACGAATTCTCCTTAGCTTCTGTTTCCAATAACCGCATGAGTCTTCCAATCTTACCGACAGACGCTGCTCTATCATCATTTTCCATCAGCCTTTGCGAGTCTATCTCTTCGGAGGGCAGGAGCTCACGTAGTTTCTCTCTACTTCTATCGACGGCTCGCTGGAACTTGTCGCCTCCTCTGGACGCATTGAATTCTCTGACTGCAGATGCGGCAATCTCTCCGGATTCGAACACTGCCTGAGAGGTCTTTGATATGTCTATGATGTGCCCACAGTAGCTGCATCTCCGGCGCTTTTGCGTCACGGGAGCTGTAGTGAAATTCTTGCATTTTGGACACATGAAAACAAGAAACGGCTTCGACATTTGTCCACGAGCCTCCTACCATAGGTCCCCATTTTCGCTATTTAATACCGACTCTCATTGAACACATGAATATCGTTATATTCGGTCGGTGGAGCTGAAGGCTTGGAGACTCCACCCATGCCGAAGTCGGCCCGCGAGATTGTGATTGACTACAGACTTTGCAAGGGCTGCCATATCTGCATCTTTGTGTGTCCCCACGATGTCTTGAGCAAGTCGGACGAGGTGGACAATCGCGGTTTTTTCCTGCCAGTTGTTGTCAATCTGAAAGCCTGCAGAGCCTGTGGACTATGCGAGCTGGAATGCCCTGATTTCGCGATCTGTGTCAGTCCTGATGAGTAGGCTTCATTTTCTATTGAACCGACCCCGGAATCCCATAATACATGAACTAAAATGCCTTCGACAGCATAGGAGGAAGTCTAGTCAGAAACAGAGTGAGGTATGCAATTGGAAAACCCAGATATTCGTGTTCTTCTAGAGCTTCGGAGAGAGTTAGATGAGCAACTGTCGGAGCTCACAGACAGAATCGAGAAGCTCCAAGCATACATCCAGGCTCTTGACTCGATGATTGGAACGAGCAGCTTTGTCACCGCAGATGAGGCGGGTTCAATCTCGGAGGAGTCACCTACCACTACGGCCGCTCCCCGCCCCTCTGTGGTCGAAGGCGACCGGCCTGTGACAGTAATGAACAAAGCACGTGACATGGAATTGGCTACAATTGAGGTAGATGGACAGACTCTCACTATCATCCCCGCTCCCCACGCCATCTATGACATAAAGCGTGGTGCCTTCGCCCGATTCTTCGTGGAGCGCATACTGGGCAAGCTACAAGAGGAAGACCGTCATAAGGTTGAGAATGGGGAGATTGAATGGGAACAGGCATTTGACTTCGAGGTACGTGCCGAAGATGGCATTCTTCAGGAGATGACTATTCGCAACTATGGCGATGACGACAGGTTTGGTGAGATTCAACGGGCGCTCAGATGGGCCTTGGAAAAGGTATATCGTGCACGTTGAGCGCGCCAACAGCAACTCACCTTGTTTTCCGGTGCAAAAGTATTAATGTGAGTCCAGATACCGCTCCTTCGTCTTCCGCGGTCGTATTGAGGAGCGCCATGGACCTTGTCCCGCTTTGAGAAGAGCATGGTGGTAAGTCCACAGGTGATTGTATCTGTGATTAGAGATGCCCATGAGTTCTACGTGGAGAACAAGATTGACGAACGCTACCAGAACATAGCACTGGACTTGGTGCGACGATATGTCTCACAAGAAGGCACACCTCGTGAAGGTGACCCTCTCTATGGAGCCACGCTGTATGTGGTGACCCGACACCCATGGAGTCATCCGAACCCTCTTACTAAGACCGAATTTGCCTCTAGGCTCAGAATGAAGGAGTCTAGTCTTGAGTGGTACACAGACAGCATCGTCGAGAAGCTTGGATTCGTAGTTCTCTACGATAGCAGCCGCAATCCTTACTATGTCGATCCTCAAGGCACCATAATGAGCGTTATCGATTCAATCGTGATAGGCAGTGTTGGTGAGGAGGTTGTCCAAGGAGTTGTCAAGGGTGGTGCAGTGTCGCCGCACGCGCTGGCGGACAGAATTGTGGACAAGCTCTGCAGTGTCGTGAAGGTTGTTCCCCATACATTTGAACATGAGCTGCATCGTCTTGTACAGCGTAAGATAGAGGAGGAGAGTAAACGGTTGTTAGACCAACTCCAAGGGGATAAAGAGTCAGTCTAAGTGTTCTCTGGCTGGAGAGTGACCTCCTCCACAAATCGCTTCCCGGCGACTACCTGATCGATTGAGTGGATCACAGCACCTGCCTGTTCAAGGATTTCCTTGATGGATTCGTATTGCAGATCATCACCCTCTAGTGTTATGGTGATGCTCTCTGTGTTCTGATCCACTTCCTTCAGAGATATATTCAACCCATTCACGTTCTCGTCCCTTGAGAGCATGAGGGCAAGGTCAGTGAGCCTAGGGGTGTGAGGCTTCAGCACGTCAAGAACGATTCTTCTGATGCCTTGAGGCAATAATTCCATACTCCGAAATTGACCCATCGGTCTGATTGCTTTGCCTTCCCGTTTAGAAGACTCCTGTTAAACCTTACGTCGCGGCATGTTGCTGTGTGAGTGTGTTGGTCCCGCCTCTTTGATGTGCAGACCACTTCCCAGCCCGCCAAACCGTACTCAGCGATGATTAACGCCCGAAGCCTTATATCACTGATATACACATTGAGCCAGTAGTCCTCTACCTAAGACACACGCCGGGACAAGGTAAGGGAAGCAGACTTGAAGCAGGAACGACTCACACGACCATCTTCTGAAAATGAGTCAGTTTCTGGAAAGAAGGCTCGAGCGCTCCGAACTAAGACCAATTCTACGCGCCACATTGAGATCAACCTTACTGATTTCAAGACCCATCCTTTGTGGGACATTCTTGTTGAAACAGCGAGAGAGAACCCTCGCTATGCTAGTCTTACAGGATACACCAGGGAAGTCATACTGACTAGGAATCCAGATATCACCCCGCAAGAACTAGCTGGCCGGCTGTCTGTCACCCTTGGGGAGTCTATCGTTATCCTGGATGATGCAAAGTCAAAGGAATGAGAGAGTCCAGAAGAGCTTTCTTTTATGTGGGCACGGCCTTAGAACCTTTTGAAAGCCAGATGATGAATCAGTCCGGGTTCAGAAGCTCGAAGCATGCTAAGACTCTCAGCAAAGAGATTGAACGCTTGAACGCCGAGAGAAGAACTAGGATTGTGCATGTCTGCGGAACTCATGAGGACACCATAGGCCGGCACGGACTTCGGTCCATGCTTCCGGAAGGCATCAGTCTAGTGGCTGGCCCGGGATGTCCCGTCTGTGTTTGCTCAGCCCAAGATGTTGATGTGGCTGTAGAACTCGCACGACAGGGACGCACCGTGACAACCTTTGGTGACATGATCCGGGTGCCATCAACCGACTCTTCTTTGGCGAAAGAGCGAAGTGCCGGGGCCGACATACGAGTAGTGTATGGTGTAAGCGAGGCTGTCGAGATTGCAAGGAGGAATCCCGACTGCAAGGTCGTTTTCATTGGAGTTGGATTTGAAACAACTGCTCCCACAATCGCTGCTGAGGTCCTTAGAGGCCCACCTAGCAACTTCTCAGTCTTAACCTCACTCAAGGTGATTCCGCCTGCAATGGAGATACTGGTTGATATCGACGATTTCGGTGTTGACGGCTTCATCACCCCTGGTCATGTAAGTGCCATAATCGGCTCAGACGCCTTTCAACCATTTGCGCAGAAGCATCGTGTTCCATGCGTGGTAGCGGGTTTCGAACCATTGGATGTCTTGGAGTCCGTTCGGATGATATTACAGCAGATCAATGATGGACGCGCAGATTCAGAGAATGAATACACAAGAGTGGTCAGACCAGAAGGTAATGTTGCTGCTCAAGCTGTTCTGGACAAGGTGTTTCAACTAGGTGACGCATCGTGGAGGGGCCTTGGAGTCATCAGTGATTCTGGCTACTATCTTCGTGAAGAGTATGGGGAGTATGATGCGCGACTTTGCTTTGAGATCCCTCCAAAAGAATCCGTTGACATCCTACCAGGATGCAGATGCCACGAAGTGATTCTCGGTATCACAGACCCCAATGAATGTGCTCTGTTCGGCAAACGATGCACCCCCGAGGATCCGTATGGTCCATGCATGGTGGGTCATGAGGGTACTTGCAGGATTCGACACGAGTACCCAGACATCTAGCTTCCCCTAGTTGTGCTCTTCTCTAGCTCTCTAAGATCCGGTTCCGTGTTGATGTTTGTGAACGTGGTGAGCTCGGGATCAATCTCCTTGAGTACAATCGTCGAAACGTACATTACGTTTGATAGACCATCAAGGAGATCTCTCATTCTGTGTCTGCCGGCCTTGGATACAACCAAACCTTGAGAGTATGCGTGCTCTGACAAATAGACCGAGTGAAGAGGCTCGATGTAACCAGAGGGCCACGAAGGGACAACTGCTCCGTGTCCCTCTCGCAAATCACAGAGGGTCCTGAGGAGATGCACATTTGCCAGTGGAGTATCTACAGGCAACAAAAGCGTGTAGCGAGTGTCTGTATGTTCGAATGCTGTGATTGCTCCAGTCAATGCACATCTCACCGAATCATCAGGATCTACAACCAACATCGCTTCTTCGACAGATTCTCTTAGGGCACTACTATCTGCCTCGTTGGAAACGACAACCAATACATTGTCTGACAGTTGACCCGCGATTTCAATCATGTGTGAGATTAGTGGTCTTCCCCTGAACCTGGCCATACTCTTTTTGGACTTGAAGCGTGAGGAGTCACCACCTGCCAAGATAGCCACGGTTAGGTCCATGCAGTTCATCTCTCTCTAATCGCTCCCTTGCGAGCACAAATCATGTCTTGATGTCCGCTCGGTTGGATGGCGATGTGTTGAAGAACCCTCCGATGACAAACAATCCTTCGAATCGATTCGAGGAGTAACAATGTGAAGCTCTGAAGCGGCCATAAACTTCCGAAATGCAACCGGGGCCTAGACATGAGTAACAGTCCTTAATTCAATGAGCGAAATCATTGACGGTTAATTACATGTTGAAACAACATAGTACTTAGCAAAAACCACGAATATAGTGTCGTCCAGCATGTTCTCTTACTAGAAGGCAATTGCAATGAGGAATAGAACCGAAATTGGCCGAAGACAGGTTATCCCTGTCATGCTTCCACACAGCATCAAAACTGATAGTGACAACGATCTTAGGTTAGATCTAGTCACGCTCAAGAATGCACACAGAGAATAGAGAGAGAGCTCGCCAGAAGAGGTAGTCACACACAGATTCTAGGATACAGACGAGAGTAATTGCCCAGTCTAGTCAACTCGGAACCGAGACCAAGGTGCCTTCATATCCGCGTCCTAGAAGACCTACTAGACCTTCACTAAGACGTAGAAGGTGTTCCTGTTTCTTGGGCCGGGCTATCAATTAGTGGCGTGTCTGGTTTGACCCTGTGTCCTGCCAGAACGGTTGCAACATCAGATAGGTCCATTGCTACAGCCAACAACTCAGTGTAGTAGTAGACTGGTATCTTGAAGTCGGTACCAAACATTCTGTTCACAATCTTTTGTCCGGCCTCAAATGAGATGAAGCAAGTCGGACAAAACACTACCGCCGCATCGGGGTTCACCATCATCATGCTTGTTAGCTTCTCCTTCAGGATTGCGAAAGCTGTATCGGAGGCATAACCACGTAACCCTGCTCCACAACACATCGTTTTGTCCATGTATTCTAGAGCTTCCATGCCAAGCCCCTCCACCAGACGGTCAAGTTTGGCAGGAGCTTCGGCGCAGTCAACTTGGAGAATCTCCTCTGGCCTAAGCAAGTGACATCCTGTATGTGTAACCACGCGCATAGGGACTTGCCTTACAACCTTCTTCTCAATCTCCTCTACCCCCATCGTATCGTGAAGCAGCTGATGCAGATGGATTATTCTCGAAGTGCCCTTGTACTCCATCCCTATGTCAGAGAGTTTCTGGTTGACGATCTCTCTCTTGGAAGACTCTGTGTCAATCTCATGTTTTGCCATCGTCAGGGATTCATGACAGCCTGCGCAGGTGGTCAGGATATCTAGCTCTTCCTCCTCTGCCAATGCGATGTTTCTGGCAGCGAACGCAAGCCAAGTTTCATCAGAGAACGAGCGGATTCCGTTGGGCTCGGGACAACATGTGAATGGCAAATCGACGAGCTCAATATCAAGATGAGGCGCTACCATTCTCACTGACTTCTCAGCAAAGGGTAGACGATACGCCATCGTACAACCTGGAAAGAAGGCGAATTTCACTGTGCGGAGCCCTCCTTGGCGAGGTTCTTCTCAAGAATCTCCATTGCTCCTGTCGCCCTGAACAGTTTCTCGATATGCTCCGGATTTGGTTTGGGTAGCTCAGGCAATCCAAGCTGACTCCTTTTTCTGTCCACCCCTGTGGAACCTAGGGCTATAATCCCTGTCGTGAAAAGAGATTCAACGGCTTGAACTACACTAGATGGTGCCTTTCCCTCGGCCGAAGAGATGTTTTTGAGCTTGATAAGAATGTCCGCCAGAGAGATGCCCATTGGACATCTTTGATCACACATCAGACAATAGGCACACAACCACTCGTTCCCTTGTTCAGCAACTTGACCCGTGGAAACTATGGAGTCAACAGCCAGCCGCGGATTCACGTCTGGCGCGACTCGAAAAACTGGGCAAGAAGAGGCACAGATGCCGCACTGAAAACATGGTCTGGCCGCCTCCCGGAGTTCGTCGATCTGTTTCTTCTTTGCATTATCTGTCACTGTTGTCACCTATTTCCTCGACTGTTTCTTCTCGGTCGGCTTCTTCGGCTTTTTCTTCGTTGCCGCCTTGGCTTTGGTCGACTTCTTCGATACTGGCTTCTTCTTTGGTTTCGCAGCAGCTGATGAGGCCTCTCTATTCTTCTCAGCGACCTCTGACATCTGGGTCATGATCCCTTGCCATTTCTTGCCCTCGCCAGCTGATACCCACTCTACTCT